>JAFGNK010000204.1 GCA_016927055.1 Methanotrichaceae archaeon | reverse complement strand
CGCTATCGGCTCAGTGGGACGGATGGCTTTAAAGCTGCTCCTTTTTCAGTAGCACAATGCTGCTCTCAAATAGCTCCTTGCCGCGGCTAGTCTTCCACCATGCGTATTTATCTATGTATCCTGTGTGGCTGCATAGCTCATTAATGTCCTTAAACGTTTTTTGATAGCTCTTATATTCGGGTGTTGTGGGACATATGGAATCGGCTTTCATTCGGTCTGAGCTGGGATCCACGTACATGCTCTCACCCTGTTGATTTTTCACTATGAGCCAGACATGTTCATAGCTCTGATTTCGGAAATTGTCGCTGTAGGCAAAGCTCACATTAAAGCCCCGATTCTTCAGATACCATTGGTAGTAAGCAGCTCTTTTTGAGATATCCAGGCTGCTTGCATCCGGTTTGATGCTGGTGGCAAAGCGTACCAGTTCAATAGGGCTATCTATGTCGGCGGCCTTCAAGCTGAAGTAATAATTCTCAGGAATGCCTGCGGCCCTATAGTTCTCATTGAATGGAGATGTAGATATAGATGTAGATGACTGAGGACTCTCGTAAAAAAACAATGTTCCTGCGATCACAGCCAATGCCACTATTATGAACCAAGACTTGCGGGTTATATGCATCACCTCAACAATTCAGATGGATTGTTGTAATTGCCACGGATTGTCTGTTAGAGAATTTAAGTGCTATCCTCAAGGCAATTTAGGGGAAAATTATTTATCATAAACGGGTGCATCCGCTGATTATTAAAAATAAAAAAAACTCGATTCGTTGAGGAGTTAAAGCATAAGCTTTCTTTTCCTGGGTAAGAAATGCAACACAAGGATGCACTGCAAAGGCTCGGCCAGCTTCGCGCTAGATTAGATGATCTCAGAATCAAAAGCCAAATAGATCCCGCTTGCCTATCTGAGACGCTATTTGATGCCTCCTTTGAGCTGCAAGCTATTGAAAGATTGCTTGAAGAAAAAAGCGGTGCAGAGAGCTGCTTGGCGTCTATGCCTGAGGAAATACCCAATTCCAAGGATTTTCTGGAAAAGGTAATCAATTCTATCGGAGATCCTATATTTGTCAGCGACAGACAGCACCGATATTTATTGGTCAATTCTGCCAAATACAGTCTTACCAATCTTATGCCGGAGGATATAATCGGCAAGACCTGTCGCGATTTTTTCCCCAAAGAGCAGGCGGACATTTTCTGGGAAAAGGACGAAGAGGTCTTTGCCACAGGAAGAGAGAACGTAAATGAAGAATCTGTGACTGATGGTCATGGCAATATTAGAACCATGATCACCAAGAAGACTGTTTACGAAGATCGGGCTGGAAATGAGTTTCTGGTAGGCATTGCCAGGGATATCACTGAGCGCAAAAAGATGGAGGAGCAGCTAAAAAGGGCCCATGATGAAATGGAGAATAGAGTCCTTGAGAGAACGGCAGAACTGGAAAAAGCGAACCACGCTTTAATGGATGCCAGAGACTATCTCGATAAAATAATAAATTCTATTGGCGATCCGATTCATGTCAAGGACAGGCTGCATAGGGTAATTCTGGTCAACGATGCAGCTTGTAGGCTCTTTGGGCGCTCAAGAGAGGAAATCTTGGGCAGGACCGCTTATGAGCTGTTCCCTTCTCAAGAGATGGCAGACATCTCCTGGCAGAAGGACGAAGGGGTATTCATCTCGGGAGAGGAGAACGTAAACGAGGAGATGAATACCTATGCTCCCGGCGTGACTTGCACCGTCCAGATTAAAAAGACTCTCTATAAGGATAAATCCGGAAATGAGTTTCTGGTGGGGGTGACGAGGGACATCACTGACCGCAAGAGGATGGTGGAAGCTCTCCGGGAATCAGAGCAGCGCTTGATGGACATCATCGATTTTCTGCCTGATGCTACCTTCGTAATAGACCGAGAAGGCAAGGTTGTAGCCTGGAACAGGGCCATTGAGGCCATGACCGGCATCTTGGCCAATGATATGATCGGAAAGGGCGATTATGAGTACGCATTGCCTTTTTATGGATCCAGGAGGCCCATACTCATCGATCTGGTTTTGAAAGCCGATAGAGAGATCGAGAACAAGTATGACCATATTGAGAAAAAAGGAAGAGCTCTCATGGGAGAAGCGTACATGCCCAACATGAGGGGTGGAATCGTTTATCTTCTGGGCAGTGCCGCGGTTCTTTACGATCCGCAAGGAAATGTCTTTGGGGCCATTGAGTCCATCCGTGACATCACGGAGCGAAAACAGGCAGAAGACAGTCTCATTGAGGCAAAAGAGGTCGCGGAAGCGGCCGCCAGGTCCAAATCAGATTTTTTGGCCAACATGAGCCATGAGATCAGGACGCCGCTCAATGCCGTAGTGGGTCTGACCGGATTGCTTTTGAGCGCTGACTTGACTCCACAAGAAATGGATTATGTAGAGACGGTGAGACGCTCCGGCAACTCCTTGCTCTCAGTTATAAATGAGATACTGGACTTCTCCAAGATTGAGGGGGGCAAGATGGAGCTGGAGAGCCATCCATTCCATTTGCGAGAGTGCATTGCCGTGGCGGTAGACCTGGTAAAAACGGAGGCCGAGGAAAAGGGGCTGGCAATAAAATACTGTCTGGATGAGGCGATTCCGGTATGCTTCAAAGGCGATGTCACCAGGCTTCGTCAGGTATTGGTCAACCTTCTGAGCAATGCCGTAAAATTCACGCATGCCGGAACGATAGAGATCTCTTTGACCGCAAAGCCCGTAAAAGCAGGAAAAATATATGAGCTTCATTTTTCCATTAGCGATACAGGCATTGGAATTCCTGAGAAAAAGCTGGGCCGGCTATTTCAATCATTCTCTCAGATAGATTCCACCACCTCGCGCAAGTACGGCGGAACCGGCCTGGGCCTGGCCATCAGTCGCAGGCTGGTGGAGCTGATGGGTGGCGAGATCTGGGTGGTCAGCCGGCAGGGATTGGGCTCTACCTTCCATTTTACTATCATAGCCGAAATAGCCGAAGAAGCGGACACAATATCGATTTTTGCCGATTCTCGCGCCAAGAAATCAAAACCTGCCGTCAGTCGCAAGGCTGCCGGACCGCTGCGCATATTGTTGGCGGAAGATAACGTCGTCAACCAGATGGTTGCCATTCAGATGCTAAAGAGGCTCGGCTACAGCGCAGATGTGGCAGGCAACGGCCTGGAGGTCTTGCAGGCTTTAGAGCGCCAGCCCTATGATGTAGTTCTCATGGATGTGCAGATGCCGGAGATGGACGGTCTGGTGGCTGCGCAAGAGATCCGCAAGCTTTGGCCCAAGGGTCCCTGGATCATAGCAATCACCGCTTATGCCCTGAAGGGCGACCGCGAACGATGTCTGGCAGCCGGCATGGACGATTACATCAGCAAGCCCATTGTAATTGAGGAGCTAAGAAGGGCTTTGGAGATGGTCGTCTAAGATCAATAATAGATCTGAAACTCGATTATGCTTAGAAGGAATTAAGGGATTCTAGGCAGGAGGATACCCCCTTTTCCCCTCCTCCTGCCTAGGCGGTAAGGATAAGTCCCCACTCTCCTACCCCGCCAGACAGTCGATTATCTCTGAAGTTAATAACCCTTTTTTTCATGTAGAGGTTATGTGGATCTGATCTAGGTCATGCTGCCATTCACGAAGTAGATCTCATTGATATATTTCTGGCATTTTGTCAAGCGAATGGTATTTCTACAGTTGCATAAATACACTGATGTATGGGCAAGCCATTGTGTTACAACCGGTCAATTATTCTTCTGATACTTGCTGTAATCCTTTTCCAAATATGGGTCTTTAGTTCATTCTGTCTCACGGATCTGGATTATAGCCTCAGCCATCTAAAAAACGCAGATGCCTCTGTCTCTACAACCCAGAGCTTTCACGGCGACAGCTGTGCACAGCTATCTGTAGACAGCAAGGGCAGTTATGCCAGGATCTATATCTATCCGGACCAACCGCTACCATTTGAAGATCTAGATCAGTTCAGCATGTGGATACGTCCCCAATCAGGAGACGGTGCGGTCCAGGTTGAGTTTTATTTAGATGGCGACGGAGACAGTAGATACGACAGCAAAAATCTCCAGGATGCAAGGGTTCTCTCCCTGAAGAAATCCTGGTCTGAGATGGAAATGTCCAATTCTAATTGGAATGAGCTGGACGGATTTGATCTGGAATATGAAAAATATAAAGACAATACCTTCCTCTCAGAGAGCCTGGATGCATGCAAGAGCAGACTTGAGGGCAAGAGCATTGTGAAAATTTATATCTCGATTTATAAGGATAGCAAGGTGCCCGATACATCTGCTTTTATCGATTACATAAAGATTGCAGACGAGGTAATAAGCTTTGAGCCCCTGGAGGAAGAAGATATAAAGGACGGTCCTTCTTCCGCGACACCGGGTGGACTGATGACCTATACCATAACCTATGGAAATAATCAGTATCATCCTGTTGATCTTATCGTTAAAGAGGATTATGACCCGCGAACGGTGTTCGTCGTGTCCTATCCGCCACCCGATCCTGGCACCATCAACACCTGGACCTTTGTCAATTTGCCGCCCGGCGCGCATGGCCAGATAACCATTAAGATGAGGAGCGTCAAGCCTGCCGCCCGGGCCAGCATCGATGGCCATGTTTCTGGCAAGGGATTTGCATCCACGGAGGGCATGCTCTCCACAGAGTTTGAAAGCTACCCGGTCACAAACAAAGTGCATATCACAGCGGGCGAGTTCAACTTCTCGGCATCTGCTACCACGAAAATCAGGCCTATAATCGGATCGGCCCTGCAATACGGCGAGCACGGAGCAGGCGACTATCGGGCCCAAGAGCAACTGACATACAATTCTGCCAGCATTTATGCCCAGCGCGATATTCTTGCTGGCTTCTCTCCTGTCTCTGTCAATCTCTCCCCAAATGGCATCGCCATGCGAGGTGACTGGTCTGCAAAGCTCTTAGCAGAGAACGATTACCGGAACATTGTCTGGAGCGATAGGTACTATCAGGCAAAAAGCCTCAATCTCAGCTATAAAGCGCGTATTGGCAAGACACTCTCCTATCTGGATACGAATGCGTGTGTCCTGGGCCTGGCCGATCGCACAGCCTACTGGCCGAATGGCTTCACTGATACAAAACTGGCCGGGAACTTCACATTGCAGGGCAAGGCCAGATGGATGTGGGCCAACAGGAGCGTAAGACCGGTGAATGTGGGATGGCTGGAATGCTGCCCGCTGGGGCAAGGATAGCGAAATTTGGATCGAGCTTGGATATTGGGCAGCAACGGGGGAGATGGGAAAAAATTTTTGCGGTGCGTCTCCCTTTGCCCTTACATCCTCTGGCCGGTAGTCTCCCGCCCTCGCACGCCTGCGCCTAGCTGGCTTAGGTTGCGAGGGCAGAAGACTCGCATTACTTCAGGCACGGCCAGGATGAAATAGCCCCTCAAGTCGGGCTAGACTATTACCCGTGATTTGGAGATCTTCACAACTGTCGTTTACCCTGGTGCCTGGGAGAACACGTCCACGATGACCACGTTGCTCGGCTGGTTGTTCACCACAAGGTAGAGCATGTTTCTTCCCATATGCTCAGCTTTAAAGTTCATGGTGTTATAACCTGGATTGAACTGATAGGTCTTGTAGTTGGTATTGACCGTATTGGTTTGAACCACCTCATAAAAACCTCCCATCCCTCCCGTGGGCACATTGGCCACCAGTTGCAGTGATGCTCCCACAGGGCTTAAAGCATACTGGGTCCAATTCGTCTGCCCTTGAATCCAGAGATCATTGGTCTTGGAGGGAACTGTGGAAGCATACTGAGAGTATGGCAATACCTCGCCAGTGCCGTAGTAAATGCCGTAAGGCGTATCCCTGGTAATATCGAACTTGACGGGATTGCTTACTATTCCTCCCACTATGGGCGTTCCCGCGGTTGTATAATATTCCCTGTAGGGTGTAAAAGTACTGCTGGGGATCGCCTGTCTGTAGAAGGTGAGATCGGAGCTGTACCAGGGGAAACTGGGGACTGGCGCATCCAGCCACTTCACCATGCCGGCTATTCCCGGGTCCATCATCATGGAACGGTCGTAACTGCTGACGTATCCGCCTACCAAGTAGTCTTCTTCCAGTGCAATGCCAATTGACAGACACGCAACGAGCGTAGTCATGTAGAGCAGAATTTTGCAATATTTCATTTTCCTGGGCCCCCTGTATCCTTCCCGATGTATTCCCTCATCTCTTCTTAATCCTTCTAGTATTTTGGGTGTGCTTTTCTGGTTCTAATCTTAATAGATCGTTGGGTATTAATAAAAGCATTGTCCGGCTCGATAAGAAAAATAAGTAAGGATAATCAGATAATTGAGGAAATAAGCAGGGAAAGTCGGGTAGTTTGAGAAAATGGGTGGCTGCAAGTTCTTTGATTTAGGTTGGGAGGGCCGGAGGAAAAGCCCTCCCCAGAGGAGGTCTTAATGGCGAGCCCCACTTTCCCATCCCGCCAATATATCTACCTCTTTCATAATTTATAGCCTTATTTTTCATGTACATGTCATATTAAGATCATCTAGAAAAGCATCAGCAAGCTCATAATGATTCTGGCGGGGAAAAATAATCATAACCGCAAGCCTATTATTCTCAAAGCCGGGCATGCTATTATGGCCATGAATGTGCAACGTTTCATAGAGGACGCCATCGAGGAGATCCGGCGCGATGTTAAGGGACGCGCCATCATAGGTTTATCAGGAGGCGTGGACAGCTCCGTATGTGCCATGCTGGCCCATCGTGCCATTGGAGACCGACTGGTCCCTGTTTATGTGGACTCAGGGCTCATGAGGCAGTTCGAGTCGGACCGAATCGAGCAGCTCTTCAAGGACATCGGGCTGGTGCGTGTTAATGCTCACGACCGGTTTCTCGATGCCTTGAAAGGGGTCACAGACCCGGAAGAGAAGAGGATGGTCGTAGGCGAGACCTTCATCCGTGTCTTCGAGGAGGAGGCACGCAAGATTGGCGGCGACTGCCTCATGCAGGGCACCATCTACCCGGACAGAATCGAGTCGGAGGGAGGCATCAAGGCTCATCACAATGTGGGGGGGCTGCCCAGTTGCATGGAATTCCAGACCATTGTGGAGCCCCTGCGCGACCTGTACAAGGACGAGGTTCGCGAAGTGGCCCGCGCCCTGAATCTTCCCCAGGAGATAAGCGAGAGAATGCCCTATCCGGGGCCCGGCCTGGCGGTGCGCATCGTGGGCGAGGTAACATCCGAGAAGCTGGATGTGGTGCGCAAAGCCAATGCTATTGTAGAAGAAGAGGTCGAAAAATTCAACCCCTGGCAGGCCTTTGCCGCACTCCTCGGCAAAGCCACGGGCGTGAAAGGCGACATTCGGGTCTACGGCTGGGTGGTGGCCGTCCGTTCCGTCTCATCCCGAGATGCCATGACTGCGGACGCGATGGAGCTTCCCTGGGAGACACTGAGGCGCATCTCCAGTCGCATCACGGGCGAGATTTCAACCGTGGCCAGGGTGGTTTACGACCTGACTCCCAAGCCGCCTGGAACAATTGAATTTGAGTGAATATCTCTAATAGGATACTACTATCGGCCGCTGAGCGCATAAAGCACACAAAGAACGCGACAGAGATAATCAGGGGGATCTATATGAATGACTCCAGAGCCTCCTCCTGGTTTCCTACCTAAATCCGGATGCGCCCACATCATATTCTTATCTAGATTAAACTCATGAGAGGATAGTTCTTTTCTGCGTCATACTGCAGCCTGGCTATGACCACTTCGCCCTCGTAATCTATCTGCACCTCAGCGATTATCATGCGCCCCTCAAGCTCGCCGTATCCAAAGACGTTCTCCAACAACATCTGCCTGTTTATGCTGACGCGAACTTGTTTAACGTAAGGTTGCAGGGATATGCTCTTCTGCATGGCCTCTTCCAGGCTGGCTGCAGTCTTCAGGCTCACCGGCGCTCCAACGAACTGATGGTAGAGAGCTCCCAGCTTTATGCCCGCCTCAAATGCGGCTATTTCTCTTTTCGTAGGCGTGAGATCACCACCGGACTGGTCAGATAAAGAGAGATAAGCGCGATTACCACAAGGGTTGCCTCGAGAATATCATGCATATCTCGCTGCCAGAAGAGGGCCAATCCTACTACAAGAAAGATTGCTCCCAGGACAGTCATGACGCGAAGATCTCTGATCTTGGGGTATGGGACGCTGCTCACCATGAGCAGTGCTAAGAGCAGCATGAGCAGGATCGTGAGTGTCGGCCTGCCCAAAAGAACACTGGCGGAAAGAGCTATGCCCGCCGCGGGAATGGGAAGCCCCTCAAAGAACTGATCGCTTTTGCCAGATACGATATTGAATCTGGCCAGGCGCAGCGTTCCGCAGAGCAGAAAGAAGATGCCCACCGGCCAGATGTGGGGCGGAAGATGAAAGGTGGAGATGGCAAGAAAGACAGGCGCTGTGCCAAAGGAGATCAGGTCCGCTAAAGAGTCCAGGTTTGCTCCCAGGGGACTGCCTCCCACCTTTCTTGCCAAAAATCCATCCAAGCCATCTGCTATTGCTGCTAATAGTATGAAAACCACGGCATACTGGGGAAAACTGCCGCCCCAGGCCTTGCCTGCCGCAAGAATTGCCAGAAATCCGAAAACGACATTTGAAAGCGTAAATATGTCCGGCAGTCGTATGACCCGGAAAACATTCATGAATTCCTCACTGCAATCACGGTCTCTCCAGCCCGGACCTTGTCGTTCTTATTTACTACCAGATTGTAGCCCATGGGAATGCTTACTTCCACCCGCGAGCCAAAGCGGATCATGCCTATCCTCTCTCCACGCGACACCTGTTCTCCGGGACGAACGTAGCAGACTATCTCTCTGACCAGGGTTCCCGTTATCTGGCGCAGCTCCATATCACCGTCATCGGTCTCCAGATGCATCCTGTTTTGTTGATTCTTGCATGCCCGCCCCATGAAAGCCGGCAGATGGGTGCCTTTCCTGTATTCGATATTGCGCACAAATCCATCCAGAGGTGCCCGGTTTACATGTACATTGGAGGGACTCATAAAGATGGTGATTCTATCCGGTGTGGCTGCAATGACTTTTCCGTCTGCAGGGGATAGCATGCCAGCTCCTAGCGGAAATCGATCCGGGTCCCGGTGAAAGAAGATCATGAAAACAAAGCCCGCCAAAGCCACGGCTGACATGTACCAGTTTCCTGCCACAGCCAGTGCCGCAGTGAGAAACATGGGCACTGATATCCATGCAGTGGAATCCTTCGCCAGCTTCATGCAGCATCTCCCCTTCCAGGCTTGATCTCTGTTGCAAGCTCATCAATGATTGATAAAAGCTCCGGCAAGAGCATGAAAACCATATAAGATATGGCGAGAAGCGCTATTGTCGATCCCAGCTTGGCAATGATATTGTGAGCGATATCAAAGCTGCTTTCCCCAAACCAGCTTCCACCATAGGCCATGAGTACAAATCCATTTCTTAAAACGTTCAGGAGATAGATAGAGATGGTGGATGCCGCCAGTGCCGTCAGCCTGCGGCGAAGAGGCGCCTGCACTGACAGGATCACCCCGGCAAAGAGGGCGATGCTCTCAATGGCTGTGCAGGCCAAGACGATCTCCACCGATCGACCGTTAAGGCTCATTATGTTCCAGCTCTCCATGATCACGGGAACGGAGAGGATTTGAAGCATCTTTGCGGTTATTTGGGCGGTAAATCCGATCAGCCCAACTTGAAGGGCCTCTACTTCGGCAAAAGGAAAATAGATTATTCCACAGGCAGAAGCCGCATAGCTCGCCCAATAGCATGCCTTTGATGAAAAGCCCCTGCTCTTCACGATCCAAGCCATGTAAAAGCTCAAGAGACCTGCCGCCAAAAAGAGAGCTACATTGAAGTAGTCCTCTATAGCCAGATAATGCTCTATCTTGCCAAGCCAGAAGAATGCAAAGAGGGTCCATCCGAAAGCAGCGAAGCGGCTGCTCCTGGCCAGGGCTGATGCTAGGAGTAAGAGCAAACTAATCCACAGTAGATAGGAAACCAGCCATTCCAGCATCATCAATCTTAGAAGCACCACAGGTTTATTTAGCATTATCTACTTACACCCAGTTGTTGTGATTTTGGGGGACGGCCCGGGGATACATCATTACACAGGTTTGGTTGATCATGAATCGAAATATTTTGGTTCTTATTTCTGCTGCGTGCTTAATTTTGGCAGTCACCTCTTTTGCACAGGCAGCAAAGAATCCTTTTAATGCCGATCTGAAGATCGATCCGGTTCTTGCAGAGATGCTGGTTCAGGGATATGAGACAATGGCTCCTGCAGATGGGGAAAAGATCCCTGTAATTGTCATGCTCAGAGAAAATGAAAATCCCAATCCAGACCGACTTATCCCGGATGATCTAATTTCTGATGGCCTTAATATCAGGTACAGGTATAGGCTCATCCCCGGCCTGGCTGGAGAGGCTACGGCTAATGCCATAAAAAATATTGCAGAAAGCGGCCAGGTATCGGGAATTTATTTCGATGGCAAAACAGAGGTATCTTCCCCCGATGAGAATCGATCTCTGGACGAATCCCTTTTAAAGGAAGAATATATTTCTCCGGCTCAAATTATAAAGGCAGACAAGCTCTGGGAGAAGGGGATTGACGGCCAGGGAACAACGGTGGCTGTGATTGATTCGGGCATAGACAAGAATCACCCCGACCTGATCGGCAAGGTGGTAGCCGAGAAGAACTTTCTGGCAGATGAGATCACGGCAGACGATCTTCTGGGCCATGGGACAATGGTCGCAGGAATCATTGCCGGCTCCGGCTCAGCCTCCAATGGAAAATATAAAGGAATTGCTCCCGGTGCAAAGCTGATCAGCGTCAAGGTTATCGATAGCAAAGGGGACGGCAAAGTATCGGATATCATCGCGGGCATCGAGTGGGCCGTCTACAGCGGAGCCGACGTCCTGAGCCTCAGCCTGGGTGGCATAAATCTGGGCGAGACCAATCCGCCCATAACCATGGCTGCGGACAATGCCGCCAGTTCCGGCGTCGTGGTCTGCGTAGCGGCAGGAAACCGCAACAGCAGCAAGGTGCAGGGAAATGTTCAGGGCGCTTCCAGCGCAAGCAGGAACTCGGCCATCAAATTGTCTCAAGTCAGCAGTTCCAAGGAAAAGGATGTTCTACTGCTCTTTGTGCCAATAGTGACGGCCTTGCCGCCTGGCCTGATCGACTCACCGGGAGACGGCGTAAATGTCATCACCATAGGTGCTGCAGACGCCTTAGGACACATAGCCAGCTTTTCGGGTTCGGGACCTACCAGAGATGACCGGATCAAGCCTGATGTGGTAGCCCCTGGCGTCGATCTCATCTCCATAGTGCCCTCCGGGGTGCAAAGGCCGGATCCCATTGATGTTTACTACTCACGCGAGTCAGGAACCAGTATCTCTGCACCTGTTGCAGCAGGTCTTTCTGCCCTGCTCTTGCAGGCTAATGGCAATTTAACGCCAGCAGGCGTCAAAGCGGCGATGACCAGGGGAGCAAAAAAGCTCAATAACAGCCAGGGAGAGATTTACGAGGAGTACTATCAGGGAACAGGCATGCTGGATGCTCTGAACTCTTATCGGATGCTGGACGACAATATCTGTGGAGTGGTTCCTGATCAGTGGACGGCTGGTCGCTGGGCATATCTTCCGGCAGGCCAGGGGGTTTATGTAGGACTGGATACGGGCGCGGACAGGCCGCAAAAGAAGCTATATGCTCTGGCGCCGGGCGATGAAGACTGGAATTTGCGCTTTGTGTTCTTCAGCAATCAAGAGATTAGGGACCTTAAAACGTCAGTTAATGGGACCATCTCCGACTGGGTAAGCTTGCAGGCCCTTCCCAGTGCAGTCTTGGCTAATGATCAAAAGGTCTTCGCAGCATCGATAACTGTGCCGCTGGATGCAGAGCCAGGAATTTACAACGGCTCCATAGAAATCGCTAAAGGTAGCCAGAATATCCTCAGCATTCCCATTAGCTTATCTGTGGCTGAGCCCTTAAACATCAACAAGGGTCTGGGTAACAGGATGGGATCATTGAATGGAAACGGTTGGCATTACTATTACCTGGACATAATGCCGGGAACAAGTGAATTTGATGCCTCCTTAGATTGGCAGGGGGACGCTAACCTGGATCTCTTCTTGCTTTCACCCACCAGCGAGTATTATTCAGGTGAAAAGAACAACCGGCCGGAGAAGAAGCGGATCGAGAATCCACCCTCCGGGCGCTGGCTTTTGGCAGTGCATAGCGAACAATCATCTGAGATCGTCAATTACACATTAGAGGTAGAAAGATCCAAGATAGAGAGCATTCCGCAAAGGTGGAACCTACAGTCCATGTATCCAGGCACCAGCGCCAGGGCAAATTTCCTGGTGAAAAACGATGGAGCCCCTCTGGAAAATCTAAGCTACCTGGGTGTTACTGAGAACACATCCTCCAAGGAGTATGAGGGATCGGTGGGGCAAAAAGAGGTTTGGAATATCTCCATCAATGTAACCGAGAGGACCAGGAAGCTCTCTGCGCGACTGAGTACCGATGGTGGGGATCAAGAGGTGCTGTATTTCTTTGAGAACCCCCAAAAAGAGCCAGTGTGGCCCCCGGATAATGCACTTGGTTCCGGTGATCTGGGGCCGATCGAGCAATTGAGGCCTGAGCCAGGCCAGTGGAAGATACAGGTAGTAGGCGTCTCTGGATTCAAGTCGCCGGATGAGAAGACGGCATTCAAGCTGAGTCTCTTGCAGTACTTATCTGAGCCGTGGGACTGGATCTCGATCAAGGGGCCGGAGAGAATAGATAGTGACTCTAACGAGAGCCTGGATGTAAACCTCACTATCCCGGATAATGCCTCACAAAGCAGGACTGATGGATATATCAAGATCTCCTCCGACAGCCACACCTTTGAAATTCCGGTGAGCGTGACAATAGCTGGCAGCCGGCTGGAGGGCCTCACAAAAGAAGGAGTTTTAGATAGTGACAATGACGGTCTCTTTGACACTCTTTCCTTAGGCTTTGGCCTGAACATCTCAGCACCCGGTGGGTTCAGGCTGAAAGGGGCGCTGGCTGACTGTAGCGGTGCCAGAATTGGGGCAATAGACAGCAGCTTTGATCTGTTGGAGAGCGGGAGCATATTGGTAAATGTGAGCGGCACCGATATCTGGCGGAATGGCAAGTGTGGGCCGATGATGATTCAAAACCTCATACTCTACGATAAGGGGGGAAGCTACATCGATCGGTTTGACAAAGAGATCGTCATAAACCGGGAGCCAAAGCAGTTCCAGCCTCCTGCTGCCTATCTCACCGGAGAGTACGTCAACCGGACGGCGCAAGATTCCATAGCCATCGGGGTGAATATGACTGTCACCAAACCCGGCCGGTACGAGCTGCAGGGCTATATTGTGGATGATTTCGGAGATGAGCTGGGCGAAGAGGGGGTAGAGAGCGATCTTGCTGCCGGCAATGCCACAATGCTGCTACAGTTTGATGCCACCCGGTTCGTGAGGCTGGGCGAGGTTTCGGCGGTGCATCTGGTAGATCTGGTACTGCTCCGGGAAGGCCAGGAGCTGGAGAGGATAGATGATGCCTGGAGCTCGGGGGATCTGGACCCGCAGGCATTTAATGCCGGCATAGACGGGAAAAGCAGCTCCTCGGGACGTCCCGTGGTCAAGCTGGGCGGCGCCAGTGGAGTGCGAATCGAGAACGGTACGGCAATCATTTCCTGAAAGCTGTCTTTTTTCCGCATCTTTTTCTGCTGATATTTGGATAAGATCCAATCTCAAGCCCTCGCAACACTACACGAAGCCCGCAGATCCCAATCAACCGTTTCACTCACGTTTTTCCAAGCCTCCCCGGCGTTGAGGGGAGCCAGAGCTCCCCGCGCGTAACACCCGCGCGCGGCACCCCGGAAGAACAGGCCACAGGAAAAAATCAAACCATCTGGTAAGCCCGATCCCTTAAAACCGCAAGAACAAATCGCAAATCCTGCCCGGCGTTGAGGGCAGCCCGACTTCCTCTGCGCCTTTCACCGCGTGCGGCCCCCGGAGGAAGAGACCGCAGGAGCAAACGCAAACTGCTTGGAAGCGGTATCAATGGAAAGCCATTAAAGCTGGAGTGCGGAATTGATATCTGCAAAGGACCTTAAATGTCGCTCTTTCATATAACTCGTCAATCGGACATCCCGCTGGTGGGGTGTCTGTACTTTGGTGTAGTCGACAGGGGCAGCAGCCTTCTGCAGATCAGGCCGAGCTGCGGCTGCAACCTGAGTTGCCCTTTCTGCTCGGTGGATGCGGGCCCTCACTCCCGCTCGCGGGTGACTGACTACCAGGTAGAGCTGGACTACTTGATGGAGGCGGTGGAGGAGATCGCTCCCTTCAAGGGGCCGGGGGTGGAGTGCCACATCGATTCAACCGGAGAGCCCACGCTCTATCCGGATATTGTAGAGCTGGTGAGAGGTCTCAAGGCAATAAAAGAGGTCAGCGTCGTTTCCATGCAGAGCAACGGCACTCTGCTCGATGAAGAGCGAATCCGGGCCCTGGAAGAGGCAGGGCTGGACAGGATCAACCTCTCCATTCACTCCTTGCAGCCGGAGAAAGCGGCTTTTCTGGCGGGAATGCCCTGGTTTGACATTGAAAAAATAAAGCAGGCGGCCAAAGGCATTGCTGAGAGCAAAATCGACCTTCTCATTGCCCCCGTTTTGATCCCGGGCATCAACGACGAGGATATGCCGGAGCTGATCCGCTTCGCCCAGGAGATCGGGGCGGGAAAGAGGTGGCCGCCTCTGGGCATTCAGAAGTTTGAGCACTACCGGCTGGGCCGCTCCCCTGGCAAGGTCAAGGCCCAGAACTGGTGGCACTTTTACAACCGCAGCATGGCTGAGTGGGAAAAGCAGTTCTCAATACCGCTTCGCCTCAAGGCGCAGGACTTCAAGATTGAGAAGCGGCCCACGATTCCTACTGTCTTTGAGAAGAAGGAGAAGACCTGGGTGGAGATCAAGGCTCCCGGCTGGGTGCGCGGAGAGATGCTGGGTGTGGCGAAAAACCGGGTGGTCTCGGTGATGGACTGTCCCATCAAGCAGGGCAGCGTGCGGGTGCAGATTGTGAGCAATAAGCACAATATCTACGTGGCGGTGCCGTGCTAGATAAAAGAAATGGTTTGTTGTCCATTCGGTCAGCTCTAACCTTAAGGGGAAGTCTCCATTCCCTCCAGGTGAAGGAAATGGAGCCTTCCCGAAACTTCACCGGCCACAATGGTCAGCCCATCCGGAGCAACTGTGCATGAAAGCATAGTGCTCTCTTGATTGCCCTCAAATATCCCTGGACATTCGCGAGAGCCAGCCAATTATCCATTTGGTGAAAAATCCCGTTAAGAAGCAGATGAACATGATGGAAAAGTCCCGGCTCTGGGAGCTGCCGTCCAGAGCTATCAAGCCGGAGGAAAAGACCAGATAGGCCATGTAGCCGAAGACCATGGCCAGCAGAGGTATGGCCATGTACCAGAGCCTCTTGTAGCGCGAGGCCAGTCCATAGCGGCGCAGGTCATCGGCCACTCCCGTCAGGATCTGGGCCGAGGAGCCCAGGCCCGCGAAGAACGAGGACCAGAGGGGAACGCCCAAGACGCTCGCATCCGAGAATCTGGTGATCAAAAAGCTGAAGAGAAATACGGCGAAAGAAGCGAAGATCACGGCATAAAGGCCGTAGAGCTTGAAGAAATAGGAGAGTGTCCTCAGGCTATGAAATCGAGATCCCTTGATCTTGATCTTGGCCTCGTTGATGGCAGTAGTAAGCTCGTACCTGGCTCGGTCGCAGTAGAGGAACGACTCGGAGAGGTTCTCTTTGTTGAACTCCTTCAAGGCGAGGACGTAAAAGTCGTAGCTGTCTTTTATGTCGATGGAGCTTCGGTGGGCTGCCTGAAGCATGCGGTCCAGCCTCTTGAGGTCTACTTCCACCTCAGAGCAGGATTGCGGGATAGAGCAGGCTTTAGAATCAGTGTCCACAATCAAATTAGTAACTAGATTAATATAAATAGTTTTCGTGAAAAAAGAAAGCACCAAACATAATTAAGATAATTTTATCAGATTTTAATTTCTGATGGCCTGAGAATAATCTGAATATATCAGGATATGTCCGGATTGGGCTTTTCTCGATAAATAAAATGAGAACAAAGTTGCTTCTTGATCATATCATCGCCGCATTTCTTGCTGCTCTTATCTGTCGAAGAAGCTTCTTTTTAAGTGAGCCCTTATGCCTTCCATTAGCAGAGGGCACGATGGGGCACTTCGATACTGCTATCAGATGAATCTCTTCGATCATGCTCTCGGCAATGGTGCAGCATTCTTCCATGCCACGATCCAGGTCAAAGCGTTTTTCTTTAATAACTTCTTTCATAAGTATAGATAGTACGTCTTAATTAAAAATTTTTCTCTTGTTTTAAAATTGAGCCGTGTTGTCTTAATAAATTTTTAAAATCATTTGGGAGGATTCCTATAAATTTTAGCATGAAAAATAAGCTTCGCAGCGGATCTATCCAGGCTTCACCTGGGAGTCATTTGGGACGTGCAGGAGGGGGAGCCAGGGCAAGCATAAGCAGTCATACTTTAATACTCTGCGGATTAATTATATGATATGCTTGATGATCAGATCTTCTGTCCTGTTTGCGGTGTCGATACGGAGCATGCTTTAATTAAATCCGGGCAGGAGAATCTTGTGCGCTGCGAAGAATGCGAGACGGTTCATTCCGTTCAGGTAAAGCGCGAGCGGCTGGTCAATCTCAAGGTAATCGTGAGCAATGACGAGCGATCTGAGCCATACCTCATCAATATCCCGGCAAAAGAGGTGCTGCGCGTCGGAGACGAGCTGTTGGTGGACGATCCCGCTAAAGATGTGGTCATGACCCAGATCTCATCTCTGGAGACGGACCGGAGAGTGAATGTCGCTCCTGCTGAGGACGTCAAGACCGTCTGGGCCCGGGCTACGGACGAGGTACCACTCAAGATATCGGTCTATCGAAGCGGCAAGAGCCATCCGCTCAAAATCAGCGTTGCTGGAGATGAGGTCTTTGAGGTGGGTGAAGTTCGAAAAGTAGAAGGATTCAAATTCGTGATTGTAAAGATCAAACTGCGCGGCGAAGGCTTTGCCGATGTGGCCGGGGCCAAAGACATACAAAGGGTATGGGGCCGAGAACTTTGAACAGAGAGCAACTCCTGGGCAGCCTGCGCGACAACGTAAGAGAATCTGTCATATCTGCCATGTCCCGTGTTCCCAGAGAGCTCTTCGTTCCCGAGGCTCTCAAGAGCCGGGCATACGACGACACTCCACTGCCTATCGGCCATAACCAGACCATCTCCGCCCCGCACATGGTGGCCATAATGTGCGATCTCCTCGATCTGGAGCCGGGAATGATCGTCCTGGAGGTAGGGGGAGGAAGCGGCTATCATGCCGCGGTGATGGCTGCCCTGGTGGGCCCCGAGGGATGGGTCTATTCAGTGGAGCGCATGCCTGAGCTGGTGGCGACAGCCAGAAAGAACCTGGAAAAAGCAGGCACGGAGAATGTAACCATGGTCGAGGCGGATGGCAGCCTGGGCCTTGCGGAGCATGCTCCTTACGACCGCATAAGCGTGGCTGCCACCGCTCCCAAGGTGCCCGAGCCGCTCAAGCATCAGCTCAAGGTAGGCGGCAAGATGGTCCTTCCTGTGGGCCGGGACTATCAGGAACTTTATCTGGTAACCAGGAAGAACGGCTTTTCCGAAGAGAAGAAGATGGGAGTGATCTTCGTTCCGCTCATCGGGGAAGAGGGTTTTAGAGAAAGGCTCTGAATAAAATAATTTAAGGCGCAATTGGGAACGGAAATTGGCGGATGATCTTTAAGATTTGAGAATCTTCTGCGAGTTTGATGACATGTGCTGTTTATCGGACAAGCAACGCAGATCTAATATATTCCCGGCAACTATGACATTTCTGAGATGAAGCCCTTAGCAATTATAATCATGGACGGCTTCGGCATAAGCCCCCTAGTCGAGGGCAATGCCATCGCCAAGGCGCATAAGCCCAACCTGGAGCGATTCTGGAAGAATTACCCAACGACCACTCTCGCTGCCTCTGGCCTGGCCGTGGGGCTGCCGCGGGGCCAGATGGGAAACTCCGAGGTGGGCCACCTCAACATCGGGGGCGGCAGGATCGTCTACCAGGACTTCACCAGGATCAGCCTGGCAGTCGAGGATGGGACCCTTGCCGAGAATGAGGTTTTGCTGCAGGCCATGGAAAATGCAAGAGGCGCCAGGCTGCATCTGATTGGCCTGCTCTCTGATGGTGGAGTGCACAGCCACAACACGCACCTTTATGCGCTATTGGAGATGGCCCAAAAAAAGGGCCTGGGAAATGTGTATGTGCACGCCGTTTTGGACGGCAGGGATGTGCCTCCCCGAAGCGCTCTACTATACTTGCAGGAGCTGGAAGAGAAGCTGCAGCAGATCGGCACCGGCAAGGTGGCCACGCTCTCCGGTCGCTACTATACCATGGACAGGGACAAACGCTGGGAGAGGGTGGAGAAAGCCTACCGCTGCCTCACCGATGGCGAGGGGCTAGAGGCTAAAACGGCCCGAGAAGCTGTGGAAAAGGGCTACGAGCGAGGCGAGAATGACGAATTCCTCCAGCCGACCATGGTCGACCGAGATGGACTGGTGCAGGACGGGGATTGCATCATATTCTTTAATTTCCGGCCAGACAGAGCCCGCGAGATCACCAGGGCCTTCGTTGATAAGGATTTTCAGGGCTTTGCCGTGAAACCGATCCGGGTCTTTTACACCTGCATGACCCAGTACGATGCCACATTAAACGTGCCCATCGCCTTTCCGGCGCAAAACCTCGACGACACCCTCGGCCAGGTGATAAGCCGTGCCGGCTTACTGCAACTGCGCATAGCCGAGACTGAGAAATATGCCCATGTAACTTACTTCTTTAACGGAGGAAAAGAAGAGCCCAATCCCGGAGAAGACCGCTGCCTCATACCGTCTCCCAAGGTGGCGACCTACGACTTATTGCCGGAGATGAGCGCTCTTGAGGTCAGCGATGAGGTTATCGCGCAGATAGACTCCGGAAAATATGACCTCATTGTTCTTAATTTCGCCAATCCCGACATGGTGGGCCACACCGGCATTTTCGATGCTGCCGTGAAAGCGGTCGAGACGGTGGACGGCTGCGTGGGGGCAGTTGTTGATGAGATCCTCAAGAAGGGTGGCGCCGTCCTGCTCACCGCCGACCATGGCAATGCAGAGAAGATGAGAGATGAGGTCACAGGCCAGCCGCATACTGCTCACACCACTAATCCCGTACCCTTCTCGCTGATAATAAATGATGACAAAGAGTACAGCCTGCGCGAGGACGGCATACTGGCGGACATAGCCCCCACGGCATTGCAGCTCTTGCATATCCCCCAACCGAAAGCAATGAGCGGAAAGACCCTCATCAGATGAAGGCTAATTCCAAAAAGATATGCGCAAGAGAATAGACAAATATCGCGGTTATTTGGAGACCACCAAAGCCTATGAGATAGCCCGGCGTCTCTTCGTCATGAATGCCTTCGATGGGGCGCTCACCATCATGGGCGTGGTCATCGGAACGCACTTCTCTGGCGTCAGTGATGCTCATATTATCATTACAGCTGGCATTGCCGGCAGTGTGGCCATGGGCATCTCCGGTATCAGTGGTGCCTATCTGGCGGAGAGGGCCGAGCGCAAGAGGGACCTGAAGAAGCTGGAGATGGCCATGCTCAAGAATCTGGATGACACTCAATACGCCAGGGCCACGGAGTTTGCGTCGATCGTAGTTGCCGCAGTGGACGGAATAAGCCCGGCCTTGACCGCTGCGATCATCGTCATACCCTATTTCTTTGTGCCCGATATCAGCATGGATTGGGCCTTTTATGCCTCGCTTGTCCTGGGCCTGGCGGTTCTATTTACCCTGGGGGTATTCCTGGCCAGGATCAGCGATGAGAGGCCGCTTATCTCCGGCATCCAGATGATACTGGTAGGCATAGTCACCATAATCATTGTCGGCCTGGTAGCGAGGTGACCGGCATTTTTGTGTGCTTCAGAAATCTCCGCCAATGCTTCGTTCGAAAGTTTATTGGCGCAAAGATCACTTGCAAGCCTTGAGGAAATTGGTGAAAGTGTCTCAGAAATATGGCAGAAAAAGGAGCAGGCTCAATTGCCCTGTGGAGAACGATGAATGCATTTACTGGAAGGACCGGGAGGATGGTTTGGTTCCTCGCTGTTTCAAGTGGGTAATAGAATAATCGAGTCCTCCGTGCGTTCTTGCCTCTGTGGTGATAATCCGTAACCATTTAGTCATAACCAGTGGCGAGAGACGTTCCACCACAAAGAT
>JAFGNK010000203.1 GCA_016927055.1 Methanotrichaceae archaeon | reverse complement strand
TTGTTCATCTTTGCCTGCACCACTGTGCTCATCCGATCCAAGAAACCCATAACTATATTCTCCTCGACTTTTATTCGATTATTTATTTACAATCCAATGAGACGGAATTTGGTAGAACATTATAGTCACGAAACTATTTATAGTCTGTTGAAAAGGTCTATTGGAAAGCGAATGTGGATTTTATTCCGGCTTTCGACCTGTCTTTTCCTCCGTGGCTCGCAAGAGCGATCTTTTGCCTGCTATTTCATATGCGGCTGGCAGCAGGGCGGCCAAATTGCTCTTTCCTATGGTAAACGGCGCATCACCCAGCCTCTTCAAGATGGCATTGTCCACCTCCGGAGCTTTTGGATTGATGGGCAGCAAATCCAGCTTGCTGCCTTTCTGCCAGAAGCAATCCAGGCAATTCACGCAATCCCGCAAGGGCTCTGCCCTCCCCGGCGTTGAGCCGGCTGGAAAAGGAATGCTCCCTGAATCCTCTTCGGCCCCGGCAGAGCGAATAGCTCGCAATTCTTCGACTAACTCCTCCCTGGTCCTTCCCCTCAGCCTGAAGATGAGAAAAGGATCCCGATCAAACTCTTCCGCTAAAAGATAGTAAACGGCAGCAATATGCTTGCAGGGATTAGACCAGTCCGGGCAGGAGCAATCGGTCTTTAGATCAGCTCCCTTTTTAGGAAAAAGAGACACCCCTGAGTCAGAAAATGCCTCTTCGATATTTTGCGGCATCTCGCCGGAGAGCAGGCGGACGGAGAATACGGCCTTTGAAGCCATGGCCTGGACAGCTTTCGTCCACTCTGCATGTGATAGCGGTTTTAGCTTTATCGATACATCATAAGGATCGGGGAAGGTGCCCTGCACCTTGGCCCGCACCATTCCCGGCTGGACATCAATGGAAATTACCTGCCCCTTGCGGGCATAGGACCTTCCCCGGGTGAGCCTGGCACCAAGCTTGAAGGACTCGAGAACTGCCACCCAGCGCTTGGACCACCAGGTCTCTCCGATGGAGCCTCGCTTGCTCTTGGCCTTCAGGCCGTTCTTGACTGCTTTCGGCTCTGTCTTTTCGTAAAAGCTCCAGTAAGGGCTCATATTTCTTCGCCTCCGCTGCCTATTTCCCTTATTTCTTGCTGGCGCAAGGAGAGCATATCTCGCAAAGCTTCATTGGATAGCTCGGTCAGCCAGCTCTCGCCGGTCCCAATTACTGAATCGGCCAGAGCTTTTTTGCGCTCTATCATCTGATCTATCCTCTCCTCCAGAGTGCCCAGGCAGACGAACTTGTGCACGAAGACATTCTTCTTCTGGCCTATGCGAAAGGCCCGATCGGTGGCCTGATTCTCCACAGCAGGATTCCACCAGCGGTCGAAGTGAAATACTTGGTTGGCAGCAGTAAGATTGAGGCCATAGCCGCCTGCTTTCAAGGAAAGTATGAAAATGGGCGACCTGCCCTCCGAAAACCGGGCGATCATTTCATCTCTCTTTTTCCGGGGTGTTTTCCCGTGCAAGAAGAGGGCCTCTACACCCAGCTTCTCCTGAAGATGGTGTCTGAGCATGGCCCCCATTGCTGCAAACTGGGTAAATATGAGAGATCTGTCTCCCACTGCAGCCGCCTCATAGAGCATCTCCTCCAGACGAGAGAGCTTTCCTGATCGGCCATCCAGGGAACTGGCATCCTGCAAGAAGAGGGCCGGGTGGTTACAGATCTGCTTTAGCTTGGTAAGTGCGGCCAGAATCAGACCTTTTCGCTTTATGCCGTCCAGAGATTCTATGCGGCTTAGCATATCCTCGACCACGGCGGCATAAAGCGATGCCTGCTCTGAGGTGAGGTTATAGTTTACCTTCATCTCCATCTTCTCGGGCAGATCCTGGATCACAGAGGGATCGGTCTTGAGCCGGCGCAGGATAAAGGGAGAAATGATGGAGCGCAGAGCCTCGGAACGGTTATTGTTCCTGTATTTTTCAATGGGGAGAACGTAGCCCTTTCGGAAGGCTTCTGATGATCCCAGATAGCCGGGATTGAGAAAATCCATTATGGACCAAAGCTCTGAGAGCCTATTTTCCACGGGCGTTCCCGTGAGGGCAATTCTGTGCCTGGCCGGGAGGCGTTTTATGGACTGGGTCTGCAAAGCGGCGTGGTTCTTGATGCTCTGCGCCTCATCCAGGACCAAATGGCTCCAGGAGACGGCAGACAGATCCTCCTCGTCCCTCGCAGCAAGAGCATATGTGGTGATGACCACATCCCGGCCTTTTGCCTCCTTCACGAAGTGCTGGCCGGAGAGCCTGCCCGGGCCATGGTGAACCAGCACTCTCAGGGATGGGGCGAAGCGCTCCATCTCCTTTTGCCAGTTGCCGGCCACGGAGAGGGGGCAGACAAGAAGAGTGGGCCTGGGCTCTTGCTGCTCAACGTTTTCATTTTCTCTTTGCCGCAGAAGAAAAGCTATCAGCTCCACCGTCTTTCCCAGACCCATATCGTCCGCCAGACAGGCACCCAGGCCCAGCCGGTGCAGAAACTCCAGCCAGGATACGCCCCGCAACTGATAAGGGCGCAAGGTGCCCTGCAGCTTTTGGGGGGGCGAGATAGTCTGCAAAGAGGCGCCGGGATTGGATAAGGCTTTGAGCATCTGATCGATTCGGCCCTGTGCAAAAACGCCAAGAAGGGGAAGGGCAGAATCTGCTTCGGGCAAATCCTGGCGGGAGAGATCAAGGCCAAGGCGCAGGGCCTCGGCCATAGTCATCTCTTGACCTCGGTTTTTCCTGAAGAAGGCAATGGCGGCCTCGACATCCTGGGAACGAAGCTCTATCCACTCACCTCTTATCTGGACCAAAGGCACCTTGAGGCGAGACAGCTCGGAAAATTCGGCCTCGCTCAGAGCATTTTCACCCAGGGAGAGCTGCCAGTCGTATTTGACCAGAGAGTCGAGACCGAAGAATCCAGGTCCTGCTCTGGCTTCTCTTTTTGCAGCATCTTTGAGATGAAGTTTAACTCCCAGCCGGCTCTCGGGCCGCTGCCACCAGGAAGGCAACAGCACCCCAAAGCCATTCTGCTTGAGCAGCGGAGCCGTCTCTCGCAGGAAGGAATATGCCTCTTCGGTCTGCATATCCAGGCAGGTTGGGCGAGCTTTTTCCAGGCACTCTTCCAGAGAAGGAAAAAGCCGCACTGCTATGCCCAGGTCGGCTAAGAGTTGCTCTTGTGGATTTTTCAGCCTCTTTTGCAGGAATGTAAGTGCTGAAGATTTCGTCTTCCATATCTCTTCCGCAGAAATAAGCAGGCTTGGGTCTTCTTTTGCCTGGACAAAGATGCCCAGCCGCCAGAATTTTTCATCCCCGGCAGGGGCCTCAAGGCGAAAGCAGGTCCTGAAGGGCACATCAACCGCCTGGGGCCTGAGCTGATCTGTCCAGGAATTCAGCTGCCTGGAAAAGGCGGAAAGCTCTTTTAGAGGGGCCTTCAGAACTGCTTCTTCCTGTCCGGCACAAAGGGCCTTTAAGAATTGCTGGGGAAGGGCAGGGGCTCTTGCCGGGCGGCCCCGGTGAGAGGGAAGGATGCTAATCTCTGCCAAGCTGCTGCGCACCAGATAGTCCACTGCGCCATTAATGAAGCTGCTAACCAGATCTTGTGGCTGGACTATCACTCCTTTGGGAGACGAAAAGCTAAGGCAACTGGGGGGAATTGAATCGAAGAATACCTTCGCTCGAAGCTGATCGTTCTCATCGATAACTGCTTTCCAGAGGGCTCTGTCTTCTCGAAGAGCGGGCACAAATTGCTGCCTGGTTACAAGCTCCAGGGAGAATAGGGCCAGCTGCTGCCAGAACCGCATGGATTCGGCATGGACTGTGCCGGGAGGCGAATGGAGGGGCATATCCAGGAGAAGGTCGACCGCATTGCCAGCATCGAAAGCCAAGGCTGAAACGGTGCAATCGATGAGGGCTGCTGGTTTTTCGGGCACATAATCCTCTCGCAGGAGCCAGGGGGAAGGAAGAGGGCCGGCAATGCCCCCGGGAAGGCGAAGAGCCAGCGTCTCTACTCTGCAGCCATTACTGGAAAAAATCTCGTCAAGATGATCTGTTAGATCGCTTTCCGGCAGGGCAAAGGGATGGAGTTGGGGATGCTTTCCCTTTCTTTTATCTGTGGTTTGGGTAGAATGGAGTGGCAGATTCGAAGACTCGGCCCAGACATAGAATGCTTCTGTATCCCAGAGGGAGTGAAAGACTTGCATGTATTCGATCCTTCCAAATAGGAGGACTGATGATAATAATAGTACATAAATATGAGCCGAAGATGAATCAACTAAAGATGATTGGGCTGAAGAATGATGAAACTAGGAAATGAATTATCCCGCCCTGAATACGGCTAGAGAAGTATCTTTCCGGTCAGGGTTATTCTTACCACTTTCGTCTTGCCCCTGGGCACCGCATCAAGGGCACGAAGATCCGCCAACCTGGCCACCTGACGGGAGATGGTGCTCTCGGAGACTGAGAGGCGCCTGGCAATCTCGCTAATCGTAGTAGGCTGGCTGTCTTGCACATCTTTGAGAATCCTTTTCTGCTTTTCTTCCAGGACGGCAGTGATATTGGGCAGAGTCAGTTCATTGAGGCGTCGTTCGATATCGCTAAAGCAGGTGGTTTTGGAAATTCTCTCGGACACACAGAGGCAGGCTACCGTAAAGGCCAGGAAGATCTCCCTGGGCCCGCCAGAGAGGTTAACGATGATCTCGTTTTCGCTGTGCACACTTTCCAGGAGAGTTTTTAGCGAGATGACCATGCCCTCAAAATCCCGGTGATCTACGCGGTGGATCTGCAGATCGATGGAGCTGGAGATCTGTAGGGAAAGGTCTCGCACTGCCTGCACGGCCAGCTCGCCGCGCGTGTCCAACTCCTCCTCCGGGCGGATAAGAATGATCCTGTCTCCTCCTTCGATTCCATATTTTACTATCAATGATACAATCTGGGAAGAGTCGAAGCCAGAGAGAGAGATGTAGGTCTTCATTATTCAATATGCTCGATTTAATGCATAAATGCTTTTCCGTTTCATTTATAAGGATCTAAAGATAGAAATATGCAAAAAAATGAGATTATTGCAATTAATGGATAAATTTAAATGCAGAGCGATGTGATGATTGCAGTATGCCGCAAAAGATAACCATGATCACCAGACCGCTGGCCGGGTTTGAGGTCCCTTCCAGCGAGGGCCCCCAGCTTTATTCTGCCATTTTGAGAGTGATAAGAGAGGGCAGCGAGGCGGCAGCCGCCCGCCTGCATGACTTACCCCCCAGCCCGTCCTTGAACTCGCCTATGAATTCTTGCCTGAACTCTCTCTCCCTCTGCCCGCTACAGGGCCGATTCAAACGCTCCCTTTACCCCCGCAGAAAGGAGCTGGATCCAAAGGAGAGATACGGTCTGGTGGTGGGGATCACAGACCAGAGGGATGCTGAGATCTTCCGCTCCGTGATCCAGCCTCTTGTTTCCAGGGAGAAGAATCTGCGGCTGAAGAGAGGAGAGTTGCGGGTGGAGGAGCTGGCCAGCAACTGCGCCAGCTTTGAGGAGCTATTGGCGTCTGCCGATAACCTTCGTGATCCTTGCATTGAATTTGAGTTCAAGTCGCCCACCTGCATCGTTTATCGAAACAGCAAGGCCTTTGAGATGTTCCCGCACCGAGAAGCGGTCTTCTTTTCGCTTCTCTCCAAGTGGAACTCTGTCTGCCCGGAAGAGCTGAAGATGGATATAGAGCGGGATGAGATGCGTCGCTTCATCGTGGAAAAACCGCTAGTCTACGAAATGCAGAGCGCAGTGATCAGCACGGTCTTCGACCGGGCTAAAGGTCAGGCCAGGCCCATCATCAGGCAGGGTTTTGTAGGAAGTTGCCGGTACACATTCACCAGGGATGCGCCCGAGAAAGTGCAAAAGGGGATAGTGGCCCTGGCCAGGTTTGCCGAGTACAGCGGGGTGGGCAGCAGCGTGGGGCATGGCTGCGGGGCGGTGGCGGTAAAGGTAAGAAGCGGACTATCGCGCCCTTAACACCGGACAGGAATTATGAGGTGATCATCCGGTTTTCCGGGATTGTGATTCGGAAACGGTTGGATGTATTCCCCTCAACGCCGGGTAGGCTTTGATATTTGGCGGCTCGCTCATGAACCGATGGCCGCTTTTAAGGCCTGGCGAACAATGACAGCTTAGTAGAGTCTGTCCGGGATCTTTGACAGGGGTTTACGGACGTTCACCACAAAGAGCACAAAGCGCACAAAGTACGCACAAAGACAATTTAGCCCGGTTTGATGCGGGTCGCCTTTTCCCTTGCATATATTAGAGTTTAAGAGCCTTTACTTGCAATATTATGAAATTATTGCAGCAGTGGACAGGTTTAAATGCAAGGAGATGTAATCCCAAAGTGATGCCGCAAAAGATCACACTGACTCTGCGCCCGCAGTCTGCCTTTGATATACCCATTAGCGAAGGCTACCAGCTCTATTCTGCGCTGCTGGCAGTCATGCGGGAGGCGGACTTTGCTATGGCCGGGCACACGCACGACTCGCCCATCAGCTCCATCTCCCTGGGGCCCCTGGAGGGCAGGTTTGGGCGCTCGGGGAGGGGAGCCAGGCACAAGGCAGCCATTGCAGAGGAGAGGTACGGGCTGGCGGTGGGATAAGTCGAATACTTTCTCCCTGCACACAAAAGTATTAAACCAGGAGAGTTTCAGACCTAACAGAAAAAAGGAGTGTTAGGGGTAATGTTGTGCAGCTTGTGATCAACAGCTATGGAGCCTATCTTCGCAAGAGAGGTAACTGTTTTCTGGTTAAGAGGGAGGATAAGAGCTTTGAGGTGGCAGTGAGCAAAGTCAATAGCATTTTAATTACAACTTCTGCATACATCACCACCAATGCCATCAAGTTGGCCGTGGACAACAACATCGATATCGTTTTTCTCGATTCCTACGGGGACCCCTACGGCAGGGTATGGCATCCGAAGCTGGGCAGCACCACTCTGATCCGCAGAAGGCAACTGGAGATCTACGACACCTCGGATGGCTTGAATTTGGCGAAAGAGTGGGGCCTCAAGAAGCTGGACAATCAGACTCTGCTGCTGGCCAAATTGAGAAAGACCAGAGAGGAGAAGAGGGAGGAGCTGGACCGGTTCATCGAGGAGATTGAGCAATCTAAAGAGCGGATGAAGAGGCTGCGGGGCAGCATTGATCCCCGGCGGCAGGACATGCTGGGCCTGGAAGGCAAAGCGGCACGGGCCTACTTTGATGCCATCTCCTCCATCATGCCTGAAAAGTACCGGTTTGCAGGGAGGAGCAGAAATCCGGCCAAAGACGAGTTCAATGCTCTGCTCAACTATGGATATGGCGTTCTTTACTCGATGGTGGAAAAAGGCTGCATCATTGCGGGCCTTGATCCCTACGTGGGCTTTTTGCACACCGACTCCTACAACAAGATGTCTCTGGTCTTCGATATCATTGAGATGTTTCGCATTTACGTGGATGAGACGGTGGTCTATCTCTTCAGCCGAAGGATGGTCAAGGACGAGTTCTTTGAGCCGCTGGAGCAGGGGATGGGCCTATCCAAGGATGGAAAGGCAGCCTTGATTGAGGCTCTCAACAAGAGCTTCGAGGAGACGATCCTCTACCGGGGCCGCAATGTCAAGATCCGGAACACTATTCAGATGGAGTGCCACAGGATAGCCAATTCCCTCATACGGCCCGGCCAGGAGCTGCCGGAGGATTATGATCAGAATATCCTGGAA
>JAFGNK010000202.1 GCA_016927055.1 Methanotrichaceae archaeon | reverse complement strand
GGCCGCAATAGAATCGCCCATGACCACATCATTGGAGGCAATGATTGTTTTGTAGTTTACAGGATCTACAGATAATGGCCCGACGGCCTCGCCCCCTGTGCTGCCATCGATTACCACCAGGTTGGGAGTAAAGGCAGAATTGATTTCATAAATAGTGTGCTCAATGCTTTTTTTATGGAATTTGGCCTTGTCCACATCCGGGAAGGTGCCATACATATTCTTCATGGCCAGAGTGACGCCTGTGAGAAGGTGCGTCTTCATGGCGGGCACGGATATGATTACATCGGCATCGATCAACACCATAGAGACCTTTTCCGTGCCCAGAACACTATCCGGTCCGAAATTGAAGTTAACAATCTCTTTCTCAGAGAGGTTTACCAGATCCACTCCTTTCTTATTAGCCCAGTCCACATAGCCGGATTCTTTTGCCACCTGCCAGAATTTGGTCCAGATCATATCGGCATCAGCAAACGTGGGCTTACCCCCTGCAGATAGGATCAGGTCGGCCAGCGCATCTGCCACCTCAAGGCTGGTGAAGGTGCCTTTCTTCTCGGGCACCCCACCACAAATGTTGATCTTGACCAGCACTTTATCGCCGTCTTTCACGAACTTGCCAATGCCCCCCAATCTATCGATGGCTTCTTTTACGCATTGCCCGGTGTCCTCCCCCCGTTTCACTGCATATAAAGAATAAGATTTGTTAATTCTGCTTTTTATGCGGCTTTTGCTTTTAACATTGGCGTAGGTGAGAATATTTTTGGAGACTAGCTTTTTCTTATCGAGCAGCAGAGGGAATGCATATCCGGCCAGGATCCAGAACGGATAGAGCAAAAATAGAAAAAAAACAACAATCTTAGGAACCAATGCCTTTGAGAGAGGGATTTTGTAGCTGTTGAATATATCGCTGTGGAACATGAAATCCGAGCCCTTTAAGTTGGAAAAGAACGGGAATGTGCAGCGAATGAGATCAGCATAGAGAAGAGCGCTAAATATTATGAATATCAAGGCAATTGCCAGTCCTACTACTATCTTGGCATGTCTGCTCCATTGCAACCTTCTCCCTATATAGTAAATGGCCAGGCCTGAAAGAAACAATAAAGGCGGATCTATCAGAAAGCTCATAATTTATACCTCAATTCGGTTTTTAAATTAGCTCTTATCTAATATGATTTTGACAGTAATACTGCATGCAAAAATATTTAATCTTAATCCTGTTGAAGTGCTTTTATGGTAAAGCGACGCGCTTCAAGATATAGGGCAGGAAGATGCCATCCTTGCCATTGGTAACATAACCCCTTGATCCAAGCATGGCCTTGAAGATGGGGTTGTCGGCTTTCTGCAAGATTCCCACTAAAAGGTCCTTATTTACAGTCCGAATTTCATTGTTGAGAAGTTGAGATGGCAGGTCGAGGACGCTGATCATATTCTCATCTAAAGTCGCGGTATTGCTTCCTTGGGGCAGCTTTCCACCCAGGATAAAGCCTGCTTTCAAGTCGCTGTCTTTTCTGTAGAATTTAAAGCGCAGAATGGGGGAAGAGAGA
The DNA here is from genome assembly GCA_016927055.1 of Methanotrichaceae archaeon. Taxonomy (GTDB): domain Archaea; phylum Halobacteriota; class Methanosarcinia; order Methanotrichales; family Methanotrichaceae; genus Methanothrix. The sequence continues at coordinate 12,138 of JAFGNK010000202.1, read as the reverse complement.
GCGGCATTGGAGACCAGCAAGAGGTCCCAGGTGCCCAAAACCTCCTCCACCTCCGCCTCCTTTGCTTTAGACTGGAAGATAAACTTACAGTCGGCCTGGGTCATGAAATCCACCGAGTACCTTCTGGAGAGGACAAAGTGAAATATGGAGAGACCGCGCCCCGGGGTTCGAAGAGAGACAAAGGCCTCACCAACCACGGCGTCTTTATCAACGATCTTCAATACATCGTCGAAGTTGTTAAAGGGAAAATCGCGATATTTGATGTACACCACCTTGCCTTTTTCCTTGAGATTCATATCGATAGCCTCGTTGGCTGCATGGATATCGGAGCTGTAGGGGTGCGTCTCACCCATTATTTTTTTGCCTTTCGATTCATCCTTACCTGGCCAGAATCTTTTATAAAAACCCAGACCATACATCATGATCAGATTTTTAAAATCATAATCGGAGGGGTAAAAGCCCTTCCAGTAGCGGTTGTTCCAGATAGTCATTGTACTGGGATCAAAAGACCAGTTTACCCCGTCGATGATCTCCATCTCAGGGGAGTTGAGGAGGTTTTGGGCAGGAAAAATGCTTTTACTTTCCCGGTACAATTTGGCAAGGTTCTCTCCTGTGCAGCACAAGGGACTCTTGAGGGAGTACGTCTGGGAAGCGGAATTCATAGTATTAACCGTTATAATTTGAATATATTTAGGTATTTTGGACGAGGGCAGAAATTGACAGGTACGATTCTTTCGGAGGCCAAATCATTGCATAGTCTTATCTATAGGCAAATATATTGCTAGTCGAGGAAAGGAAATTGAGCTGCCTAAAAACCAGTGGCATATTTTGCTTCAGGCAATTGTCGGGAGAGGAAGGCAGCGATTTCAATTGTTTCTCATATTCATTTAAAAGAAGAATTCTTGCATCAGCACCATCTCGCAGGACGGTGAGGTCTTGGCGCGCAGCGAGGGCATGGCCGTGAGGCCCACTGTGGCGCGCTTCGCCCTCCTGGGGACTGCCGCGCCAAAGCTGACGGAGGGCCTGCTTCTGGCGGAGCGAATTCACGCCGCCCTGGTCAGCCTCTCGGACGGCGCTCCCGTTTTTACGGGCTGCGACGCGCAGAAGAGGCCCCTTTCCGGGCACGGGCACGCCCACATCCTCTGCGAGTCCTGCCCCAGCGAGCCGGAGCAGGAGCAGATAACGCACGTCACCGTCTATGCCCGCATGGGCTTCGGCCTGCAGGAGCAGGCGGCCTTGCAGAGCCTCTCCCGCGTCTGGGGGCCGGCCGGCTCGCTCAGCCTGGCTTTGCAGGGGCTGGGCCAGGCGGAGGACTTTCGCAGCAGCCCGCTCCTGGCAAGGTCGAGGACGTGGATCTCACGCACCCCTTTTCTCTCCACCCGCCACCCCAAAGTAACCCGGGCGGGCGTGGCCAAGCGAGACGAGAGCGGCCTGCAGATTGGGAGTGCAGAGCACGATCTCCTGAGGCTGCTGGTCGAGGCGGGCTTGCCAAGACCGGTGCTGGTGGAACGAGTGGCGGGGACGCAGTTGGGCGAGCGGGAGGTTCTGTGGGAGAGCTTCCTGTGCCGGAGGAGCGAGGGAGGAGGGAAGCGGGCTGCTTGCGGGAAAGCGAGCGGATTTCGGGTGCAGTTTCCGGAAGAGGTACAGGGGCCGGTGGCAGTGGGGTACGGGGCGCACTTTGGGATGGGGGGATTTGTTCCATGTGCGAGATTCTTGATTGCTTCAGATAAAGAAATATATGAAAGAGGGTGCGATAATTTCTCGTCGAATTGCGAAATACCCAGAATTGGATATTGATTTGCCTACCTCTTATTCTCAAGAGGAATGGGAAGAGAAGAAATATCAGATCCATGTGATAACGCCATTTGTCGGAGGTGGGGCAGAAAAAGGAAAGAGTGATCTAAGCATGCCGATTAGGCCTTCCAGCATCAGAGGGCATCTTCGTTTCTGGTGGAGGGCAACTAGGGGAACAAGCAAAAATATTCCCAAGGAACTGCATGAAAGGGAAAGAGAAATATGGGGTTCACCAGATTGGCCAAGCCCAGTTGTTATAGAGATAACACAGCCAGAATTAAGGACTCTAAGAGAGCTATTACCTCCTCGCTATGGATTCAGCACATACGGTGCAGAAGCTTATGCTCTATTCTCATCCAAACAAAATGGTGATACGATTATCAAAGAAAATTTTTCATTCTGCATGACAATACGCTGGAAGAAGCAACAAATTCTCCAAAGAATTAGGGATAAAGAAAATGATGAGCTGGAACGCCAGGGGAAGCCGACTAATCTAAAAACCTATGAAGATATCGGACCTGATATTGAGTCTGCTATTTGGGCATGGGTTAACTTTGGAGGAATTGGAGCGCGAACACGACGTGGTTGCGGGGCTCTTTACTGTAAAATCCTTGCCCCCCTAAATTCAGATGCAGAATCCATTGGCTTATGGTATAAATCCCAGCTTAAAATGTTTGGGATCGCATCTTTAGGGCCAAAGGGTTGGCCAACAATTCCAGGAAAAATTCTAATCGAATCAAACCTTAGCAAACCAATTGAAGCTTGGAAAGCAACTGTCGAAGTTCTTAGAACTTTTCGCCAGGGAAAGAGTGTAGGTAGAAATACTGGGAAAGGTCCTATTCCAGGGAGATCTTTTTGGCCTGAACCGGAGACCATAAGAAAAGAAACAGGTAAAAGGTGCAGTGACCATGATCGGCAGCTCCACATTCCCGAAAATGCATTCCCTCGTGCAGAGTTTGGGCTTCCAATAATTTTTCATTTCAATCCAAAAGATTATGGGGAACCGCCGGAAACTCAGCTCTATCCAAAGGATTCCCAGAGAATGGCTAGTCCCATAATCCTCAGGCCCCTTGCTGTGGGAGATGGCAAAAAGGCAGTAAAGATGATAATTCGCCTTTTTGCTACCCCCGTGAAGGATGTGGAATTAGTTATTACCAAGGGAATGAAGCGACCATTTGGAGTTGCTTCGATTCGTGGCAGTGCACTCGCTGCGTATCGCACTTCGCCAATGAATAGTCGATCCAGCGGATCAGCACTAGACGCTTTTGTATCATTCGCTAAAGAACCAAGTCAAGCCTTCAAGGAGGTGGGCCTATAACCCGGCATCTCTTTGTTATCTCGATTGGTTCTGTTCAAGACTTCATCTCTGCTGCTCGAAGAACTCGTGACCTTTGGTTCGGCTCTCATCTTCTTTCAGAGATTAGCAAAGCTGCTGCAAAAGCTATTGCTGAGGAAGGAGGCGAGCTGATCTTCCCTGCACTTGAAAGAGGACATCTGGACCTTGAACCGTCCGATGAAGTTGATGCTTTTAATGTGGCAAATATTATCGTGGCTGAGCTTCCTGAGAGTATCACGGATCCATCAAAGGTCAACGAGAAGGCCCGCATCGCGGCAAAGAGCGCCTGGTTGCGCTATGCAAATGAGACAAAAAAAGAGGCTGAGAAACTGGATAGAAATGCTGTTAACCCAGATATCTGGCAGGAACAGGTCAACGATGTGGATGAACAGACATTTGACGTCATACCCATTTACGCAGCATGGGTACCGCTCGGCCCTAACTATCAGAAAGACCGTAAATGTCTGATGCGCCTTCTTTCCGGAAGAAAATCGATTCGTGATTTTAATCCCCCTACAGAAAGGCATCCAATCATACCAAAATCTTCTCTCGATGGTGCAAGAGAAAGCGTGCTAACGAAGAATAAGATTATAAGAAAAAAAATGGCTCTCCGGCTTAGGCTTGGGAATGGCGAACAGCTCTGCGCAGTAGCCTTAACAAAACGTCTTGGTGGAGGAAAGGTTCCATTCCCATCTGTAGTCCGAGTTGCCGCCGATCCTTGGATTCGTGGCGCTATTAGCTATGGCCAGGAGGTAAAGGATATTTTTGCTGAGATAGGCAATCTTTGTTCAGGGGAGAACGGGTTCTCATCTGGAACCGGAAGAATTCAGAAAAAATATAAAGAAGATTTCGGTTATGACGGTCAGATTTTCTATCCTTCAAGGCTATCAAAATTTTTAAAGCAGAACCCTGATTCAGACTCATGCGAGGATAATCTTTCTGAGGATGATCTTGTTAGCTTAAAAAGGATCAAGAAAATGGTGGATCGGCTTCAGAAGAGCGACAAAGGTTGCTATGGACTTAAAGAGCCCGATCCTTACCTAGCCATACTAATCGCTGACGGGGACCGCATTGGAAAGGCTATCTCAGAGATCAAGACGCCAGAGGACCATCGTGAATTCTCTAAAAATCTTTCAGAATTTGCCAAGATTGCTAGAAAGATCGTTGAGTCTGACAACAATGGAGTCCTTGTCTACTCAGGTGGAGACGACGTCCTCGCTTTCCTTCCTGTTGACAAATGCCTGTTGGCGGCAAGAGACCTACATGATAAATTTGGAACGCTAAAGCTCCTAAAAGAAGATCCTGATAAATCCAAAGACAGGCTCACGCTCTCGGTCGGCATAGCCATTGCGCATGCCTTTGAGCCTCTAGAGGATCTGATCAAGTACGGAAAGAATGCAGAGAAGGCTGCAAAGGAGCCTAACAAGGACGGACAAGGAGATAGGAACGGTCTTGCCGTCCATCTGCATAAGAGAGGCGGCGGGGATCCGATTCGTCTTCGTGAGCAGTGGATGGATGATAGCAACAGCCTTGACAAGAGGCTCGACAAGTGGGCCAATATGCATAACGAAAATGAGCTTCCTGACAAGGCAGCTTACGAGATGCGTGAGCTTGCAGAAGTTTACAGGAACTGGAAAGGAACCCCAAAAGTGGATCTTGAAAACCTCATCAAGGCAGATGTAAAAAGAATGCTGAAACGCAAGAGGCCCGTAGGCGGAGAAGATCAAAAAATCCTCACAAAGGAGATCGATTCCATGCTCAGAGGACTTGACTCATATCAAAAGGTTCGACATCTTGCAGATGAGCTGATCCTGGCTAGAAAACTGTCCGATGTGATGAAGATGGTAGACAGGAATGCAAAGAAACCGGAGGCTGAAATATGAGCACAGTGTATCTCGCCGTCACACCTCATGACCCCATCATTGCACGAGACGGCAGACCGTTCGGAAAAGATCAAGGCATCCGAATGAGATCGCTTGACTGGCCGTATCCATCGGTCCTAGCAGGGTCACTGCGGACGATGCTCGGAAAGACGAACGGCGGCTTCTCTGAGGATGTTGTTAAAGCGCTATTGAAAATCAAGGTTGCAGGTCCTCTACCGATGAAAGGCGAGCAGTTGTTTCTTCCCATACCAAAGGATATCCTCGCAAAAGAAAACGACGAGATTTTTTTTGCTATTCCTTTGCGGCCTGCAAAGTTTAGGACCGGAGAGGGCTGCGATCTCCCAAAAGGTGGTCTTCTTCCAACCATGCTTCCGGATGCCGTAGATGAGGATTTCAAGCCCTCAAAGATGCCCACGTTCTGGTCTATGAGTAAGATGATAGCTTGGCTGACCAATTCGACTGGGTCAAACTTCTCCCTTTGTTCAAATTCTAAATCTAAGGGTGGAATGGAAGAGAAAGATGAGGATGACAAGAAATGCTGGAAGGGCGACTCGGATTTCCTTGAAGCTCCCGAAAAAGATGAGCGCGTTCATGTGGGTATCGATGGGAAAACCGGGGCGTCAGAAGACGGATTGCTGTTTATGAGTGTCGCCCTTGATCTGGCAATTGTAGGTCAAGATGAAAGCATTCATCTGGCTGCAATGGTCGAGACAGATAACGTCTTTGGAGAGATAGTCGCCAAACTCGATGAGATCCATCCATTCGGCGGGGAGAGAAGGCTCGCCCGATGGGCAAGAATCGAGGAACTTGATGGATGGAATTGCCCTAAGGTTATTGCATCAGAACTCTCAAAATCAACGAAGATCCGAATGATCATTGCAACACCTGCAATTTTCTCGAACGGCTGGGTACCTGCGTGGCTGGAGACTAAACGTTTGGATGATGGCAGCGACGTACTCGAAGGCACCCCTCCGGGAGCGCCGGGCAATTTGAAACTTAGGCTTATCTCGGCCTGCATCGATCGATGGAAACCAATTTCTGGCTGGAGTGCAGAGGCAAAGAGCCGCGGGCCAAAAGCGATTCGGCGATTGGTTCCGGCGGGATCTGTCTACTTCTTCGAGGCCCAGCCGGGCAGCAACTCAAGTGAATTGGGAAAACTTTGGCTCAGGTCGGTTTGCGACAAAGAAGAGGACCGCAAAGATGGATTTGGTCTAGCTGTGTGGGGCATCTGGGAAGAAGCGAAAGAAGAGGATATCAAGGACAAGAGATAGGAGGTGCTGGATTATGGTAAATACAAGGATGTACTGGGTTCATGCTATTACGCCACTTCACGTTGGTTCAGGTCGAGGAGTTGGATTCATTGATTTGCCTATCATGAGAGAAAAGGTAACAAGCTGGCCGCTTGTTCCAGGGTCGGCGGTAAAGGGTGTATTGAGGGAACATTTCGTCAGGAAGAACACCGACGAGAGGCTGATAAATGCCGCTTTCGGAAAGGGCGGCGATGACATGGGTAATGCCGGAGCTCTTGTTCTTTCTGATGCTCGAATAATATGCTTGCCAGTCCGCAGCCTGTACGGAACATTTGCCTTCGCCACCTGTCCTCTAGTTCTAGAAAGGTTGAAGAGAGATCTCGACTCTGCAGGACATAAGAGCGGACCTGTTGAGATGTCTTTTGAGGACGATGAAGTTGTCGTCACTGCAGGATCCAAGGTCGAAAGAAAAGGAAATGTACTCCTTGAGGATCTCGACTTTGAGATTATTACCGATAACGGAGAAACAAACGCATGGGCTGAGCTTCTAGCTAGGCTTCTGTTTCCAAATGATGCTGCATGGCAAGGGATCTTCAAAGAACGGTTCATCATTCTTTCCAACAATTGCTTCAACTTTATTTCAGAGACCGGGACTGAGGTTAATGCCAGGATTAAGATCGACCAGGAGAAGAAGATCGTCGTCGGTGGTGCATTGTGGTACGAGGAGGCTTTGCCATCTGAGACTATACTTGCCGGTTTGGCCTGGTGCGATCGAGATTATAGCAACAAAGGTGTAACCCAGGAAGAGATCTTCAATGTGTTCTGTAAGAAAGAAGCTTTGAATTTGCAGGTCGGAGGAAAGGCGACAGTAGGCAAAGGCAGAGTCAGGTGTCTTTTCACCAGAAGCGAGGGTGAGTGACTATGGTCCGAACGACAAAACAGCAGGTGCGAGCCAAGAAAGCATATGAATGCTTCTTGCCCGAGAAGAACGTTGGGGATGAGTATCGCCAATTTGCGAAGAGATTTCCTGCGCTCGTGCACTCTTGCGGTCTAGCTCAAGCTGTTGCCTTTGCCCAGGCCAAGGAAAAAAATGACTACCTCAATGACCTCGCAAAAGTGATGGGCATCACAAATAGCCAAATATTGGGTAAACTCTCACGGACCATTGATTTGGTAGAGTATCAACAGAAGACTCGAGAGGCGATTGAATGCGCCACCTGGATCAAGCGATATGCAGAGGCGACTGAAGAAATTAGCACAACACCGAAAGAATCACCTGAGAAGTGATAAGAATGCCACAATCATGCAGAGATGTTATCCTGAAATTCTGGAAGGATGACAGTACATCGATCGGGACTAATGCAGGTCTTCTCAGGGACAGATATCTTGAATTATCAGTTAAGGATGATAAACACAAGGACGCTCGTGATAAGCTCCATGAAGCTATCCGAAATGCTGTCATAGATTCGATTGAGGTGTATCGTTTGGCATATGCGAAAAACTCCACCATCATTCAAATGCCAATGGAGGAAAATATCTTCAAGACAAGCGGACGCATGGTTATAGGTCTTGGTGGTGAGAACGTGCTTGAGGCAGGACTTTCTCTTCAACACACCTACGGCACACCATTGATCCCAGGTTCCGCTCTGAAAGGTCTTGCTGCTCACTACTGCGATCAGGTCTGGGGTGTAGCTGATCCCAAGTTCAAGAAAGGTGGGGATTATCACCAAACCATCTTCGGGTCTACTGAGGACTCAGGCCACATCGTCTTCTATGATGCCTGGATAACCCCTGAGAGCCTAGCCGATTCTCTAAAGCCCGACGTGATGACACCACATCATAGCAATTACTATTCGAATAAGAACGGAGCGGCCCCAACGGACTTCGATGATCCAACTCCAATACCCTTCCTCTCGATCGTAGGCAGCTTCCACGTTGCGGTTTCTTGCGATGTGCAAAGCGAAGACGGCGAGAAATGGGCCAAATTAGCCTTCAAGATGCTGACTGAGTCGCTCCGGGAATGGGGCATCGGCGGCAAGACCAATGCAGGCTATGGGCGGCTCGTCTTGGCGGACATGGATAATTTAATCGATCAGAAGCCAGCGAAGATCGACGATTCAAAGATTCCGGCTTCAGGCCCCGATGTGCAGAAACAACAGAATCAGCCCCGGACCGCCACAAAGAAGCTGAAATACAAGAAAGGCGATACTGTAGAGGTCACCAAGGTTCCCGACCCTAATGTCAAGAAAGGGAGACCATATTTTATGGCCGATGACGGTATCTGCGGGCTCGTTATCCTAGGAACGCCACCATCAGTTGAGATCGGTCAAAAGGTCCACCTGGAAATTGACGGAGTCATGGAAAAAGAGGGTTTGTACAATTTTGCCGCAGTTGGCGCAAAGAGAGAACCTAACCGCCAGGCAAGGAACAAGAGAGGGCGAAGATGAAGATCATGGTCTGCCTCATCAGCGGGCAGCATGTGCCGAATCTTCTTTCTATCCAATCCGTAAAACCAGATTGGCTCGTTCTCGTAGTTACTTTTGGCATGAAAGGCAAGGATTCGCAGCTCATTCAGGCGCTGGCAGTTGGCGGATTGGATTACTCATCGAAAAAAGAGATAATCGAACTCGCAAAAGGGGAAGAACAATCTGGCGATGCCATTTATAAAAAACTCAATAACTTGCATGATACGTACCAAAAGGACGAATGGATTGTGAACCTCACTGGCGGCACCAAACCCATGAGCATTGGTGCTTATGAGTTTTCTAAAGATAAGAGACTGAAAACGCTCTACATCGCGGAAGGAAACCAACGCCAGGCCGTAGATCTCCTGGGCGGGCCTTACACACCTTTGCAATACGATGTCACCACCGCAGAATTTCTTGCAGGCTACGGATTCGATATCTTAAATGCAAGCAGCCTGACGAAAACAGAAGAGCGGGCGCTGCTTAGTACTAAATTGGCAGCCCATCTTGCGTTGCATAACGAAGATTCAGACTTGAGGGGATTACTCAACAGGCTTCAGTATATTAAAGAGGCTCAGATCAAGCTCGATGAAAATGAGTGGAAAAAGAAAGGGCTCATCTTATCAGAGGAGGATGATGTTTTCCTCAAAAATGATGCTCTAAGAGATCGAATAGCTTCTCAATTTGGCCTGTCTACAATAGGGACAAAATTTGTCGGAAGACTGGAGAGAGCTGCGACTGAGTTTCTAACTGGCAAATGGCTGGAGGTTTTTGTCTGGAGCCTTCTGTTGCCGTTTGTTGGCAAAGGCATTTGGGACCTTCACCTTGGAGTGCTGGCCGGAAAGAGCGGCCCCGGTGAGAACAACGATCTTGATGTAACCTTTATGAGAAACCAGTCGCTTTGCATCGTAGAATGTAAGACCGGTGGACAGGAGCATGATCCTGAGGCAAATGACGTTCTCTATAAAATCGAGGCCATCAAATCGGGACCAAAAGCGTTACGTGTAGATACGTATCTGGCAACGACATCAGATAACGTGTTAGATCCTAAGAAGGGCGAGATAAAAGAGAAACTTCTAAAAAGGTCCAAGATTTATGGCTGCAATATCATCCCTGGGTGGAAGATAAAAGAGATAGCAGATCTTTATATCTCAAACGATCCTCGCCTTGCGGTTGAGGTCGCCAAAGAATTCGGAATAAAATCGGAGGCTTCCAAATGATCGCCCCTTTAATCTACTCCATCGCCGTCACCTCCCCCATCACTCCCGCCGAGCCCTTGCCCCCGCTCCCGGAAATCCCCCGCGGCTCGCTCGTCATCGTGGAGGGCCGCGCTCCCATCTGGCGCTACGGAATGGCGCTGCATCTCCTGCACGCCTCGCCAGCCGCAGCCATCGCCTTCTACGATCCGCGCCTGGGGGCGGTTGTGGTGGCGACGCACAGCCAGCATTGGCGGGTGGGCCAAATAGTGGATGTGACCCTGCCTGCTTCTAAAGAGGAATAGATAATTACAGCCTTTGTCCAGCAAAGTTCATTCTTGCCTCAATATTGGCGCAATATATTACTACTATTTGAACTATATTAGAAAGCAACTCGAACCAGTAGATCGAAATAAGATTCAAATGGCTAAATTGAGGATGTAGAAGAGTGTTGATCGAGGACATCAAGAACCATATGTTGCCAAATAATTATATAATACATTTCATGTCCAAGAAGAATATCTAGACCGCAAGCCATGCCCTTCTGCGCTTATAGCTGGCATTGCTGGCTGGCGGTGTTGTCATGCGGTGGTCGCGCTATGCGAAAACCACATGCGAATAGTCACAGTCTACTGGCCGGAGGATGGAGAATGGATAAACCACATGACGAGAAGAAAGAGCTGATCCCAGATACCTGTAACTGCGGTCGAGGAAGATTGCGTCATGGTGTCACAGAGTATGTCACCAAAGTTAGTGGTGGCGTATTGATTATTAAAAACGTACCCGCGTTGGTGTGTGATCTTTGTGATGAAGCTTATCTCTCTCCGGAAGCGTCCAGAGAGATTGACAAGATTGTGCAGGATTTCCGTGAGGGAAAGCTTCTGGCAAAGCCCATTGCTGCTGGCGAGGTCGAGCTTAAGATGAAGGAAGTGGCCTGATAGAATTGAGGCTCTTGGACAAAAGAGGCATGATATCGAAAATTCCCGTCGTCTACTCCATCGCCGTCTCCTCGCCGCGTGGGCTCGCTCCCTCCGCTGCCCGAGATCCCCCGCGGCTCTCTCGTCATCGTTGAGGGCCGCGCCCCCATCTGGCGCTACGGAATGGCGCTGCATCTCCTGCACGCCTCGCCAGCCGCAGCCATCGCATTCTACGACCCGCGCCTGGGGGCGGTAGTGGTGGCAACGCACAGCCAGCAGTGGCAGGTGGGCCAGGTTGTGGATGTGACCCTGCCTGCTTCTAAAGAGGAATAGATAGTTTGTTGGCGAGCCAAGACCATCCGGCCCGACCAGAGAATATTCGCTAATTTATATAATTGAATGAGCTGTGACGTGAAGCAAAATGGAGAAACAAGAGCTGCTTGAAGAACTCAAAGCCAATCCCAAAAAGGTACGGTTCACAAGAATGTGCCGAATAGAATAGCAGATGCTTTCGGCTTTAAGACCAGAAAAGGAACTGGAAGTCATCGAATCTTTTTTCGAGAGGGAATAATAGAGATATTGAACTTCCAGAATGAAGGTGGATGGGCAAAGGCTTATCAGGTTAGACAGTTTATAAAAGTCATTGAGAAGCACAACCTTCAAGAGGATTGATGTACGCAATTGAGATCTTTTATAGTGAGGAAGATGAAGGATTCATCGCCATAGTGCCGGAGCTTCCCGGCTGCTCAGCCTTTGGCGAGACGGAAGAGAGGGCTTTGCAGGAGGTAAAGATTGCCATGCAGCTTTGGCTGGCAACGGCAAAAGAGATAGGCAGAGGCATACCGGTCCCTCAGAAGCGAAGCCTCATGGCGAGCATGGCTTAAAAGGCTCACGCCACCTCATTGCCATCTAGTTAAGGTTGATTCGTATCGATTCTCATCCTACCAGTTAATCGACCTGCCCGGTCTGCAGATCCGCTCCTCTGGTTGATGTTGATGAAGGTGGATGGCCATTGATTATCATTTATTCTCGAATAGGTCCCTTGATAACGTCGTTTGAGTTTGGATAATAGGTTTTTCCGGCCAGTCGAACGGAAAGAAAGAGGCTGAAAATCTCCTCTGCAAATCCGCCAAGGGAACTGAGGAAACGATATTTGAGCCGGTTGCCATGTTTTGATAACGACACATGCCCAAGTACCTTGCCAGAAAGGGATTTTCATCAGTCAGTTCAAAGCATACAACGTAATGCCTGCAAATTTTGCCGTCTATCCATCTTGCGCAGCAGCGGGTGCTTATTT
>JAFGNK010000201.1 GCA_016927055.1 Methanotrichaceae archaeon | reverse complement strand
TGCTATTTATTACAAACAAGCGTCAAAGATTGCTGTCAGGACCTTTTCTGAAGCAATGTGACGGATGAATTCGAGGTGAAAAAGTGATAAAGTCAGCAAAAAGACTTTCTGTATTGGCCGTGCTAATCGCCCCAATGCTTTTTATTAATGGGTTTTGCCTTGCCGCATCTCCTGATAAAGGGATGGATGGACTGAATCGAAGTGAGATTACCACTTCCTGGGATCTATCAATTTTATTTAAGGATCGCGAGACGGCAACCGTAGAATTTGAAAGGCTGCAAAAAAAGTCTCAGAAGATAAATGCCACATTTCGCCCTCGCTTCGAGAACCTGACCGGAATGGCTTTGCTGGAATATATTGAAGAGGAAAAGAACTTCAGCAAGAATTTAAACATAGTTACGGCATATGCTTATGCCCAAAATAGCCTGAATGTCAACGACCTGTTCTTTGAGAAATTCATCTCCGATGTGCAAAATTTATACACTGAGCATTACAAGGCCACCTCTTTCGCGGACATATTGCTCAAGTCGCTTTCTCCTGCAGAATGGGATCGGCTATTTTCGGAGCAGCCTGGCCTGGAAAGATACAGAGCGTACCTGGAGAATAGCTACCAGCGCTACAGAGATCACCGGCCCAGGGACGAGTCGCATGCAGCCTTTCTGGCTGACATATCCAACCAGCTTATGAAGATCAATACCGAGGCGGAAAAGAAGGTAACCAATAACGTTACTGTAGCCGGAAATATCACTTTAGAGAATGGAAATGAGCTAGCCATAAACTCTCAAACCTACTCGGAGCTCCTCTCTACAGACGTCAACCGAAACAACAGAAAGATGGGCTACGACAAACGTTTCTACCATCTCATCAATCAGTCGAATAAAATGGCAGAGATCTACTGCAATAAATCAAGATTGGACGACCAGATCGCCCGAGAGCTGAATTATTCGGACTCTTACGACGCCAAGATGTTCGAGACTTATCTTACTAAAGAGCAGGTAGAGGCAATGAATCAGGTCTTCAAGGAGCGCAAGGGAGACTTCGATGGCTATTACGAGTTTAGAAGAAAGAGGATGAATCTGGATCGTCTCATGCCTTATGACCTCGCGCTTCAACTGCTGGAAAATCCCGACAAGAAGTACAGTTACGAGGATACGCTGTCCAATATCTCCGCCTCTTATGCAGGAATGGATCCTGCCTTCCGGGACATATTTATGAAGACAACGACCAGTGGCTCAATAGATGTCTACCCCAATCCTGATGGAGGAAAGCAGCCGGGAGGCTATTGCCAGGATTTGTGTGCCCTCCAGCATCCTGCACTGATATTCATGAACTACAAGGGCTTGATGGACGATCAGAAAACCCTTACTCATGAGATGGGTCATGCCATTAACTTCTATCTGATGGGCAATAATGTGGATTATCTTTACTGCACCGGCACAGAGTACGAGATGGAGATCCCCTCAACCTTCAATGAAGAGCTCTTTGTGGACTATGCCCTGGAAAACTACGACCAAGATACAGCCCTGGCAATTTTAGCGGAAAGTGTCAGTGATTATGAGAACTATTTCACCTTCCAGCCCATGATCACCGAGTTTGAGAACGAGGCTCACGAGCTTTGCCGCCAAAAAGAAAACGTGAGCGGAGCCGAGCTTAACCGGCTCTGGACCAACTTATCCAAAGAGTATAGAGGCAATTTGGTGGATTACTATCCAGAAGACAGTGCCCAGTGGACATATATCAGCCACATATATCTCACCAATAACTACTACACCTTCAGCTATGCTCTATCCAAAGCCGTGACTCTATCTTTATTCAAGATGTATATAGAAAATCCGGAAAAATTCAATGAAAATTACATCGCCTATATCTCCGTCGGAAGCACCATGACCCCACCGGAGAAGCTGAAGAAATTCTTTGGCATTGAGATAGGCCACAAGCTGTTCGAGGATGCCATGGATGTAGTGCAGATGAGGGTACACCAGCTGCAGGAGCTGGAAGGGAGATCAGCAAATGCATAACCAGAAGCGATAAATCACCTGATGCTGAGGACGGTATGTTGCCTGAGAAATATGGAGATGAGGTAGGGGAGGGCATTTTGCACCACATCCCCGCCTTTATTTTATAAAAGATTTTATATTATACTATATCGCAGACGAAGAACATCTTGCCCGCATCTCGCATAGGCTTGGTGGGAATGCCGAGCTTCAATGACTCAATCTGCACATGCTCGGGATTAAACGGATCGGAGCCGCCTACGCCGTTTCCAATCTTAAATGAACCTTCTGGTTCGCTGGCTACCTGAGCAGAGGATGCACCTGCCGCAACCAATGGAGCAACACCTGCCATCTCGCTGATGGGTGCGACCACAATTGGCTGGCCATTCGCAGTGCTCAGATTCTGAGCGGCATGATTGGCTGCGCCAATATCAAATGCAACGACTGCAGAATCATTTGCAAGAGTGGAATTTTGCTCTGTCTGGTTCAATGCGCCTACCATTGCATTATCCAAAATGGTGTTATTCAGAGTGGCATTATTCGTGGTAGCATTGCTCTCCTGGGCCGTCACGGCAATTGATACCGCTATTGCTAAAATCAGGATGGCTGTTAATATTATGAACTGCTTATTCATATTTGTCCTCGGGCGGGGAAGATAGCTTTTGAGGATATCAAATTAACTATTCTTAAGAAAAATCCTGGGAATACCCAGGAATCCGCCTGGAATGCGGATGCAAACTCAGATTTTGTTGGTGAAAAACGGCAAAGAGCTCAGATCCATAACTGTCTTGGCAGGAAGGCCGACCTCGTAAGCCTCTTGGTGCAGGGCTTTGCCATCGATTGAGAAGAGATTGGGAGATCTTTCGCTGCCGCCAATGGCAAAGACCGCCCTTTCCGCGGACCCTACCTCTATTGCCTCGGGCTGCAAGGCAACAGGCATTGGGCTGACAGCACTAACCTCCTCTGCTGCGACCGTGACATTCTCGGGCATGGCGACATCTTGGGCCGGTGCAGTCTCATTTT
>JAFGNK010000200.1 GCA_016927055.1 Methanotrichaceae archaeon | reverse complement strand
GAAAACCACGGATCTGACGCTGGATGAGATTAAAGCGGTGCGGAAAACCACGGATCTGACGCTGGATGAGATTAAAGCGGTGCGGAAGAATACCGACCCAATCCCGCAGGCTGTCGAAGAGATCAAAGGCTTGAGGGATGATATCCAACCAGGATATGCGATAAATTTCAGGCAGGTACAGGCTGATGTCCGGGCGATAAAGGAACGCTTGGGCATGCAGTGAACTTGCCGCTAAGCCCGAATGTGGCTATGCCTTGCTGCAATTCCTGATTCGTAATACCAATACTCAGCCATGTTTCTCGGAATAAATGACCGGGTACTCTCCAATGCCCAGTTTGAACAATCCTTTGAACTGCCCTGTGAGCGTCTTTCCGCAGTCCGGATCGCAGGATAACGCCTCTTCCATCTCTTTGATTACTCTCTTGATGATATACGCCTTGGAGCGGTCTATAGCTTCAGAGAGGCTCGTCAGGCTGTCTGCCATGTCATAAGGAAGCCGAATCGATACAGAAGTGGAAATCTCAATCACCTTGTATTACAATGAATTATAGTACATCGATGTCTTCACATCCGCCATCCAGCATCGTATCGCGCCCCGCACTCCGGGCAGATGAGGATGATCCTGTAGCCCTCTTCAATTTCGCAGAAAAGAGCTGTGAAAGCCCAGTTCATAGCCGCACTGGGGGGCAGATATGAAACTCTTCTCCCAGTTCGATTTTCACATTTCTTCAGAAGCTTTCATGCCCATTCCTCAGGCTGAATCGATCAAAATCAGGCATCGTCTTCCTCGTCTTTCATCATTACATAATCCCCGATGTATCTGTGGCAGTGCGGACAGATCATTCTCTTTCTCTTCTTCTCTTTTCTTCTCTGCAACACCTCGTTGAAGCCCGAGGCCAGAATGCCCGCCGGAAGAGCAAACAGGCCAATTCCAGATATTACCACAAAAGAGCCGATTATTTTTCCAATTGGTGTCACTGGATAGATATCTCCGTAGCCCACGGTGGTCAAGGTGACTACGCCCCACCACATGGCATCGGGAATATTGGCAAACGCCTCGGGCTGGACCTCGTTCTCTGCTTCGTAGACCATGCTGGCTGATACAACCAGCAGAATCAATGTAGCAAAGAATGTTACACCAAGTTCTTCCTTCTTCAAGTTGAGGACTTCTGCAAAAGTCTTGAGGGCATCAGAATATCTGGCCAGTTTTAAAATCCGGAACAAACGGAAGAGGCGTATGGCTCGAACGAACCGCAATTCTGGAAATATGAATGGCAGGTAGAAGGGCAGTATAGCTACCAGATCAACAATCGCCATGGGCGTAATGAGATAATGCAGCCTTCCTGAAAAGGCAGCTTTGAACTGGGGGTTTTCAGTGCAGATCCAGGCGCGTAAGATGTATTCAACTGTGAAGACCGCGACAGAAAAGAGATCGAAGGCTCTAAAGAGCTGTGCATAACTGGCATTGAGCCAGTCCACCGTCTCCAGGACCACGACAGCTACATTTAATACTATCAGCACCATTATAAATGGGTCAAAGAATTTGCTGTTCCTGTCACCAGGCTCCATGACGCCAAAGATGCGACTTTTCAGTCTACGATACATTGCAAGCGAGCATGGGTCTTTCAAGAATATAAAGCATTATTCTATCCAACAGGCGGCCACTTCCAATATTATCATCGCGCGGTCCATTGCTTCTTTTATATAATCTGTATTGTGTATCTCATAAGCTCAGTGCATGCAACCTTTAGGCCATCCATCTTTTGTCATATGTGTATTTTTTTGCTGTTCTATGTTATGTCTATCTTAATATATCCGAAACTCTCTAGTTTTGCTATGCGAGCCGCCTGCCTCCAGCAACAGGTTGAGCCCTGTAAAGCCGAAGAGAACCTCTCCCGAGCATTGCAGATGGCTGGCGCGGCCCTGGCCCAGGGCGCACAGATCCTGGTCTTTCCTGAGCTCTTCCTGACCGGCTTTTGTTACGAGCCCTCATTGCAGTCCTCTTCCTCTGCCGAGGATCATTCGCCTTATCTTTCACTTGATCCCTTCCGGGCGCTGGCTCTCGATCACGATTGCCTTTTCATCGGCTCTTTGCGAAGTGGCCGGCAGAATCTTGGCTTCTGCCTCGACTCGGGCGGTCTGCAGCTTCGCCCCAAGATCCATCCCTTCGCAGGAGAGAAGGAGCACTTCGATGGTGGGGACATCATCGCGCCCGTAGACACGAGGTGGGGCCGGGTGGGCCTTTTGATCTGCTACGACCTGCGTTTTCCCGAGGTGGCGCGCTCCCTTGCCCTGCAGGATGCGGATTTCCTGGTGACGGTGGCCCAGTTTCCCGCGCGGCGGCGTGCCCAGTGGCGCACGCTCTGCCTGGCTCGGGCCATCGAAAACCAGATGCCTCATCTGGCCTGCAACTGGGCCCGCGGCGGGGGTTCTTTGCTCATCAATGCTCGTGGGGAGGTTCTGGCCGAGGCTGGCTCAGAGGAGACTATGATATGTAGCGATATCGACCCAGCCGATCGGGACGCTTTTCGTCGCGAGTTTTCCTGTTTTGCCGATCGCAGGCCGCAGGTTTACGGGAGGTGGGAGGCTGAACGCCCTAACCTTTAATCTCCTGGTCTCCAAGTTCCGGGGCTATTACCTTGAATCCTCTCTGGAAGCCCCGCCCAGCATTGCCTCCCGGGAGTGGGGCTTTCTCTTCTTCGACGGTTCCGGCATGCGCCGGCACAAGTCCTTCTTTTCCCGTGGCGAGCTGATCGATTATGTGCGGGCAATGGTGCCGCGCCATGTCTATCACTCCGCCGCCTACTACCAGCGGCCTGCGGCACCGACCATGAAGGAGAAGCTCTGGCAAGGCTCAGACCTAATCTTCGACCTGGATGCTGATCACCTTAGAAATGCGCCCAAAAGCTACAAGGAGATGCTGGAAATGGTAAAGAAGGAGACGCAAAAGCTCCTGACCTTTCTTTTGTCCGACTTTGGCTTTAGCGAGAGCAGAATTAGTGTGGCCTTTTCTGGAGGCAGGGGCTATCACATTCATGTCAGAGACCCGCGCGTTCTTAGTTTCGGCAGCGATGAGCGCCGGGAGATCGTAGACTATCTGGCGGGCCGGGGCCTGTCCATGGATCGGTTTATTCATATGGCTCCCATGGAAGGCGACTGGGGAAGAGACAGCGCTTTTCGGCTGCGTGCGCCTCCTGCGGGAGCGCCGGGCTGGGGGGGCAGGATCAACCGATCCATCATCTCCTTTGTCGAAGATCTGCGCCATGCAAGTGAGGCCGAGGCTATCGCGGCTCTATCGAAACGCAAGGGTATTGGACCCAAAAGAGCGGCCAGTTTTTACAAAAGCCTGCAAGGCGCAAATGTTTTGGAGGAGATTGGTCGGGGAAATCTCGACCTATTTCGAGGCAGTGCAGCTATCTGGAAGCTTCTTCTCGTGGAGTTTTTGGACAGCGAGGGTGTGAAGGTGGGCTTCAACCTGGATGAGGAGCGCGGCGAGACGGATGAGCCTGTTACCGCTGATGTGCGTCGGCTGATTCGCTGTCCAGGCAGCCTGCACGGCGGCTCGGGGCTGCGCGTGACTTCCCTCACGCTCCGCGACCTGGAGGACTTCGATCCTCTGCAGGATGCCGTGGTCTTCGGAGAGGAGGCCGTGCCTCTCCAGATTTTAAAGCCCTTCAAGACCCAGATGAGGGGGGAAAGCTATAATCTGGAGGAGGGTCCGACGGAGCTGCCCGCCGCTGTTGCTGTCTTTCTCATGGCCCGGGGTGTGGCGGAAGCGTGCACAAAGCATTAATCTATATATTATTTGATCTCAGATAGCAGGCCAGCGCAGGGCATGAAGGTGGATGAATTGGATCTGGCCAATGCGCTTCGAGAGGAGCGCAAATCAGCGGAGCTTCAGCATCTGGATAAGGACTTTTACCAGCAGGTTGGCGTCTATCTGGCCGGACTGGGAAAGGAGCTCTCACAGGTAGAGGATCCCTTCAGCGTAGAGGCTCAGATTCTGCAAGACACCCTCAAGAGCGAGAAGAACAGCGTCAACAAGCTGCTCGACCAGAGGGTGAAAAAGATAGTCCGCCGGGCGCTGAGAAGTGCCCGCTCCGCTTCCCGGGAGGAGACTCTCCTGGGCACGACTGAGGAGGAGGAAGAGATCTACCGACAGATGTTCTCTGCCATTGCCACCGGCCGCGAGACCATCTTGGCTCATGTGGCTCACACCGAAAGGCCTTTAACGGGCAAGAAAGATATATCTCGGGAATACGTGATTGTGCGGCTGCTGGATAGTGTTCCTATGTTCGTGGGAGTTGACGGGAGAAATTACCTTCTCGCAAAGGATGATGTGGCTGTGCTCCCCGCTGTTCATGCCAGAAATCTGTGCAACAAAAATTTAGCGTCTGAAGTGAAGTTTGAGAGATGATCAGAAGTGAAGATGCCAAAAAAGCTTAACGCTTATTGTCCGTTCTGCAAAAAGCATACCCCCCAAACGGTGGAGAGGGTGAGAAAAGGCCGGGCTTCCTCTATGACTCATATTACGAGACAGAAGCAGCGTGCCAATGGTATAGGAAATCAGGGCAAGTTCTCGAAAGTGCCGGGCGGCGACAAGCCCGTCAAGAGACTGAACCTGCGCTACCGCTGCAACACCTGCAAGAAGGCCCATAACCGGGCAGGCTTCAGGGCCGGCAAGTTCGATCTGGTGGAGGGATAAATTTGCCTTCTAAGTTTGTCAAGGTAAAGTGCAATGACTGCGAGAACGAGCAGGTGATATTCGCCCATGCCGCCACGGTCGTCAAATGCCTGGTCTGCGGGCGCACGCTTGCAGAGCCCACCGGCGGCAAGGCTGAGATCAAGACCGCTATAGTAGAAGTCTTAGAGTGATCTATAATGGAACGTGAGGGCTGGCCAGAGCCCGGATCTCTAGTCGTCTGCACCGTGACTCAGGTAGTGGACTTTGGAGCCTTCGTCTCTTTGGACGAATATTCCGGTAAGCAGGGCCTGATTCACATCTCGGAGGTGGCCAGCGGATGGATCAAATACATTCGCGACCACGTGCGAGAGGGGCAGAAGATAGTCTGCAAGGTATTGAATGTAGACACATCCAGGCACCACATAGATCTCTCCCTAAAGGACGTAAATGAGCATCAGCGCCGGGAGAAGATTCAGGAGTGGAAGGCGGACCAGAAGGCCTGGAAATGGCTGGAGATGGCTTACAAAGATCGGCCCGAGGATGTCAAGCGTGTCGCTGACGTTCTGGTGGCAGCTTACGACAGCCTCTATTTGGCTATGGAGGAAGCGGCCATCTGCGGTGTGGAAGCCCTAGCTGATGTGAGCCTGACAGAAGAGGACTTGAAGATGCTGGAGAGCCTCTCCAAGGATAACGTCAAGATACCGTCCGTCGAAATCAGTGGCTATGTAGACATCACGTCTCCAGCCCCTGACGGTGTGGAGGTTATCAAGAAGGCCCTCAAGCAGGCCAAGCGCATAAAAGACAAAGATGCCACGCTCTTCATAGCCTATATCGGAGCGCCGCGCTATCGCATTCATGTAACCGCACCAGACTACAAGCATGCGGAGTCTGTTCTCAAGAAGTCTGCTCAGGCTGTGGTGAAGTACATCGAACAGCACGGCGGAGAAGGCACTTTCCTTAGAGAGGCATGAGATCCAAAATCCTGAGGTGTACGGCCTGCGGCCGCTACACCCTGAAGGAGACCTGCCCCGCCTGTGGGGGCCATGCGGCTGTTACTAAGCCCGCCAGATTCTCTCCCGACGACCCTTACGGCAAGTACCGGAGAGCTCTTGGCCAGGAGGCAAAATGAAGGATACCCTGGTTTCTCGTATTAAAGAAGTAACCCTTAAGGATCCAATTCTTGTTGAAGGTCTGCCGGGCGTGGGCCACGTGGGAAAGCTAGTGGCCGATCACATGGTGGAAGAGCTGAAGGCTGAGAAGGTCATAGAGATCTACTCGCCCCATTTTCCGCCCCAGGTGATGGTAAAAGAGGACGGCACCATCAGGCAGGTTAGAAATGAGATCTTTGCTTATCATGGCAAAAACGATGAGCCGGATCTGCTCATCATCATCGGCGACTATCAGAGTGCTACCAACGAGGGGCACTACGAGCTTTGCAGCATCTTCCTGGACATCGCCCAGAGCTTTAATGTAAGCAGGATCTATGCTCTGGGAGGCTACGGCACAGGCCAGTTCGTGGACAAGCCTACCGTCATGGGGGCGGCCACAAGTCTCGAACTCGTGGAGGAGATGAAGCAGAAGGGAGTCGTCTTTCATGAGAATGAGCCAGGTGGCGGCATCATTGGCGTCTCAGGACTCTTGCTTGGTATGGGAGCCCTGCGGGGCATAGATGCTGTTTGTCTCATGGGGGTGACCTCTGGCTATCTGGTCGATCCCAAAGCTGCTTCCGAGGTTCTGCGCATTCTCTCTGGCATTTTAGGCATTGAAGTGGACATGCAGGCTTTGGAGGAGAGGGCCAAGGAGATGGAGAAGATCATCGGCAAGCTGCAGGAAATGGAGCGGGCCCAGGCTCCTTATGAGGCTGGCGGCGGGGATGAAGATCTCAGATACATCGGATAGTCTTCTGGAGCAGGCTCATGAACTGCTCTCCTTAGCCCTGCGTGAGGGGGCAGAGCAGGCCGAGGTCTATGGCATGACCGGCCGTTCTGTAGATATAGACCTGCGTCGCGATACTGTTGAGTTGGCCAGCCAGAGCTTTCACCGCGGCCTGGGGCTTCGGGCAGTGATCGCGGGCGGCGTGGGGTTTTCCAGTACTAGCGACATGTCGCTCCTACAGTTCGTGGCTAAGAGCGCTGTTCTGTCCGCTCGGGCCAGAGGGGCGGACGAATCCTGGCGTTCTCTCCCCGTGCCGGAAAAGGTGGTGCGCCCGGATGGCATTTTTGATGCGCGGCTGGAGAGAATCGGCCCTGAAGAGTGCCTTGACCTGGCAGAAAGCATGCTTTCTGGCTACAGGACAGTTAAGGGTGTGGAGCCCGTATCCGGTGGCGTGGCCTGCATTTGCGGCACAGGTTTTGTGATAAACTCGCTGGGAATAGATCTGCAAGAGACCTCCACTCTAATGCATGCTTCAATGGAAACCATTGCCAAGGCAGCGGATGTGGCGACAGGCAGCGAGTTTTGTAACTCCCGCAGCTTTCTGCCCTCTTTAGAGGATGTAGGACGGGCTGCTGCCGAGATGGCCCGCTCTTCCTTAGGCGGCTGCCGAGCTGAGAGCGGAATCTTTGATGTGCTCATCAAGCCGCTGGCCGTAGCCGAACTGCTGGAGTATACTCTGCTTCCCGCTCTTGCTGCGGACAATGTGCAAAAGGGCCGCTCCTCTCTTCGAGGACGGATAGGTGAGAAGATCTCATCCGAGAGCCTCGTGATTGCGGATGACGGGCTTCTTTCTGGTGGCATAGACTCTTCGTCCTTTGATGGCGAAGGTGTGCCTTCCCAAAGGACGGTCCTGCTTGACAGGGGCATTTTAAAGGGCTATTTCTACGACAGCTACACGGCAGGAAAGGAGGGCATCCGGTCCACGGGCAATGCCGTGCGCTCCGGATACTCCGATGTTCCGCGAGTGGGAATAAGAAATCTCATTGTCGGCTCCTCAGAGCCCCAGGATCTTCTGGCGGAGACGAAAGGGTATCTGGTAAACGGCCTTATAGGCGCTCATACCGCCAATCCCATCTCTGGAGACTTTTCCGTGGAGGCAAAAAATGCCTTCTTTATCGCGCCGGGAGAAGAGGCGAGGCCCCTTCGCTCTTTGATGCTGGCTGGAAATATCTTCGAGCTTTTAAAAGATATCGAGATTGGCAAGGACGTGCGGGCCGTTGGGGCCATTGTCACGCCCACTGTTAAGGTCAGAATGAAAGTAGTAGGAAGCTAAAGGTGATTTTTGATGATTATTGGAGGGCCTGCCTCCCAGCTTCTCGCTGGCCGGGTGGCTACAGCCTTAAATGAAACGCTTGCTCTTTGCGATTATAAGACATTTCCCGATGGCGAGTCATACTCTCAGATTGTGACCCAGCTTGATGATGAGATAGTAATAATCCAGTCTACGCCCACCGATCAAGACCTGGTCTTTCTCTTGCAGCTTCTGGACATCTGCCAGGGCAGCCACGTCTCATTGGTCATACCCTACTTCGGTTATGCCCGCCAGGATAAAATCTTCAAACCGGGTGAGCCCATGACCGCCCGGGCGGTGGCCAAAGCTTTGAATCCCTTCTTGAAGAACGGTCGTGTCCATCTGGTCAACATCCATGCCCCTTCCATTATGGCTCATTTCCAGTGCCCCATCGAGAATCTGGATGCAACGGTGCTATTGGCCGAGAGGATTGGCAGCATGGGGCTCAAGGATACAGTGGTCATCTCTCCCGACAAGGGGGCGGTGGCCATGGCCAAAACCGCCGCGGCCTGCCTGGGCTGCGATTGTGACTACCTGCAAAAGACCCGCCTCTCGGGAACGGAGGTCTCCATGGCCCCCAAAGAGGTGGCAGTCAAAGGCAGGGATGTGGTCATCTTCGACGACATGATCGCTACGGGTGGGACCATGGCCACCGCCATAGAGCTTCTGCGTCAACAGGGCGCCAGTCGGGTTTACCTGGCGGCGGTACATCCCGTCCTCACCGGGTCGGCTATTCTCAAGCTCTACCGCTCCGGAGTGGAGGCGGTGCTGGCCACGGACACCCTGGACAAGGGCGTGAGCACGGTATCGGTGGCGCCGATGATCGCGAAAGGGCTGAAATCTTAATTTTTTTTTGTTGATCCATGCCGGTGCGCTGAGAGGGCTTATTAATAAGTTGGCGCAAAATTATGCTGATGAAGTCCGATAGCCACGAAACCATTGGCGGCGAAAAGAAAGAGTGCATGGAGGATCGCCTGAAGCGGATTGAAAACGATATTGCCATGCTCAAAGAAAAAGTGGGTCTCCGTGATTGATTATGTCCGGAAACACCTTTGGCACTATATTTCGCATCACCACCTGGGGGGAGTCGCACGGCCGAGCCGTGGGCGTGGTCGTGGACGGCTGCCCGGCCGGTCTGGCCCTGGCTGCGCAGGATATTCAGAAGGAGCTGGACCGGAGAAGGCCCGGCCAGAGCCGCGCCTCCACGGCCCGGCAGGAGGCGGACCGGGTGGAGATTCTCTCCGGCATCTTTGAGGGCCGGACGGCGGGCACGCCCATCTCCCTGCTCGTCTGGAATAAGGACGCAGATTCTTCTTCATATGATCTCCTGCGGGGCACGCCCCGTCCTGGGCACGCCGATTATGCCTATCAGATGAAGTACGGCCTGCGTGACCACCGGGGCGGGGGCAGGGCCTCGGCAAGGGAAACAGTGGGCCGGGTTGCTGCGGGAGCCGTCGCCAAGAAGCTGCTGGCCGAGGCGGGAATACAGGTGGTGGCCTACGTGACGGAGCTGGGCGGAATTAGGGCTAAAATTGCGTCTTCAGATTTGGGCGAACTTCGTCGCCGGGCCGAGGCCAATGCCGTTCGCTGTCCCGATCCCGCTGCGGCGCAGAGGATGCTGGAGCGGCTGGACGGCGTGCGCGCGGAGGGCGACAGCCTGGGCGGCCTAGTAGTAATAACGGCAGAGGGTGTGCCCGCTGGTTTAGGCGAGCCGGTCTTTGACAAGCTGGACGCCGACCTGGCCAGGGGCCTCATGAGCATTGGCGCCGTCAAGGCGGTGGAGATTGGCGCGGGCCGGGAGTGCGCCGGCATGCTGGGCAGCGAAATGAACGACCCGTTGTTCTGGCGGGATGGCAATATCGGCTTTGAGAGCAACAATGCCGGCGGCATCCTGGGCGGCATCTCCACGGGCGGGCCCATCGTCTGCACCATTTCTGTTAAGCCCACACCTTCCATCGCCCTTGCGCAGAGCACAGTTGATCTCGTTCGCGGCGAGGCGGCAGAAATCGAGATCAAAGGCAGGCACGACCCGGCCAT
>JAFGNK010000199.1 GCA_016927055.1 Methanotrichaceae archaeon | reverse complement strand
CATTTGTGCCTGATGAGATAAATATCCTTTTTAGAATAGAGACAGTGGCCCGGCCCAGGGATGCAATCCACCGGCATGAGGGACAATGCTTCTCGAACTGCCAGGAGCGAAAAATGGATTTTGCTGTGATCGGTTGAGAGATTAGATCACTCAAAGGTACAAGGGCTATAATTTTAACTAGTTTGAGCCCATTTAACTTAATAGGAGTTTTATTTATGAGCGGCAACGAACAGTTTCTGGGCATGGTGAAAGAGGGTAAGCTTGAGATTCTCATTCCTGAAACTCAAGCAGAAAAAGCGGTCCGGCTGACGGAAATGCCTATGCAAGCGGCAGTGGCTCCCGAAGTTCAGGAGATTGCTCTGAAAAAGAATGAAGGCAAGGCAATTATGGTCAGGGGCCATAAAAGTGGAGACTGGATCTATTCAGCCGAAATCATTGACGTCGCCGGACCGATCCAAAACGCCTTAGTGCAGAAGGTATTTGCCCAGTCGTTAAAGTGAAAACCAGATGAAACGATGGCGGCGCATCCCCGCGCAGCAAGCAATGGGATATTTATTTAAAATAGAAATGTAGATAAGAAAGAAAATTAAAATTTAACGGGCAACAGTTTAGAGGACGAGTGATGCTTCACCTCCGATGGCATCGACATAATTATAGGGCGGATAAGATTTCTGCCCTCCGGTCCAGCGAGCCTCTGGAACCTGCCCGGACACATTTCCCAACGCGGCAACTTTAATCTTTTTTCCCTGCACAGATCCGTCTACCTCCACCTTCCAGCTCGCCCTCTTGCTCGACCCCGCTTTCATCTCTCCCAGCATTGCGGTGCCAGAGCCGAAGGCCAGCCTCATTCCATCAGGAAGAGCTATTGCCGCTCTTGCATCCCGGGCCGGGAACAGGGAAGAGTTGAAGGGCGCAGGGCAGGGGTAAGTGATATCAGCCGTTACTGTGGCAGTTGAGCCGGGCTTGATCGGTCCAGAGAGCTTGACATCAATTTGCCAGGGCATCATCACCATGCCCCAGTAAGGATGATCTTCGCCCTGGGCGGTATAGTTCCAGCCGCTATGCAGCTCATCGTAAGTCCAGGCAGTTATGCCCGTCCAGTTCGTCTGATGTTTCTGATCCCTGCCCCAGGGATCGCTGAAATAGACAATGCAGGCAGAGTCATTGTAGCCTATTGCCACCCGATAGTGGCCTCCACCTCCATCAGGCTCGAAGGTCATGAGGACTATCACGGGAATATCAGCTGCGATAAGTCCCAACAGGTCATCTTGCCAGAAATTGTCTGCGGAATAGGGAAAGGAGGCATACCCAAGAGGCCTTTCAGGATATCCGGCCACTGGGACATCGTGAGGGAAGAATCTGCCTTGAGCGGAACTCAAATTGCTGAAGTGACCGGCCCGGACCATGTCAAAGGACCAGGTTCCCGCAGAAGAGCTCCGGGCCACATTGGCGATCTGCTTCTGGTCGATATCAGGGCCAAAATAATCATAAACTATCTCGATAACACCTTCGCCACAGAACAAGCCATTCATTTGCTGATGCCAGGGAATGTTAGCGATCATGTGAGTGGATGGCAAGCTCCCGGCCTTCTCTGCCTGCTGATCGGCAGCGCTGGCAGCGGACAGTAAACATAGAGCCATTACTATAAAGATGGCTATCTTAGGAACCGTTTTCATTTAAAGCCCCCGTTTCTTGAGAATTATAACTATTTGGATATTTATTTTTATCCTTCTTGCCCGGGCCTGATTTCCAGAGCATGAGCTTTGCGCAGTTCTCTAGAGCCACCCGCTGCCGCCCCCCCGCTACATCACCGCCACTTCATTGCCACAACACTGCTATGGGCTCCTCTCTGTTTCAAGTGGGCAATAGAATAATGGAGTCCTCTTTGAGTCCTCCGTGGGTTCTGTGCCTATGCGGTGATAGTCCGTAACCACTTGGTTATAACCAGTGGAGAGCGACGTTTCGCCACAAAGATCACAAAGATCACAAAGGACGCACAAAGCGACTAAACTTGCAGATGAAAACTGCTGTAACCTCAGGTTAGCCACTGGAAATGGCGAAGAGCCCTGCCATGCCACTGCCACCACCATGCTAATCTGTCTTTCATAATCTTTAAGTAGTATAACTTATAATTAAAATTATTCTGAGAGTCTGCCGTTGATTTCCGGTTTCCTGTAAGTGATATATTCACAATGAAAAGGTGACTCTCTTATCTATTTGAGGGGGATTTTCAATAATGAATCTCTTGCCGCTGGAAAAATTAGGGGCTAGATGCAGCCCTGATGGTGTTGCCGACTTTGGAGTATTCTTTCCCTGGGTATCGGATGCAGAGGGAAATAGCATCTCGGTAAAGGTCATCCATGAGAAGGACCAGTTCCTTCAGGATATTCAGCCAAAGGTCTTTGAGATGGAACACTCTGTCGATCCTGAATATGGAGACTACTGGTCGGCCCAAATCGAGATCGCACCCCCTTCCAAACCGGGCAAATCCGCATGGGGAACGCCGGGAAGGTATGTCTACAGATATCTCCTGGAAAGGCCGGATAAGGAGCCGATCGACTGGATCATGGATCCTTTCTCCAGAGAATTCGGTATCGGAAAGCTGTCAGCCTTCACGCTGGGCTACAAGAGCCATACCTGGAGCAAGGAAGAGGATTTGTGGAAGACTCCAAAGCTGGAAGAGCTGGTCATCTACGAACTTATGATCAACGAGTTTGGAGGAGACATCAAGACTACGACGAGTGGTCTCGATTATCTCGCTGATCTCGGCGTCAATTGCATCGAGATTATGCCGGTCACCAATGTCGCCAACAACGTAGATTGGGGCTTTCTGCCCATAGGATACTATGGCGTTGACGAGAGGTTTGGCAAGAGGAGGCACATGCAAAGACTGATAGACGCCGCCCACCGCCAGGGGATAGCAGTTATACTCGATATGGTCTACGGCCAT
>JAFGNK010000198.1 GCA_016927055.1 Methanotrichaceae archaeon | reverse complement strand
TGGCAAAGCAAGGAATGGTGACATAATGAAGGGTTTGGTGCTTTCAGGTGGCTATGGCACGAGACTTCGCCCTCTGACTTATTCGCAGCAAAAGCAGCTCATACCTGTGGCCAACAAGCCTATTCTCTTTTACGCCATAGATGATATAATCGAGGCAGGAGTCTTTGAAATTGGGATAATCGTCGGTCCCAATCGAGACCAGGTGGAGAGGACGGTCAAGAGCAGAGAGTGGGATGCCGATATCCGGTTCATATACCAGGATGCACCACGCGGCCTGGCTCACACCGTGTTGATCTCTGAGGAGTTCATAGGCTGTGAGCCTTTTGTCATGTACCTGGGAGACAATCTCCTTTGCGACGGAATAGTTGATCATGCAAATAGCTTCAGAAGCTCGGGTGCCGATGCCTCCATCCTGTTGACCGAGGTCTCTCATCCCGAGCGGTTCGGAGTGGCCGAGCTCAATGAGTGCGGAGAAGTGGTCCGATTGGTGGAAAAGCCCAGAGATCCGCCCTCCAATCTGGCCCTGGTGGGCGTCTATCTCTTTCAGCCCGTCATCTTTGAGGCGGTCAAGAATATTCGTCCTTCCTGGAGGAACGAGCTGGAAATAACCGATGCTATCCAGTGGCTGGTAGAAAATGGCTATCATGTCCAGGCTTCTGTGGTGAAAGGATGGTGGAAGGACACCGGCATGCCTGAGGATATTCTCAGCGCCAACAATCTCATCCTGGATGAGCTTGAGGCGTCGTGCTCTGGCAATGTGGCAGATGGATCTGAGGTTCAGGGAAGAGTCTCCATCGGCCCGGGAACCGTTTTGGCGGAAGGGTCTGTGGTGCGTGGACCGGTAATAATGGGCCGGGACTGCAAGATCTCCAACTCCTACATCGGTCCCTATACTAGCATTGGCGATGGTTGCGTGGTTGTAGACTCCGAGATAGAGGGATCGATAGTTATGGATGGAACTAAAATCAATGTAAGGCACAAGATTGTTGATAGCTTGATCGGAGCCAATGTAAATATTTCCGAGAGCTGCAGAAAGCCTAAGGGATATAGGTTTGTAGTTGGAGATAACTCGGAGGTCCAGGTATGATCGAAGGTGTAAAGACCAAGAACCTCAGGGTGATTCCTGATGAGCGCGGCTGGCTCATGGAGATTCTGAGGTGCGACGATGACATTTTCCAGAGTTTTGGGCAGGTCTATTTGACCACTGCTTATCCGGATGTGGTAAAGGCCTGGCACTATCACAAGAAACAGACCGACAATTTCACCTGCATTAAAGGTACGATGAAGGTGGCTCTTTACGATGACCGTCCCGGCTCCCCAACGTTAGGACAGGTAAACGAATTTTTCATAGGAGACAAGAACCCTCTGCTCATCAGTGTTCCGCCGCTCGTCTATCACGGTTTCAAGGCCGTGGGCGAGGAGACGGCATACTTCCTGAGTGTCCCGACCCTGGCTTACAACTACAAAGAACCTGATGAGTTCCGGCTGCCTCCTGATACAGATAAGATTCCTTATGACTGGTTGCTGACCCCTGGGAAGAGGCACGGCTGAGGCGAGGTGTTGGCATGAAATTGCTGATCACGGGCGGTGCGGGCTTTATCGGCTGCAACTTTGTTCGCCATATTCTGGAAGAGCATGCCGGTTATGATGTGGTCGTCCTGGATAAGCTAACTTATGCTGGGAGAAGAGAGAACCTGCAAGATGTCTTGCCTGATATTACATTTGTGCAAGGGGATATCTGCAATAAAGATGATGTGGCCCTTGCCATGCAAGGCTGCGATGCTGCTGTAAACTTTGCTGCTGAGACTCATGTCGATAGATCGATCACGGATGCAGGCTCTTTTGTCAGGACCAACGTCCTGGGAACGCACGTACTACTGGAAGCGGCCAGAAAGATGTGCCTGGAAAAGTTCGTACAGATCGGCACGGATGAGGTCTATGGGAGTGCCTTTTCAGGCTCTTTCAATGAATTCGATTCACTCAATCCGTCTTCTCCCTATTCCGCCTCCAAAGCGGGAGCAGATCTCCTCTCTCGCGCTTATTTTACAACCTTTGGCCTGCCCGTCTCCATAACTCGAAGTTCGAACAATTTCGGGCCTTATCAGTTCCCTGAAAAGCTGATACCCCTCTTTATTCTCCGGGCTAGAAATGGCGAGAGGCTTCCTGTCTACGGAACAGGTCAAAATGTTCGCGATTGGCTTTATGTGAGGGACAACTGTTCTGCAATCGATCTTGTCTTACATAAAGGCCTTGCCGGAGAGATCTATAACATAGGCGGCGGCAATGAATTAACAAACCTGGATATAACGAAGAAGATTTTATCTCTTCTGAATAGATCCGAGGACCTGATCGAGCATGTAGGCGATCGGCTTGGTCACGATTTCCGATATTCGATCGATTGCAATAAGATTCGAGACCTGGGATGGAAGCCAAAGAGCAGTTTTGAGGATGCTCTT
This sequence comes from Methanotrichaceae archaeon, assembly GCA_016927055.1. Taxonomy (GTDB): domain Archaea; phylum Halobacteriota; class Methanosarcinia; order Methanotrichales; family Methanotrichaceae; genus Methanothrix. The sequence continues at coordinate 2,613 of JAFGNK010000198.1, read as the reverse complement.
CGGGACACTGTAGAATGGTATTTAAAAAATGAAAAATAAATGAATCTTCGGCAAGCGTTCTACGATTCGAGTCGGCCTTGAACTTGAAGTCAATCTCCGTCTCAGCTCTCTATGTATTATTTTGTACCTGGGCGAGGAAGATATGTAGTCCAGAAAGATGGCCGTCCGCAGCGCCCTTACCTCAATAGGATCCCCTGCGCTCCTTTTCATCCAGATAGTGATCAAGCTGGTCTCGGATGATGTCTGTTACGGTGTGCTCTTTCCTGAACCCGAGCGCCTCAATCTTCTTTGTGTCCGAAAGGAGGATGGGCACCTCTGCCGGCCTGAATCTCTCCGGATTGAAGATGATCCTTATGCTCTTTTCCCCGGCATGGGCAATCACGCCACCGTCTTCTATATTATACTCCAATTCTCCTCGTAGCATCATGCCGTCAACCTTTGTCTTCTCAAAATCAAGGCCGAAGATGGGCGACCGGTCAGGCTCGTTTGGCTCAGTTACCGCCTTCTTTCCTTTGAAGGTCTCAATCTTGCTGACGGGATAGCCCGCCTCTTCAAGGCTCATCAGCAGGTAGCTCATCACCGAGTTTGTCCTCATGGAGCCCTGGTTATAAACGTCCCCGTACCTGCCTTTCTCTGCCTGTATCAGATAGCCTTCGATAACATCATCGGCATGGCTCCAGTCCCGGAAGGCATTGACGTTTCCTATGGTGATTGAGTCGGTTTCTCCGAACTTGAGCTTCATAACCTGGTTGGTGATCACGGAGGTCACAAACATATTGCCTCTGCCCGCCCCCTCATGGTTGAATGCCCTGGAGATGACGGTCCTTACTCCATAGGAATACCAGTAATTTCTCATGAGGTGGTCGCCGTATACCTTGCTTACTGCATAGGGCGACATAGGCCGCAGAGGATTTGTCTCGGCGATTGGCACTTCAGGCATACGCTCCGGCTCCGGGAAGATTGTCCCGTACTTCGCCAGGGCTTGCCTGTATTGCTCTTCCGAGGAGAGCACCAGGCCGTACTCCTCGCTGCTGCCTGCGAAAACCACTACCGGATCCGTATCTTTGATCCTGATGGCCTCCAGGAGATTGGATGTCCCCCAGCAGTTGCAGAGCATGGTCTCATTGGGGTCCACAAAGGACCTGGGCACAAAAGATTGGGCCGCCAGATGGAAGATCACATCCGGTTGGCTTGCTGTGATGGCACTGCCGATGCTGGCTATGCTCTCCAGGTCTCCTTCAATAAGCGAGACCTCTTTTCCCAGACATAGCCTCTGCATGTTGTGCGGGATCTTGCCGTCTGCCCGGCGGCGCAGCAGGCCGAAGACATTGGCGCCCCGGTCTGCAAGCACTCTGGCCATCCTGGAGCCAACAAATCCACTGATTCCGGTTATTAAAATATTTTTATCTGTAAAATCCAATGAAACCACAACCTCATCTCGCTCAGGGGCGAAGCCGCTCTCTTATGCCGTCTTCCAAGCTCCATTTCGCTTTAAATCCAAGTATTTTTTCTGCTTTTGCAGTGTCTGCCTGGGTGTGCAAAACATAGTTCTTGATCGGATTTTCCACATGCTGCGGCTTTATGGCCAATCTCATATTTTCATTTAAAATCTCGATCAAATCATTGAAGCTGTAGGCCTTTCCTGTGCCCACATTCAGTATGCCGTGATAGTCTGACTGCATGGCCAGTCGCAGGGCCGCCGTCACATCCTTGACATAGGTGAAGTCTCTGGTCTGCAATCCATCTCCGAAGATGACGGGCGTCTCGCCCCGGCGCATCTGCCAGAGGAACTGAGAGACCATGTTGGCGTACTGCTTCTTGGACTCCTCCTTTGGCCCATAAACGGAGAAGAACCTCATGCCTGCGGAGTTAACATCAAAGAGCCTCCTGTAAAGCTCAGCCATCCTCTCCATAGCCAGGCGGGCCTCGGTATAATAGTCGGAAACCGGAATGGTCATGTCCTCGCGATGGGGCGGCAAAAGGCCGCTGTAGAGTGATGAAGATGATGCATATACCACCCTCGCACCGGACTTTCTGGCCAGCTCGAAGACGGCCGTAAAGCCGTTGAGCGCCTCTCCCATCAGGTATGGATTCTTTTTGTACATGGGCGAGGATGATGGAATGCCCAGATGGTAGATCTTTTCGGGATGAAGGTCCATGCCGGGCAGATCATTGCAGCTTGCCCTGATCAGCTTCAAGCTGCCCTTCAGGCCCTCCAGATTGCCGGGGCTTCCGGTGTGCATGTTGTCCAGGACCACCACATCTTCGCCTGCTGCCAAGAGCTCTTCAACCAGATTGGAGCCGATAAATCCCGCGCCGCCTGTGACCAGTGTACTCATAATTATCCGTTCCTCAAAATCCGCGATCTCCTATATCCGTCTATCGAAACTCCAAATGATCTGATTTATCATCATAAACCCTCTCTGCCCGGCTGCAGATCTCTTCCCAGTCATACCTGCCTGCCTCCTCTATGCACCGTCCTCGCATTCGCCCCGCGTTTTGCAGTGTTTTGGAAACGGCTTCGGCCAGATTCTGCGGCGTAGGCTGGCAAACCACGCCCGTATCCTTTCTGACCAGATCCATTACGGCATTCATCCTATGCTTGACGGTGAC
>JAFGNK010000197.1 GCA_016927055.1 Methanotrichaceae archaeon | reverse complement strand
GCGCTGCTCCTGGGCAGAGAGGACTGCGGCCTTAACAGCGAGGAGCTGGCCCTCTGCGACATGCTGGTCTCCATTCCCACCAGCAGCGAGTATCCGGTCATGAACCTATCTCACTGTGCAGCCGTGCTCTTCTACGAGCTGTCCCAAGACGGGAACGGAGGCTCTGGCACCGTGGAGATGGCCAGCCGGGAGAGCCTCACCCTGCTGCAAGAAAAGGCAAGAATGCTCCTCGCCGAGGTCAGCTATCCCTTGCACAAAGTGGAATTTACACTGCTCATGCTGCGGCGCATCCTGGGCCGGGCGGAACTGACGGAAAGAGAAGCACGCACCCTGCTCGGCTTGATAAAGAGAATCCGCTGGAAGATAAGCGGTGACGGGAATGAAGATCCTGCTGCACTGGATGAAAAAAAATGTTAGAGGAAAGCGCCTCTAGTCCAGCCTCTTCGCCCTCTTAAAAGCATCCTCCACGGCATCGCGGATGATGTAGCCGCCCTTGTGCAGCACGGTATCACCCAGTTCCGTATCCCGATCCATCGATCCCGTGCAGGGGTAAGCATGATGCGCCTCGGAGATCCTCTCCCGGATGTCAGGCTGGTCCGGCTCCAGCCCCAGGAGGCGCTTGGCCACAAACCAGGTGGAGCCACAGGGAGCCGTTCTGACAACATTGGCGGCTAAAATGTAGTCTTTGCCCTCCCGGCTCTTTTGCACCGTCACATCGATTACAGGATCTCCAATACCCGCTTCGGTGAGAAAAGCATAGATGTTCGGCTTGGCCGGATCCGGGCGAAGAGCGCAAAAAGGCTTGGCAAAGGCCGCCTCCATCCCCAGCTCCGCTGCCTCATCCTCCAGTTGCTTTCTCTGGCCTAAAGGAAGCTCGCGCGGCGACTCCGAGCCGCCAACTATGCCTTTCACGCCCGCTTCCTTCAGCTTGGGAAGAAGGCCGAAGAGAATGTCAGGATGGACATTGATGACCATAGCGATGTCCGCAGCAGGGATATTTTGGGGCAAGAGTGGCTCCACATCATCAATGAAATCTCCCAGGGATGCCGGATCGGGCATCTCCACCAGGGAGACGATGTTTTCGGCATAGCCCGGCCGGACATTCCTGCACTGGGTGCAGGCCTCGCCACAGGAGATACAAAAGCCCGAGTAGTTGATAAGGTTGCCCACCACTCTCTCGCCAAATTCGCCATTGTAGAATACTACCAGTTTCAAGCCTTCACCACACTATAAATTATTTCTTCGAATTCCTCTGATGGTACATCCTGTGCCCTGCACGATCTGGGAGACCTGGCAGCAGGACTTATCCGGTTTCTCAATTGCAGCCATTATATAAATCCTTTAAATGGATATCAAGGTATTTAGCCTAGAGCGTTTCTGCAAATATACCATACATGCCATGTTGTGCGGTCAATTGGAAGAAAAAAATTAAAGTATCTCAGGCAGCCTCTGCCTGGCCGACGCTGGCCAGGTGGCGCGCTGCATGGAGTAAGGCTGCAAAGCCCAAACTCATGGAGATCAATGAGATCAGACCTCCTACATAGGGCAGCAGGAAGAGCACATTGAGGATGACAAATCCGATTATGAAGTAGACCAGATCTCCCTGCTTGATCTTGGCCTGCTCGCCGATCCATTTGCCCAGGCTGAAAGAGACGAAGGTCCCGCTAAGCATGAGGGCTGCGAAGATGAGCAGAGTTGAGATCAGGGCAATGGGCAATCCCACCACAGTTATCGCCACCAGCAGCACGGCAATGAATGAGGCAATGATCATAACGAATCCCAGGAAGGTCTTGAGAAGAGTCGAGCTTCTCACCTCGCCGTCTACAACCAGGAAGATGCCGGGCAGATACTTGACCAGGATCAAACCCAAAATGAAGTAGCCCAGGATGGCCAGCAGGCTGAAGATGTTAAAGCCCATATCATATTCTTCTCTTCGATCAGCCTTATCTTCTACCTTATGGAAGTTTACCGCTTCAGCCGAGCCGGTGTTATTGAATTGATTGGCGCTGATGGTGAGGGTCCCGTTGACCCGTCCTGCGTTAACCACCTGGCCGCCCCCGATGAGAGCATCTCTCTCAATTGTATTGCCGGGAAGGATGTTCACCGTGCCGCCCGCAGCCACCAGATTGGTGCCAATGTTGCCGCCCAGGTTGATATTTCCGCCCGCTGCCACTACCTTTCCACCTACATCAGAGTTGACATAGACCTGGCCTCCGGCAGCGATGACGTCGCCCTTCACCGGAGCATTGATGTTCACCGTGCCGCCCGCGACTATTGCCGAGTCCACCGGGGCGTTGATGCTTACCATGTTGCCTGCCGCAATGATATCGTCAGCAACTGCCGTGTCTATGGATATTGTATCTCCAGAAAAGGTCTGCAATGCCTGCCCTGCTGAGCAGAGCGTAGCAAGAGTCATCAAAACGATAAATGCTTTAAGCCACTTCATCCCAATCACCCGTGATTAAAGAGTATCTTCTCCAATAAATACCCTATGTATGCGATCGATGATATCTGCTTATCTAAAACCTACCGCAAGGTTTTCGTTCTAGTATTAGTATTTCTTGTATCTGAAAAGATTTATCATTCAATGCACCTGTTAAACTATTGAGATTAAAAAAGATTCGTGGACCAATTTGTATGGGAGGTATGGTTTGAAGATCGCTGTAGACATTGACGGGGTTTTAGCAGATCAAGTCAGTGCTGTCTTGAAGGAAATTGAAAAAGATTATGGTCAGAAGTATTCCAAAAGCCAGATCAATCGTGCCCACTGGTCCTTTGAGGGAATAGAGATATGGACGGAGATTTCCCGGTTGCTGGCCGATCCGGAATATGTTATGAGAGTGCCACTCGTGCAAGGCGCGCAAAATGCCATAAAGAAGCTTTCCGGGCATGATCTTCTCGTGGTGACAGCCAGAAGACTCAATGCAGAGAAAGCTACCAGAAGATGGCTGAAAGCACACTTTCCCTGCTTAAAGCAATATCATCGTGCCAGAACAGGCACCAAGCACAACATACCTTCCGATGTGTTAATAGATGATCTCGACTTGAATATTGTGGAATTTGTTAAGAGCGATCCGGATCGGAGGGGAATTTTATTCCTGCATCCCTGGAGCTTGAATGACACTAATATCGAAGATTATTCAGACCAGGTATACTATTGCCCGCAGTGGCAAAGTGTGATAAAGGCCGTAGACGATATCGCGGGCTGCGGCTGATTGATTCCCTAAATTTTTGGCTATTTCTTGTACCGTATTGAAGAGTGAGAGTGGATCCATATTCATCATAATGGCGATAAACCTTGAGAAGACTGCCTGAACTGCTCGCCCCGGCCGGCTCGCCTGAGGCTTTAGAGGCCGCAATCGCCGCAGGAGCCGATGCAGTTTACCTGAGCGGCAAGAGATTTGGGGCAAGAAAGTTCGCCGCAAACTTCGATGAGACCTCCTTAGCTCGAGCTATAGACTACGCACACCTGGCGAGCGTAAAGGTCTATGTGACGGTCAACACTCTCATCAGAGAAAACGAGCTCTCCGATGTGGCCGAATATCTTCTCAGACTCTATGAAATGGGCACAGATGCCGTGCTTTTGCAGGACCTGGGCGCTTCTCTACTGGCCAGCCGAATAGTGCCGGAGCTGGAGAAGCACGCCTCCACCCAGATGACCATCCACAACCGACAGGGAGCACTCTGGGCGGCCCGCGCTGGATTTAAGAGAGTTGTCCTGGCCAGAGAGGTGAGCCTGGATGAGATAAAAGAGATGGAGAGAGAGATGAGGCAAGAGCAAGGGAAAGGAGCGAAGTCGCAGCGAATTGGCCTGGAGGTATTCGTGCATGGCGCTCTCTGCTACTCTTACTCCGGGCAGTGCCTTCTCTCCTCGGCCATTGGCGGACGCAGCGGCAACCGGGGCATGTGCGCCCAGCCCTGTAGAAAGCCCTACGTGTTGCTCAAAGGCGAAAAAGACCCATACGGCAGACCGTTAAGCCTGTCAGCCCAGCCACTAAAAGAGAGATTTCTCATATCCACCCGCGACCTTTGCGTTTACAGCCACCTGGACAGGATCGTCCGCTCGCCGGTAGAGTCCCTTAAGATTGAAGGGAGGATGAAGTCCCCAGAGTATGTGGCTATCGTAACCGGCATTTACAGAAGAGCCCTGGATGCCATTGCCCGTGGCAAGTGGTCGCCTACTCCTGAGGATGAAAGAGACCTGGCCTTAGCTTTTAATCGCGATTTTACACAAGGCCACCTGCTGGGGGCCAGAGATATCATGGGCCGGGAGATGTCGGACAACCGGGGCGTTCTCATAGGCAGCGTGGCTGCCTTCGACGCCCAGAGAGGCGAGGCAGCGGTCAGGCTCTCCGGGCCGCTCTGCCCCGAGAAGGGCGACGGCCTGGTCTTTTTAGCCCCCGGCCAGGAGATGGGGCTGGTGGTGGGGAAGATAGGGCATAAGGACGGCCTGCTGCGGCTGATGACGCCGGAGAGGGTGCGGCCGGGCACCAAAGTCTATCTGACTGGCAGCACTGCTCTGGCCAAAAAGGCGCAGGAGATCATCTCCTCCACCAAGACCCAGATCGCTCTGGACCTGAGCATCACCTGGCAGGAGGGCACACCTCTGCTCCAGGCCCGCCTAGAAGATGGCAGCAGCGTTCAGGTCAAAGCAGAATTTAGAATGGAAAAAGCCAAAAATCAGCCCATAACCCGTCAGCAGATCGAATCACAGATGCGCCGCATGGGAGGAACGCCTTTTTTCGTCCGCAAGATTAGCATGGACTACGCGGAGGATCTTTTCGCCCCGCTGGGAGCCTTAAACCAGCTTCGCCGCGATCTTTTAGAAAAGGTCCAGGAGACCCTCCAGGAAAAATGGCGCCCAGCGAAGGAGAAGGTAGAGAGGGCACGAGATACATTGAAAGATATGAAACTGTCTGCCCCGTCATCCTCTGCCGCACCCTCCTCCGCCCCCCCCGGCTCTGCTGGAAGCCGCAGACCCTCTCTAGCAGTCTATGCCGATAGCCTGGAGACGGTGAGAGGCGCCATAGAGGGAGGTTGCAACCGGGTTTACTTTGAGCCCGTTTTAGGATGGGAAGAGAAAGATCGGGCTATAAAGACCGAGAAGATGATAGAAGAGGCAAAGGCCATCTGCAGGGATGCGCAGTTGATATGGAAATGGCCCAAGATCACACATGCCGACTTCTTCAAGTTTGCCGGGCCCCTGCTGGCGGTGGTCATGGCCGATGGGATCATGGTAGAGAACGTGGGAGCCCTTCCGGCAGCCATGGACGCCCGGCCCGATAAGCATCTTTATGGAGCCTCGGGCTTGAATGTCTGCAATCACCTAACGGTGCAGGCACTCGCTCCGCCCTTAGAGCTTCTCACCCTCTCACCGGAGCTGTCAGCCCGGCAACTGGCCAGAACCGTGGCAGCATCACGCCTTCTCCCGAAACCGCCCCGCATGGAGCTGATGGTGCAGGGCAATCTGGAGGTGATGGTGGCCGGGGACTGCATGCCTCTTCCCCCCAAAGGAAAATATGATCCAAAAGAATTCTGGGGATTGCAGGACATGAGGCGCATCTTTCCCCTGCGCCTGGATGATAACAAGAGGACGCACATCTTCAACTCCGCCGAGACCTGCCTGCTGGACCTGATGCCCGATATCTTCACAATCGGCCTGGATGGCGTAGCCCTGGATGCGCGGGGCCGAACGCAAGAGTATGCCCGCCAGATGACGGAAAATTACAGAAAGGCCATAGATCTGACCGAGAAAGGAGACGGGACTCTTCAAAAAGATCTGTATGACCTCAAGGAGGCCATCCGGCCCCTGACCCTGGGAAGCATAACCCACGGCCACTTCATCAAAGGACTGAAGGATGAGCTGTCCTGAAGCAGAAAGCCAAAAAGGAAAAGCAAAAAGAAAAAATGGGTCGGCTTCAAGGCCCCACCTGCCCTACTTCAATGCCCAATCCTTGCCCGAGATGAACTGACAGTAGCCGTAGCTTATCGGCCCCAGCTTCGTGGTCTCGCAGGGAAACTCCGGGCACTGGAAGCAGAGAGTCACCCCTTTTTGAAAAGCGCAGGTGGCGATCCGGCACATCCTGTTCTCCCGGGGCCGGCAGCCTGCCTCTCCATTGGGACACTTGCCCAAGGCCATGCGAGGACAGGCCTGGCAGGCAATGCCGCATACACCGATCTTTAACGAGGACGGATCAGAGGACATAATCCACTACAATCCGGCTTTCGCATACTTTGCCGACGAATTCCGCCACCTTGATGTGCTCGGGATGCGTCTGGTAGCTGAAAAGAGCTTCTTTGCTCTCGAATTCTGAAACCAGGACCAGATCATAAGCCACGCTCACCTCGAGGAAGTTGATGCCCACCTCGAAGAACTTGATCTCCCCGATTTGACCAGGCAGGGCTTCCAGCTTAGCCTTCAATGCCATAATATTTTCTGCCTTATCCTTGCCCTCAGCCGATTCTCTGAACTTGAACATAACGATATGCTTGATCATCCGCAAAAGCCTCCCTGATACCAGGCACATTTCCCCTTTTGTGGTCACATGCTTAGTTTATAACAATATGGTTTTCCAGAGGAGAGCAGCGACTGAAAAGACCTGGACCTTCAGGGCAAAAAGATGCAAGAGCAAAAAGAACATTGCAGCATTGAAAAGTCCTATCATTTTTGCGTCAAGCTCTGTCGTCCCAAATCGGTGAGATAAACTTTTGAGATGGAATTAGGAAGAGCCAAACTGGACGGATATTCACTGGTCATAATGTCTACATGACCCGATTTCTTCAAAAGCTTCAAACGATTGCCAAGTTCCGTTTCGTTGAACTTTAGGAGCTCATTGACTTTGACGGGACTGACAAAAGACCTGGGGGAAATGCTATCGATCGCCCCAAGAATCCTCATATCTATATCGTCCATCTATCTCGCCACCATTAATGTTGCTGCAATCCAGTTCTTTGTTATCAAAAAGAGGAGCTATCAAACCTGGGCCAACCTTAAAGCCAAATCGCTCCGACTTTCGTCTTCTCCTCTTAGCTAGCACTGTTACAAAAGGATGGCTGAGGCAATAAGGTTTGCCCAAGTTGTGAGTGAATAATGAATAAGGAGGGAAGCAATAGTCATCTAGAATGCATATCGAAGAATATAATCAATACGCAAATAATATCTGTCACTTTGGTTGCAGGTCTTTGACTTTAGTTGCAGAAACGACATTAGATGCAAAGCCGGTTGAGGGCAGGGGAAGAGGAGAAAAAGAAGAACAGGACATAACCAAGCAAGCTCTTGGCTTGCTAGAAGAAAATGCCCCCATTTCCTCAGCCACTGGCCCTGCGCTCACAGGCCCGCAATTCTTCACATGGCCCTTTCCTGGCCATGCCCGCCAGGCAGATCCTCGGAAAGCCTTCTCATCTCCAGGACCCTTGTGAGAAGGCTAGCCCAGCTCGAAACTTGTTACGCCGAAGATTCTGTCCATCGGCAGGCCGGGATCTTCCCCGGTATACATGCGCACGGTCTCGAATACGGGATGCATATGGTGACGTTTGGCCAAACGCAACGCGGCAGAGTTTGGCTCGGGTGTATCCAGAAAGACTGGCGCACCCTGAGGAGCATGGCCGCAAAGAGAGCAGAATAGAGCATCAGCAACCAACTCATCATTGGCGAAAAGCGGCCCGATTTTGTAGCCTTGACTGCATTTCCGAAGGACACCATAACCCTCCAGCTCACCCTTATTCAGAGATCCCATGGCAATCACCCCAGGCTGCCTGATCCATGATTTGGTGAATACGTGCCTGGGCACGGGAAAGTGCTGATCGTCATAGGCCAGAATATCCTCCATGGGCACCTGGGAGAGGTATTTTATGCCTTCCGCTCTGCTCATTAGCCCGATCCCAACTCCCTGCTGACGCACGCTCCTGTAACATGGCCGGAAACCCTTGCGCTCATACAGCTTCTGCTGCTCCAGGACACCATCAAGTCCGATGTTTCTGCCTTCCAGGTACTTCATCCCCCTATTCCAGATCTCAGTGCCCAATCCCCGGCCTCGGAAGGGAGGTTTGACTATGTAAAACCCCAGGAACCCAAATGAGGCGTTGTAGGCTACTGCGGAGATACTTGCTACTGGTTTGCCCTTGAACGTTCCAACGAAGAAGCCCTTTGGATCTGTTTTGTAGAAGATGCCAGCGTCATGAATACCAGGATTCCATCCTTCCGAATTTGCCCAGGATACGGTGAGAGCAATTTCATGCCTTGCCGCCTCCCTGACCACATACCCTTCTATTGACATTTGTCAGCCTCTACCTATCCACCCTTTACATAGATGCCGGATCCCAGGAACCAGGTTTCGTTGACGTTTGCTACATAACTGAGCTTGAGCTCTGGGGTCATGTTCTCAGACGGATCGGGATAGATGTAGTAGAAAAAGCCGTTCCCCATCCTGACGGCATCGATGGCTTGCGAGATGAAATCTACTCCGTTGGGATCTCTGGCGTCGATCCGGTTTGTGCCTATCAGCTCGGGCTGGTAAGGAAGGGCTAGAGTGCGACCATCGTAATCGTAGGCAAAGATGTATTGTGCACCCCTGGTGAAATTGCCCTTCGGGTCGCTGAAAACCTGCAGAGCTCTCTCCTTGCCGCTCTCACGGGCAAACTGCAGAGCTTCCTGCACAAAGGCCACAAGCTCGTCTCTCTCCTCCTGACTGAAAGAGGCGGAAGTATTGGTGAGATAAATTCCGGAACCCAGCCACAGGCTGTCGTCCACCTTTTTAAGGTAGATCAGCTTCAGCTCTTCCCGATCTTCATGGATGGGATTTTGGAAGACGAGATACATGATCCCACCTCCTCTTTCGGCCAGAGCCAGCTCGTTTCTGACCACGGCCACGTCGTTGATGTCCAGCAGGCCTCTTTGGTCATGGCCTACCAGGTCCGGCCTGATGGGATGGGCGATATTGGTCCCGTTAAAGTCATAGGCGAAGATGTAAAGCTCTCCTCTGACAAATGGCGCGGAACTGTTATTGAACGCCAGGAGAGCCTTCTCCTTGCCGTTATCCTTTACGTAGGCAGCGGCCTCGTCTACGAAAGCCACAAATTCACTTTTTTCAATAACGTTTGTAGCATTTGCAGCATTGTAATTTCCAACCCCGGATACAGCAAGCTCAGAAGCTGCGCATGTTGTCGATACCAGGATTATTGCAGAAAAAAGCAACGTGAATCCACTTCGATACGT
>JAFGNK010000030.1 GCA_016927055.1 Methanotrichaceae archaeon | reverse complement strand
TCGAAATAGGGCAGTGCACCCGCGTAATCCTTGGAGGCATAAAGTTTGCTCCCCTTCCAGTCGAAATATTCCGTCTCTTCCGCCATGCATATGGCACTCAATAGAAAAACGCATATTAATATGCCGAATACTTTCAAGACTATTCCTCCAAATTATTTTTCCATGGCAAAAATGCCGATGAAATCTATATCGAATACTCTGGAACGGTGACGCTGCCTATGTTCTTTAGGGCCCGGGCAGCGCTCATTCGCACGCTGCTATCTTTGTCATTTGCCATTGAATAGATCAAGTACTCTCTGGCTCCTGGGTTGTCCATCTCTCCCAGCGCCCAGGCCGCATCGGCTCGCAGATCGCTTCCAGCATTCGGATTATCAAGTATCGTGACTAACGGCGGCAAGGCAAGGCTTCCGTTTATATCGGCAAGCGCCCCCACAGCAGCATGCCGGACCCGGCGGTCACCATTCTTAAATGCCCAGATCAGCGGCCCTATGCTTCTCTCCTCCCCAATTCGTCCCAATGCCAGAGCCGCTGCCTCTTGAGTGTTATTGTCTGATTCATTCAGGGCCAGAATAAGCGGCTCTGTCGCCTGACTGCCTATCGCCGTTAGGGCTTTTATGGCAGCCCTTCGAACCTGTTCCTCCGGATCCCCTAAAACACCGATCAATGGCACTGTGGCCTGGCTGTCGTTAATCCGGCCCAGGGAAGAGGCTACCTCGGACCGTACACCAGGCTCTCTGTCTTGCAAGGCCTCAATTAAAGGCAAAACATAGCTTGCATCTGCCAAATCTCCAAGCGCCTTTGCTGCGCCCACGCGCCTGTTTGAGTCGCCGTCCTTCAGAAGCTTTATCAGCAGCTCTACTGCGCCGGCTCCCTCTACGGACCTTAGAGCCCACCCCGCCTCATCTCTGACTGTCTCATTGCTGTCACCCAGAGCAGAAATAAGAGCGTCTCGGGATCTGTTATCTCTTATCTGTCCCAGAGCCGCTGCTGCCCAATAGCGAGCTGTGCTGTTATTGCTCTGCAGAGCAAAGAGAAGCGGCTGTGTGCTATTGCTATCGTTTATCAATCCCAGCGCCGCCGCCGCTTGCCACTTGATAAGGTCGCCTTTATCATTCAAAGCAGCTGTCAAATGCTCAATGGATGGCTTGCCAATCTTCACCAGTGATAAAACCGCCCACTCTCGCACATTGCTGTCGCTGTCCTCCAGGGTCTGGATCAGTGAATCTACTGCTCTCACGTCGCCACTCTTCCCCAGCATCCAGGCGGCCTGTCCTCTGATCTTGGCATCCTCATGGGAGAGGTTCTGCATAATCGCTTCCATGCTCTGACTCTGCAAACTCTGCCCTGAGGCACAGCCGGCCAGAGCTACTATGAGCAGAATGATCGATGCATAGCCAAGAATAAAATATGTCTTCAGAGTGATCATCTTTTTTATATCCTCAAAAGGATATTCACAGCCTCTTTTTGCCGGCCCATCGCCAGCAAGGCGTGCATTTTATTGGTCAGAGCCACGGACCATTTTGCATCTATCCGAAGAGCTCTATCGTATGCGGCAATTGCGCCCTCATAATTTCCCTGCATTTGCAGGGCCAGAGCCTTGGCGTTATAGGCTTGCTTATGCTTGCCGTCGAGGGCGATGACTTGATCAAGCAGTTCTATGGCTTGATTGGTGTCGCTCGCGCAAAGCTCCGATAGCGCTTTCCTGTATAATGCGTCCTTGTACTTCGCGTCCAGGGCCAGGGCCCGGTCCAGTTCTACAGTAGCGTTATCGAAATGTCCCTGCATCTGCATCAGTGTCCCTTTCTTGAGCCAGTACGCCTTGTTTTTGGGAGCAATCCTGGTAAGCTCTGTTGCCGCTGCCGTGGCACTCGTATAATCCTTCTTTAAAGAATATGTGTCAGCCAGTCCCAACCAGGCCGGAGCATTTTCGCTGTCCAGGATAGACGCTTGATCAAATGACCGGATGGAGGCGTTATAATCCCGCAGGGCTTTTTCAGCATTTCCTTTATGTACCCAGGCATTTACATTTGAAGAATTTTGGTCCAATGACTTATTAAAAAGATGCATGGCCTCGCTGAGGTTTTTAGCTGAAACAAGCTTGCTTGCCAGATTGTCATAGTAAACGGACGCATCCTGGCAAGAGCTGGAACAGCTCAAGACGAATATGCAAATGAAAACGCTAAGCATTTTGTGAATTGATTTCATGACAGTCCCTTCAAGGCTCTTTCTTATAAGGTCACAAATATCCTCATGGCCTCATCTGTCATTCCCTGTGCCAGCAAGCTATGCACATTATTGATCTTAGGCAAGCTCCACTTGGGGTCAAGCTGGGAGGCATTTTCATAGGCCTCTCGTGCGGATTCGTATTTGCCATCTGCCTCAAGGATCAGCCCTCGGGCATTGCAGGCCAATTTGTGTTCAGGATTTGCCGCTAAAACCTGATCAAAAAGGCTCAATGCTTCCTTATTATTTCCCAGGGCCATCAGCGATAGCCCCTTTCGGTATAATGCATCTAAATATTGCGGATCCAAATTCAAGGCGCTTTCGTACTTTGCCATAGCCTCTTCATAATCGCCTTGCATCTGCAAAAGGTCTCCCTCTTTTTGCCAGTTCTCTTTCCTGTTCGGTTCAATCTCCGTCACTTTAGCGGCAGCTCGAGCGGCCTCAGAATAGCTGTTCAGGGCAATATATGCCGCAATCATCCCGAACCAGGCCGCTTTTGTATTGTTTTCTATTTGCAGCGCGCCGTAATAGCTTTGCAAAGAGGCATTATAGTCCTTTACTGCCCTCTGGGCATCACCCATATGGATCCAGGCATCTATGTAATTGGGATCCTGTTTTATGGCCCTATCAAAATAGACTATGGAATCAGTGTAGTTCTTGGCAGCATATGATTTTAGCCCCTTCCAGTCGTAATAATCTGCTTCTTGTGCCAGGCACACAGAGCACAATATCATAATGCATAACGATGAGGCCACGATCTTCATATCAATCTTCCTTAATAATTAAAGTAGATATTTATAAAAAAATTATCAATAGCGTGCATAAAGCTTCCGCTGCTTTGCCACCCCCTCTTATCATTACTGACGGTTTTCCTCGCCAATAGCCTTGTCCACATCAAGGCTAATTCAATTCAGATGATGGCAGTTCATGCCGGGAAGAGATCCTTTGATTCTAGCTGCAGGTTCTTAACTCTTTTTCTTAAGTCAAATCCTCTATAGAATTTAAATGTTTTTGTTCGCAGGCCGTATATCTTCCTCCCAGCCCATAGCATATCCGGCGCAATCGAACTCTGTGTCCTGCATCAGGCTATGAATTACTACTTCCTTCCGGCAGGCTACGGCCATATTATAATTTTTTACATATATAATTTTTCCAGTCCATTCCTGTAGAGCTGATACATTGGATGTGAAGATAAAGCCCCCATCAGCGAGTCCCAAAGCGAGGGGCAAGTCCTTCCGGAAAGCTGCGACCCTCCTCGCATCCTTAGAGATGGCCAGCAAGGCATAGCATCCAGCCAGCTCCTGGAAGGCATCCTTGCAAGCCACCTCAAAGCTATTCCCTGCCTCTAATTTATCTCCAATGAGATGGGCTATGACCTCAGAATCGGTAGTGCTGGTGAAGATATGGCCCTGGCCGATGAGTCGCTCTTTGAGCTCTTCATGATTCTCGATTATGCCGTTATGAACTATAGCAACTCTTTTTTTGCAGTCGATATGAGGATGAGCATTGGCTATGCAGATCTGGCCGTGGGTTGCGCGGCGAGTGTGGGCTATGCCGATATTTCCCTCCAGATTTGTCAGGTCCCGATCTCTAACTGCGCTTTCTATCTTGCCTACGCCCTTGCAGATCTTAAGCGAGTCGGATAATGTGGCGAAGCCCACGGAATCATAGTCGCTCTTCTCCAGACTCTTGAGCCCTTGCAACAGAATCGGCATTGCGTTCTTCTTTCCAATGTAGCCGATAATTCCGACCAAGAGAAATATCTCCTTTCTGCAATTATATTATAGAATCTAAGCATTGCTATTTATTTTGCGAATACACAAAACATATTGGTCTTTTTCATTTATAATTATGGCCACCACTTCTCTTTTAATTATTTAATCACATATTTAAGCTTTCTTCCCCGCTCTCCGCTCAATCAAGATTTTGGGCACGTCTCAATTATGATTGTATTTTGTATTTATTATTTATAGTTTCACTTAGAAGTTTCGTCCGCTAATTTGAAGAAGATTGCCTTGAACATTCCGTCATTGGATTTGATCAATATGTCTGAGAAGTACGTTATAACCGGCGGTGCAGGTTTCATAGGCTCCAACCTGGCCGAGAAGCTGTCTAAAGACAATGATGTGCTTGTCATCGATGATCTTTCCGCCGGAAAGATGGAAAACCTGGGCTGCCTGGATGTGAGATTTGTGAAAGGAGACTTAACCGATCCAAGGCTGCTAAAGGAGGCCTTTTCCGGTGCATCTTGCGTCTTTCATCAGGCGGCCATAGCCTCGGTTAAAAAGAGCGTGGAAGATCCTTCCCGGACCAATGCTGTGGGCATTGATGGAACGCTCAATGTACTGATAGCGGCCAGAGATGCCGGAGTGAGCCGGGTGGTGCAGGCCTCTTCGGCGGCAGTCTACGGCAGCTCGCTGCAGCTTCCCAAAAAGGAAGATATGCTGCCCGAGCCAATGTCGCCCTATGCAGTCTCCAAGCTTGCCGCCGAGCACTATGCTCGTGTCTTCCAGGAGCTTTACGGCCTAAAGACCGTATCGTTGCGCTATTTTAATGTCTTTGGCCCTAAACAAGACCCCTATTCTGAATATTCAGGAGTGATATCCAGATTTATCTCCGCCCTTCTTCATGATGAGCAGCCTGTGATCTACGGGGACGGGGAGCAGACTCGCGACTTCGTCTACGTGGCTGATGTCGTCTCGGCAAATATTCTCGCCAGCCGCGGTGCGCCCGGAGTTTATAACATCGCGTGTGCAAAGAGCATCAGCCTGAACACCCTGGCAAAGGTAATCGGCAAGATCCTGGCAAAAGAGGTCCGGCCCAGATATGAATCCGCCCGGGCTGGAGACATCAAGCACTCACTGGCCGATATCAGCCGGGCGAAAAGGATTGGCTATTCTCCCAAATACAGCCTTGAAGAAGCTCTAATCGAGACGATCCAATGGTTCGGGAAAACATGATTTTGTTAAAAATTAATATAATCAGGTCAGCAGTTCGAAGACAGCTCTTGCTGGAATGTTTAGGATTCGCGTGGTTATTTCTACGAAAAGATCTTCCTGCTGCTTTCGATCCATGCCGAATTTATCATCCAGAGCCTGCCTTTCCATCTCCAGAGCAATAAGCCTTGTCTGAATCTTGGCAACTTTATGGCGACATCCCAGCTCAGCAATTATATTCATAAAATAACCTATACTGCGTGGCCTTTCTGATGACAGATTCTTGATCAGGCCGCATTCGGTACAATAAGGGTGGGGTTTTAGTCCTCGATCTCTGCCTTCAAAGTAGTAGGGCAGCCAGATCTTCTCCCTACTACCGGATATCTTATGCTCACAACCGGACATCTATTTTTCTCCCTCTTCTATAATTAGAATCACTAATTCGAAGCATTAAAACTTTTTGCAGGATTGAATGAGCATGAACTTCGCACCCGAGGAGATTCTATCTTCTGTCAAATAGCTCTTTTTCGTAAAACATGCGCTTAGTCTCTTTACTGTTCTTTTTAATAAACCCCGGTAGGCATTAGCAAAAAAAGAGAGCCCAATTAGCAAATTTATTTTTATATAATTAAAAGGTGCCGCGCGAAGGATGATATGAAAATGCTGCTGCGCGAATGAGGATAGAATGAGATGAGCTGCTAAGAGTATTGCTGCCCGCTGATGCCTTCTGGTCGGCCACTATGTCGAGTCCTTCCCTGTTGCTGGCAGAAAAAATGCTTTGCCTTTTTCGAAGATCGTGACAATCTGAAATACAACATAGTGGCTCCTGGCTCCCAGAGGGACACTTGGCACATACGTGCATCTTTACCTGCCAAGAATGGAAAGTGCTGGCGCCGCCAGGATAATTCTGTCTTACGATCCGGCCTATTGGGAACAGTTAAAATGTTGAAAGCTTATCTAAAAAAAAGGGAGGGTGATATCCCACTTACAGATCAATGCGTGGGATATTCTCTACGGACTCTGGGTTGGCCAGAGCAGACAGGTCTCCGGTCTCCTTGCCCAGGGCCTTGGCCTTGATGACACGGCGCATGATCTTGCCGGACCGGGTCTTGGGGACGTCCTTGACGAAGTAGACCTTGTCGGGGTAAGCGACGGGGCCCAGTACCTTGCGTACGTGGGTGGAGATCTCCTTCTTGAGACCCTCTTCCTCAGCAACGCCATCCTTGAGAATGACGAAGGCCACGATCTTCTCGCCCTTGACTTCATCGGGCTGGCCGACAACGGCTGCCTCGGCGACCTTGGGGTGAGAAACGGCGGCGGACTCGACCTCTGCGTTGGAGATTCTGTGTCCGGCTACCTTCAGCACATCATCGATTCTGCCCTGGATCCACCAGTAGCCATCCTTGTCGCGGGTGGCCTTGTCTCCAGCCAGGTATGTGCCGGGCTTGACCTGCCAGTACATGTCCCAGTACTCCTTCTTGTACCTGACTTCATCTCTGAAGAAGGCACGGAGCATGCTTGGCCAGGGGGTCTTTTGGACGATGTTGCCGCCGTAGCCGAGTGGCACGGAGTTGGCATCCTCGTCGAAGATATCGGTGTTGAATCCGGGCAATGGGAAGCATACGGAGCCGGGCTTCTCGGGTGTCATGGCCAGAGGGGCGATGACGTGGCATCCGGTCTCAGTCTGCCACCAGGTATCAATGATGGGGGCCTGGTCTGCGCCGATGTTCTTTCTGAACCACATGTAGGCTTCTGGGTTCAGGGGCTCGCCCACAGATGCCAGAATTCTGACGGTGGACAGATCGTACTTCTTCACAAAGGCCTCGCCGGTCTTCATGAACATCCTGATAGCGGTGGGTGCGGTGTAGAATACAGAGACACCGTACTGCTCAATGATGGACCACCAGCGTCCCAGATCTGGGAAGTCGGGAGATCCCTCGTAGAGGATGCTGGAGGCGCCCAGGCACAGAGGGCCGTAGACGACGTAGCTGTGGCCGGTGATCCAGCCGCAGTCTGCGGTGCACCAGAAGACATCATCATTGTGGATATCCAGAACCCAGGAGCAGGTCTGAGCGGGAGCAACGGCATATCCGCCGTGAGCGTGCTCAATACCCTTGGGCTTGCCGGTGGTGCCGGATGTGTACAGAATGAACAGCCTGTCTTCTGGGTCGAGCTGGACGGTCTCGCACTGGGCGGACTGGCCGGCTACGAAATCATTATAGAAGACATCGCGTCCCTCGGTCATGGGAACCTCTACGCCGGTTCTCTTGACGACTACTACCTTCTTGACGGAGGGTGCAGACTTCATGGCCTCATCTACGTTGGGCTTGAGGGGCAATGGCTTGCCGCGCCTGTAGAAGCCGTCTGCGGTGACGACAACCTTGGCCTCGGCATCGTTGACCCTGCTGGCCAGGCCACCGGAGGAGAATCCGGAGAATACTATGGTGTGAATGGCACCGATCTTGGCGCATGCCAGCATGGTGATGGGCAGCTCAGGGATCATGGGCAGGTATGCGACAACTCTGTCTCCCTTCTCTACGCCAACACTCTTGAGGGCATTAGCCATCTTGTTGACCTCTCTGTACAGCTCGTAGTAGGTGATGGTCCTGGTGTCGCCCACGGGCTCGCCGATGAAGTAGTAGGCTACTTTGTTCCGGTTTGCGGACTTGGCATGCCTGTCTACTGCATTGTAGGCTACGTTGATCTTGCCGCCGGTGAACCACTTGAAGTAGGGCTTGCCGGAGTCGTCAAGAACCTGGGTGTAGGGCTCGTACCAATCAGCATAGGTCTGAGCCATCTCATCCCAAAAGTCAATATAATTATCTGAGCACCAATTGCGCATCTCTGTCTCAGTCTTGAAGCCCTTCCTCTTCATCCACTGGAATGCATTGGAGTGCTCAACTATCCACTGCGGGGTGTTGAAAATCCTGGTTTCTTCCTGCAGAGCAGCCGTTTTTGCTGTGTCAGCCAATTTCATACCTCCTTATGATCAAGTGTTTCCCCTTCTAGTGTCCGGGCCTATTTGTGTAGAATCATTGCTTATACCTCTCTTTTTCCATGCCCTGACCACCACCCGGCAAAGCGGGAAGGTTTTGGGAAACATCGGCTCAAAACCCACTTGATCATTTATAAAGTTATCGCGATAAAAATCATCATGATCTTTCATCATAATGATTTTTTACTAAAAATAACAATTGCAGCAAATAATTAGCAACGTTGCCGCCGCCTGCTCAATTATTCATCATTAATGAGGAATAACGATGTTTTGGAATTCAGGCTTCAAGAAATGCGGGAATAAATGGGATAATTAAGCTGGATTGCGTGAGACAAAAAAAAAGAAAGGATATTTCCGCTCACTTGATGAGCGGAATGGCATCCACGGACTCGGGGTTGGCCAGAGCGGAGATGTCACCAGTGGGATTGCCCAGAGCCTTGGCCTTGATGACGCGGCGCATGATCTTGCCGGACCTGGTCTTGGGCACATCGTTCACGAAGTAGACGGACTCAGGATAGGCCACAGGGCCCAATACACCGCGGACATGTTTGGACAGATCCTTGTCGAGACCCTCAGTGGCTTCAATGCCTGTCTTGAGGATTACGAAGGCCACGATTACCTCACCCTTGACCTCGTCGGGCTTGCCGATGACTGCCGCCTCGGCGACCTTGGGATGAGATACCAGGGCGCTCTCGACCTCGGCATTGGAGATTCTGTGTCCGGCTACCTTCAGCACATCATCGATTCTGCCCTGGATGGTGAAGTATCCATCCTTGTCCTTGGTGGCCTTGTCGCCTGCCAGGTATGTGCCGGGTCTGATATCCCAGTAGGTGGACCAGTACTCCTTCTTGTACCTGACTTCATCTCTGTAGAAAGCCCTGAGCATGGACGGCCAGGGTGAATTGCTGACGATGTTGCCTCCGGAGCCGGGCGGCACGGGATTGGCATCCTCGTCCAGAATGTCCACATTGAATCCGGGTAGGGGGAAGGTGGGGGATCCGGGCTTGAGCGGGGTGATGGGCAGAGGCGATACCAGGAAGCATCCGGTCTCTGTCTGCCACCAGGTGTCCATGATCTGCAGCTTGCCGGCACCGAAGTTGTTTCTGTACCAGATCCAGGCCTCGGGATTGATGGGCTCGCCCACAGATCCGAGCAGCCTTAAGCATGAGATGTCGTACGTCTTGGGCCACTGATCTCCGGCCTTCATGAACATCCTCACAGCAGTGGGCGCTGTGTAGAGTACTGACACCTTGTTCTCACTGATGATCTTGAACCACCTGCTGAAGTCGGGATAGTCAGGAGATCCCTCATAGATCATGCTCGTAGCACCCAGGCAGAGAGGGCCATAAACGACGTAGCTGTGGCCGGTGATCCATCCGACATCAGCCGTACACCACCAGACATCAGTGTCTTTGATATCGAAGACCCAGGAAAGCGTCTGAGCGGGAGTTACGCAGTAGCCGCCATGAACGTGCTCGATACCCTTGGGTTTGCCGGTGGTTCCTGAGGTATACAGGATGAACAGCCGATCCTCCCCATCCATCTTCTCGCTCTCGCACACATCAGACTGCTTGGCCACCAGGTCATGGTACCAGATATCTTTGCCCGCTTTCATTGGTACATCGATGCCTGCCCTCTTCACCACTACTATATTCGTGACGCTGGGAGTGTCGGCGGTGGCCGCATCCACGTTGGGCTTGAGAGGCAGCGGCTTGCCGCGCCTGAAGAAGCCGTCCGTAGTAATTACTACCTTGGACTCGGCATCGAGAACCCTGCTGTTCAGGCCACCGGAGGAGAATCCGGAGAAGACCACGCTGTGTATGGCACCGATCTTGGCGCAGGCGAGCATGGCGATGGGGGTCTCGGGGATCATGGGCATGTAGATGCTAACTCTATCGCCCTTGCCAACTCCCAAGCTCTTGAGGCCGTTTGCAAGCTTGTTGACCCTCTTAGCCAGATCTGCATAGGTAATCTTCTCGGTAGGCTGATCGACGGGCTCGGGGACAAATATGTAGGCTACCTTGTCCTTTTTGGCGCCCGCAGCGTGCCGATCTACCGCATTGTAGGCCACATTGATCTTGCCGCCTACAAACCACTTGGCATATGGTGGCACCCAACTGAGAACCTGTGCATAGGGCTCAAACCAATCGGCATAGGTCTTGGCCATCTCATCCCAGAAGGCGATGAAATTCTGGCCGGTCCAGGCGCGCATCTCGCGCTCGCTCTTGAATCCCTTCTTCTTCATCCACGCCATGACATTAGAATTCTCAACGAGATCCGCGGATGGCTCAAATACTCTCGTCTCCTCGTAAAGAACAGACGTTGTTGCTTTTTGCTCAGCCAATTTTGTAACCTCCTTTAAATCCCCACGTCTTCCCAACTCCCCACAAATCTCCCTGAATGCCTGTCCATAGCCTCGAGACAATCATCCAGCACGATCTTTTCTGCATATTCCAAGACCGAAAAGCCTAGCCAGTGGGGGCCATCGGGAATACTGTAGCGATCGATAATTATCCCGGTTTTTCATTTATAAAGTTGTCGAGGTAGTTTTAATTAATGTTCAATTATTATCATTATTAATCTTATTATTAGCAAAATTCCAAAATTATTTCGGCAACTTTGAGTGAATAGGACGCGCAAAATGCTATTGCATATCAGGCAAAGACTGAAGAAAATATCAACAAGAAAAAAGAAAAAAGAAGAGGGCCCGCTCAAGTGATGAGGGGGATGGCCTCTACTGCATCGGGGTTAGCCAGGGCGGAGACGTCACCAGTGGGTAGGCCCATGGCCTTGGCCTTGATGACGCGGCGCATGATCTTGCCGGACCGGGTCTTGGGAACGTCCTTGACGAAGTAAATCGCCGATGGACTGGCTAATGGTCCCAGGGCCGATCTCACATGCTTAACCAGTTCCTTCTTCAGCTCTTCGGTCCCCTCGACTCCTTCTCTGAGGGAAACGAAGGCCACGATGATCTCACCCTTGACCTCGTCGGGCTTGCCAATGACAGCAGCCTCGCCAACCTTGGGATGAGAGACGAAAGCAGACTCGACCTCAGCGTTGGAGATCCGGTGTCCAGCTATTTTCAGCACATCATCGATTCTGCCCTGGATGGTAAAGTATCCGTCCTTGTCCTTGGTGGCCTTATCGCCAGCCAGGTATGTGCCGGGTCTGATCTCCCAGTAGGTGGACCAATACTCCTTCTGATATCTAACCGTGTCTTTGTAGAAGGCTCTGAGCATGGATGGCCAGGGTGTATTGCTCACTATATTGCCGCCGGAGCCGGCTGGCACGGGGTTGGCATCTTCGTCCAGGATATCGATGTTGAATCCTGGCAGCGGGAAGGTCGCAGAGCCGGGCTTGAGCGGGGTGATGGGCAGAGGAGACACCAGGAAGGTTCCTGTCTCAGTCTGCCACCAGGTATCCATGATCTGGCATTTGCCGGCACCGAAGTGCTCCCTATACCACATCCAGGCCTCGGGGTTAATGGGCTCGCCCACCGATCCCAGCAGCCTTATGCTGGAGATATCATAATCCTTGGCCCATTTCTCGCCGGCCTTCATGAACATCCTGATAGCGGTGGGTGCAGTGTAGAAGACGGAGACCTTGTTGTCCTGGATGATCTTGAAGAACCGTCCAAAGTCCGGGTAGTCGGGAGCGCCCTCATACATCATGCTCGTAGCACCGAGGCAGAGAGGTCCATAGACTATGTAGGAGTGGCCTGTGATCCATCCGATATCGGCTGTACACCACCAGACATCAGAGTCCTTGATATCGAAGACCCAATGCAAAGTCTGGGCCGGTCCCACGCAGTATCCACCGTGGACGTGCTCGATACCCTTTGGTTTGCCGGTAGTGCCGGAGGTGTAAAGTATGAACAGCCTATCCTCAGCGTCCATCTTCTCGCACTCGCATTCTTCAGACTTTCCGGCCACTAGGTCGTGCCAGTAGATGTCTCTGCCCTGCGTCATGGGCACTTCAAGTCCTGTCCTCTTGACCACTATTACATTTTTCACCGTTGGGGTATTGGCTGTGGCTTCATCCACATTAGGTTTGAGGGGAAGGGGCTTGCCGCGCCGATATAAACCATCTGTGGTTATCACAGCTTTGGCCTCGGCATCCATGATTCTGCTGTTAAGGCCGCCCGAAGAAAATCCGGAGAAAACAATGCAGTGAATGGCTCCGATCTTGGCGATGGCGAGCATGGCAATGGGCAGTTGGGGGATCATGGGCATGTACAACATGACTCTATCTCCTTTCTGCACGCCCAGGCTCTTCAGGCCATTGGCGAACTTGTTGACCTCCTTTTCGAGCTGTCCATAAGTGATTTTCTGGGTAGGCTGATCGGTGGGTTCAGGGACGAAAATGTATGCCACTTTGTCCTTTTTTGCCCCCTTAGCGTGTCTGTCCACAGAGTTGTAGGCCACGTTGCACTTGCCGCCCACGAACCACTTGGCATAGGGCGGTATCCATTCCAGTGTCGTGGACCAGGGCTCAAACCAATCCGCATAGGTCTTGGCCATCTCGCCCCAGAACTGGATGTAATTAGCAGAGCACCAAAGACGCATCTCCCTCTCTGTCTTGAAACCCTTCTCCTTCATCCATTTCATGACGTTGGAGTTCTCTACGAGTTCCTTGCTCGGCTCGAATAATCTTGTCTCCTCATATAGCACTGATGTTTTTGCGGTTGCTTTTTGCTCAGCCATTTTGAACCTCCTTTATCAATTTATGTCTCTATTACCCACTCAATCTGCTTCTTGTAAGTATATTCGCAAATATACCGGCAAAGATAGGCCACCCTCTATGCATGAAGGGGTCTTAGAAACATTATCACGATTGATTATTTTCATGATTAATAAGGTTGGTGGTACTTCAAAACAGTAACAAATTATCATCTTAAAAAACCGAACTGGGAACTCTTCCGCAATCGCCTGTTTGTTCAGGCAGGCCATTTACTGTCATCGAATAGCCTTTTGCGAATTGCCGGTTTGTATTTTTATAAATTTAATATAAATATTTTAAACATAAGAGGCTCTTCGCGATTTAGCCGGTCACCAAATGACCGGATACATAGAAGGGATTGCAGCCAGTCACCCGAACTTGAATGATGGAGCCGGGCTTGGGGCGGCCCTTAACGACTATACCCAGATAATTTTCTGCTCTGGCCTTCATGGTACCGTTCCGCCCGCGCTCTGTGACCGTGGCAGTCATTATTTTGCCCTCGTACCGTTGATTTCTTTGAGCGGCGATCTCCAGCCACAGCCGGGTTATCTCCCTTGATCTGTCCTTCTTGAAGCGATCCGGCATGTCATAAAGCCTGGCTGCTGGCGTGCCCGGCCGCGCCGAGAATCGGGTGATATTGACCTTATCCGGCTGCAAGCGCTTTACCAGATCCAGGGTCTCTTGGAAGTCGCCTTCCGTCTCTCCTGGAAAGCCCACTATGACATCCGTGATGATGGTGATCTGCGGATGAGCCGATCGGAAGGCACTCACGACCCTCAGAAAGTCAGCTGCCGTGTATCTGCGGCCCATGCTCCTGAGAATCCTGTCTGAGCCTGATTGGACCGGGATATGCAAGAAGCGGTATATTTTAGGGCTCTGATACGCCCTTAGTAGCTGATCTTTGATCAAAAGTGCGCTATTGGGGTTCATCATGCCCACGCGCAGCATGAAGTCTCCTGGAACTGCTGCCAGCCTCTCCAGCAATTGCCCCAGATTTGTCCCGATATCTGATCCATAAGCGGCTGTGTCCTGGGCGGTGACCTGCACCTCGGCCACCCCCAGGCCCACAAGATTTTCCACATCTAGAGCCACATCTTCCACCTTGCAGCTCTTCAGCCTGCCCCTGGCCTTTGCAACTATGCAGTAGCTGCAGCAACCATTGCATCCCTCTGCTACATTTACGATGCCGCAAAGCCCGTCCCCTGTTGCCAGGGCAGGGCTATGCCGCAAATCATCTTGAAAACGGACTTCCTGTGAATGGCTACGAGACTCATTAAAGACCTCTGAGATCACGGCGGCAGAGGATTGATTTAGCAGTCCCAGACGCTCCCGGCAGTTTATATGGCTGATTGACTTCGGGATGGCAACGGACAGGCATCCTGCCACGATCAGTCGCTCGCCTTGCAATAGGCTCAGCCTTCGCAAAACCTTCCGTTCCGTCTTTTCTGTGACCGCGCAGGTATTCACTATTACTGCATCCGCCTCATCCAGAGAAGTGGGAACGTGACCCATCTCTTGCAAGGCCCGGGCCAGATCCTGTGAGTTTCCCATGTTAGCGGTGCAGCCGTATGTCTCGATATAAAACTTCATGTATTTACCATATTATCCTGGCTTTGTCACACCCGTTCTATGAGCCGTCTCCCCTTCCGGGATGGCCATCTCTTCCTTTCGTACCTGATATATTCCTACTATTGTTCCCATTATGGCAGGTGCCAGGAAGAAGCCTCCTATGCCTGCCACCAGAGCGCCTCCCAGAAAGGAGAGCATTACCAGTAAGGGATGCAAGGAGGATTTAGCAGCTACGAGGTATGGCCGGATTAAGAGCTCCGAGGGCAGGTAAATGAGAACGGAAGCCAGAAGGAAGAAAACGGCCGCCCCTTCCATTCCCACCGTGAAATATCGGTAGACCGTCACCGGGATGATGACTATCCAGGAGGTGAGGAAGGGCACCATTCCGGCCACGAAGACTATGCTGGCCAGGGCGAAAGGTCTGGGCAGGCCAAAAGCATAGAATATAAAAGCGGCTATGATGCTGCCTAAAATTGAGGTATAAATTGTGCCGATGAAGATGCCGCTCAGGATATAATCGATGCGGCTCATATACTTTCTATAGGCTTTCTTTTCTCTCTCGGCGAGCAGGGAAATTATCGACTCCACAAAGCTTTCTCCATCCACCAGCACGAAATAGCAGATGGGTATGGAGACGATGAAATTGATGATTGCCAGAGAGGCTACTCTTCCAATGTGAAAGACGGGGATGGAGGAGACAATGGGCGCAATGATGCTCGCCGCGTTCTCCAGGCCGCCGTTCAATAGATCCTTCATCCAGGGTGTCAGATCCCCGGAAGCCTGCTCCGTCAGCATGCTGAGCGCTGTTCTCAAAGCCTCCTGATTTTTCGCCAGGATTATAATCTGGTTGGCGATCTCAATCATGCCCAGGCCCAGGACAAGAAATATCGGGATTACGATGCATAAGACGGATGCCAGCGATCCCAGTCGCTTTCTTAGGCCGAATTTATCCCGGATGGGCTTGCCCACATAGGCGAAGACGGTGCCGAGAATGATGCCATCCAGGAAGGGAAAGAAAAAATAAAAGATCAAGAGCAAAGAGGCCAAAGCTAGGATCAGCATGCCTTTATGTTCAGAGCACCATTTACCTGGATCAAAATCCATGCATCACTTCAGAAAACACCCTGGTCACTCTAATAGATATGAGTTATGCCTCTTAAAGTTCTGAATTATGAACTTGAAAAAAATAGAGAAATCAAGAGCAAGCCTGGCCCAGCATCTCCTCCAATTTTTCCAGGCGCATACCGGCGTCCGAGTTTTGCTCTGCCACCCAGGCCTTCAGCTTCTTTATGGGCTTGCCGCTGTCGATGATATCGGCAGCCTTGTCCATGCCCTCCCGGAGGTCGCGGGCACGATCGGTGATACAGAGCAGCGGAGAGGCGTTCAGGCATACGATATCTCTTCTGCAGCCCCTGTCCTCTCCGGATAAAACCCGCAGCAGCTTTATGGCTTCTGCCTCTTTGTCGCTCTGGTGAAGGAGAGAAGGCTCATCAGCCCCTTTTATGCCCAGATCCTGGGGCTTTATGGCATACTCTTGGATCGTTCCATCCTCGGTAAGCTCAGCCACAATAGACCGGCCTAAAGTGGAAAGTTCATCCATGCCCCTTACTTCATCCTGGCTCTTGCCATGCACGACAAAGGCCCTCTTATAGCCGATCTCCTTCATGGCCTTTGCAATGGGAAGCACCATTTTCTCGGAATAGACGCCCCGCACGGCATAAGCTGGCTGAGCAGGGTTGGCCAGTGATCCGGCCACATTGAGAATTGTGCCGAATCTGATCTGGGATAAAATCCTGTAGAGGGCGGAAGGGTGAACTTTGGCGCTCATGCCGTTGAAGATGCCGATGCCGGCACGCTCAATGCTTCTTTTCACCAGATCGACATCGCATTCCACATCAACCCCCAGCGTC
Organism: Methanotrichaceae archaeon; assembly: GCA_016927055.1. Lineage (GTDB taxonomy): Archaea > Halobacteriota > Methanosarcinia > Methanotrichales > Methanotrichaceae > Methanothrix. The sequence continues at coordinate 14,265 of JAFGNK010000030.1, read as the reverse complement.
TCCAGGATATCAACGGCACCGCACTTTGAGGTTATGGCCCGGGCCCCGTGCTTGGCCATAGTTATGCCTTTCGCGGCAGCCACCAGCGAAGCGGCGGTGCTGATGTTGAAGGTCTTGATGGCGTCCATTCCTGTGCCGCAGTTCTCTACCAGAGGGCCGCTCACCTCGGGATGGACCTTCACCGTGTCGATCTCGTAAATTGCTTCCCAGATTCCGGCGATCTCGGCCGACGTGGCCCCTTTGGCAGTAATGGCCGCGAGAAATGCACCCTGCTGTAGGTCCGGCTGTTCATTATTTAATATCTGCTTGAAAAGAAAGGACGCATCTTCTCGGGTCAGATTACTTCCCTTAATCAGCGCGTCCACCCGGCTTCCAAAGTATCTCAAATTCTCTTCCATTGTCCTGTCTCCGCATTCTTTGAATCACAGCAATTCATAAATTTCCGCAAACAACAGATTTCAGCCCGGTTCTTTGGGAAGAATGAGAAAATGCATCCTCAATTCTGGCAAGAGAAGTCCTTTTGGTGACAATCCAGTGGGCTTTGATCATGCCTGAGGTCAAAAGCTCTGCAGCCGATCGGTTATGGCGGCTGGCGCAGCCGTAGGCTCCCGTGATGGTAAGCTCATGGTAGTGAATAGATCGAAGGTCGATTCTCTCTTGATAGTCTCCGGGAGCCGGTCCGGAGAAGATGCAGATTCTTCCCCCCGGAGAGAGCAGCCTCAGAAGATCGCCGTCCACCTGGACCGCCGGAGTGGCGGTGAGGATGACGTCCACGCCGTTGCAGCCCATCTCCGCGGCCAGGACGCTTTCCAGAGATTCTTCCGTCGGATCGACTACGCTCGCGTTTGTATGACTTTTCAGCAGGCGGATGCGGGCCGGCAATCTCTCTGTTACTATTATCTTCTCGACTCCATGAAGCTCGGCTAAAAGAGCGTGCAGAGCGCCGATGGGCCCGCCGCCCAATATGAGCACTCTGTCGCCTTTAGAGACGCAGGCCTGTTCCTGCCCGTTTATGCAGCAAGCCAGGGGCTCTGCCAGAGCGGCAAGAGCCGGATCGACATTTCCCGGCAGCAGATTCACGCCGCCGGAAAGGCTCTGCCCGGTCAGGGCCAAAAGCTCGGCAAAGCCTCCGTCGCAGTTGAAACCCATGATCTTGATGTCGGGGCAGCGGTTGTCTGCCTGGCGCAGGCACGGCCCGCACCTTCTGCAAGCGATGCCCGGCCAGATCTGCACCAGGTCTCCTTCTGCCAGGCAGCCTTTTGCCAGACCACAGCTTGCATCTATCTCCACTATTCTGCCTACCATCTCATGCCCCAGCACACGGGGGTAGACGAGGTCGCGGTGGCCCTTCTCTCGCATCTTGATGTCAGTCCCGCAGACGGCGCAGGCTTTGATCTTCAGCAGGGCTCCGCCCCGGGGGGCCGCCGGATCGGGCAGATCATCCAGCTCCAGGAGGCCAGGGGCCTTGAGAACAGCAGCTAACATTATTTGCCGGCCTACTTCTTGGGAAGCTCCACAGTCATGAGCACCCGATCGGTCTCCTCGACGAGCTGCATTTGCGTGACACCGCAAAGCCCGGCTAAAAGGGCCGCTCCGCCCATGCCCACGCCTTCCTTGACATAGCCCTGCGCGTAGATTTGCACGGGCGGTATCTTGGAGTTCTCCAGGCCCGGATCGGAGTAGTAGTAGGGCCGGCCTGTCGACTCCACGATCTCCTTGAAGCTTGCTGTCTTGTCCTCTACGATATATTTGGTAGTGGCAATGGAGATATCGCCCTCAATGTTCAGCGCTTTTCCCAAAGCCAGCACAGCGGCCATCTGCGTTCCCCCGGCCAGCACGACCTTGCATCCGGCCAGGCCCCGCATGAGGCCCAGAGCGGCAGGCATCATGGGATCGCCCACCTGTTCCACGGCCCGCAGGGGATCGTTCTTGAGGCTGCCGTCCGTGATGCCGGCCCTGTTCAGGGCCTCGGCCACCACCTCCTCCTTGAGGGCAGTGGGATTGGACTGGAAGCTGCTGCTCACGCTGGCATCATAGCCCAGGGCCTTGAGGACGGCAAGAGCAGTTGTGGTGCCTCCAGCGATGGACTCACCAATGAAGACGCAGTCGGAGAGGCGGGCCAGCTTCTGTCCCAGGAGGGCAGCATTTTCGTACAGGGCGCGGGCGCCAGGCACAGCCGGCTCTTTTCGAATATCATTTCCGGCTGCTCCGCCCAACTCGGCGTAGGGGATGGCCGGCTTCTTTCGCAGGCCGGAGGCCACGAACATGGAGGGAATGCCGGTCAGGTTCAAAGCCGCTTTGGTGACGATGGCGGGAGTGGGCGAGCCGCCTGGTGCCTCAGGCAGCTCGGGCATGGTGATGATGCGATTGGTCTCCACCAGCTCGGCATCAGCACCGGGGGTGTAGTCGGTCAGCTCCGGCGTGGTTCCGGCGGCAGAGAGGCCGGGAATCTTGCCGGTGTCCGTATTGGAGATGATACAAAGGAAGAGGGGGCGCATAGGCCGCGGCCCGAAATCAGGGTAGATCCATTCTGGCATGGTGCTAAGGCCAGGCCTGCACCTATAAGAAACCAACGCCAGTAGGCTTAATTTAACTCAACTTATGTTGCCTGGCAGACAAGCGGGCTTTGGCGAGATACCCATTCTCTCTATCTATGGCCATTTTATCGTATTGGTGTTTTGCATAGCGATTCATGTCTGCAAAAACCAGGGGCTCCCTCACAGTCAATTTTGTGTGAGTGGCCTTTGTGCAGGAGCCATCTTGAAGATCCGAAAAGAATGGTATAAATATTTTAGAGTGAAATATATCGCTACTATGAAAGAAGCCTTGAACAGAACCGAAGATCAAGCCGGACCTTGCGGCATCGTCTGCGGTGTATGTCCTCTGGGAAGCGGAACTGTCGCCGAGACGGCAGGCCAGACCAGAAAGCACATTGTGGACTGCCAGATTCCCATGTGGTCTCCTTTTGTGCCTGGGGGAGAGGTCATCGACTGGACTGCCATGGATCGGGGCCTGGAATGGATGGAAAAGTATGCCTGCTGCGCCGGATGCGAGAACGGGGGTGGGCCACCCGATTGCACCATCCGGATCTGCGCCCGGGAAAAGGGCTATGAGCTGTGCAGTTCCTGTGATGAGCTGGACGACTGCAGCAAGTTCGAGTGGCTCAAGGAGCACGGCCAACAGCTCAAGCAGAAGCTGAAGGAGAATAAAGGGCTGTCCAAAAAGGAGTACATCAAAAAGATGATAGGCCAGATGCCCTGGGAAGCTTGATGATCTTATTCAAACAGCATGACCTCCACCGTCTCCCCTGCCTCCAAGCCCTCTTTTTCCTCCGATACGACCACAAAGCCGTCCGCCCGGGCCACAGAGCTGAGTATGCCCGCCCCGGATATCATGATGGGCTCGGCCTCGCCATCCTTGAGGGCCACCCTCACCAGGCTCAAATAGCCAGGTCGCGATGGTATCTTTCTTGCCAGCTTTGCCGAGACTTTCGGCTCAGCATCGCTCCTGTGGCCTATCTTCTGCAGAGCCGGCCGCACGAAAAGATAGAGATCACAGAGCGCGGCCACGGGATAGCCGGGCAGGCAGACCACCGGCCTCCCGGCCACAATCCCAACGGCGGTGGGCTTTCCTGGCTGCAGGCGCACCCCGTGCACCAAGAGCTCACCCATTTCCATTAGGATCTTGGGAGCATAGTCCTTCTCCCCCACGGATGTTCCCCCGATTATTATGATCATGTCGGCATTTGAGTTGGCTGAAATGGCCTCGCGAATGAGCCCTTCATCATCCGGTACAATCACCATTTGCTCCGCCAGGGCTCCCCATTTTTCCGCATAAAGCCGGGCCATAAGCCCGTTTATCTCGTAGGCCTCACCGGCGCATAGAGGTCGCGAGCCGATGGCCACCAGCTCTCCTCCCGTGGGAATGATGACCACCTTTGGTTTTTCGTAGACTTGTACCTGGTCAATTCTCAAAGCCGATAGCAAAGCCACATCAGGGGGGCGCAGAGCGTGCCCCTCGCAAAAGACCGCTTCGCCCTGGCTGATATCTTCGCCGATGCGGGAGATATTCTTGTATGCGTGCAGCTGTGCCGTGGTCTCCAGGATAGAGCCGCGCATATTAGCATCTTCTTGCATCAGAACGGCGTCATAATCACCGGGAACAGGCATGCCGGTGCGCACAGGCTGAAAATTGCCGAGAAAAACAGGCGCGTGGGGTCTAGCCCCCAGAGTGTCTGCGGACCGCACGGCAAAGCCGTCCATAGCCGCCCGGTCAAAGCCCGGCAGGCTCACGGGAGAGACAATGTCCTGCGACAAAATCCGGCCCTCTGCCAGCACGCTTGGCAGTGATTCGATGCGCTTTAAGGGCAAACAGTGATCAAGAAGCATCTCTTTTGCCGCCGTCGCTCCGCAAAAACGTTTGAACATGCAATAGTTTAGTCCGCCTTTTCCAGGATAAATGTTTTTGTATATATTCTATATATCCTGTGAAAGCTTCATATAATGTAATGAGGGAGGGGTGGGCAGATACTGAGCATATAATGAAGTGAAGATTCATAATTTGGGATGGATGATTTAATGGACGCTGTTGTGTGGCTGGAAGAAGTGGGAAAGAATGATCTTTCCGTAGTGGGCGGCAAGGGTGCGAGCCTGGGTGAGATGATAAATATCGGCGTTCCCGTACCTGGCGGATTCGCGGTCACGGCGCAGGCCTTCCGGGATTTCATTAACCGGGCGGGCATCGCCAAGGAGCTCTTCGAGGCCCTTAATGTTGATGTGAACCAGGAGACGCAGTTGCACCAGGCCGAGAAGACGGCCAAGAAGCTCATCATGGAGGCTAAGGTGCCCGAGGATATCGAGAATGCCATAAAATCCCGCTATGAGGAGATGTGCAAGCGCGAAGGCGAGCAGGTCTTCGTGGCTGTGCGCTCCAGCGCCACAGCCGAGGATCTTCCTGATGCCAGCTTCGCCGGCCAGCAGGAGACCTTCCTCAATATGCGCGGAGCCGAAGACGTCTTCAATGCCGTTCGCAAGTGCTGGGCTTCTCTTTATGGCGCTCGGGCCATCTTCTACCGGGTGGAGCAGGGCTTTGAGCATGATAAGGTCAATCTCTCCGCTATCGTGCAGAAGATGGTCGACTCGGAGAAGTCGGGTGTTATGTTCAGCTCCCAGCCCTCCACCGGCGAGCCGCTGGTGGTCATCGAAGGCGCCTGGGGCCTGGGCGAATCCGTGGTGAGCGGCAGCGTCTCTCCCGACAACTTCGTCGTGGACCGAAAGACCAGGAATATCGTCAGCAAATACATCGCCACCAAAGAGATAATGATCATCAGGGACCCCAAGACCCAGAAGACGGTCACGGTCCCGGTCCCGGCTGAGAAGAAAGATGCCATCGTTCTCACAGATAATGAGGCAATTGAGCTCTCCAAATACGCCGAGATCCTGGAAAAGCACTACGGCATCCCCCAGGACATCGAGTGGGGCGTAGAGAAAAACAAGATCTACATCCTCCAGTCCCGCCCGATCACCACCATCAACAATGGCAAAAAAACGGAGGCTGCAACTGAGGAGAGCGGAAAGGTTCTGCTCAGGGGCCTGGGAGCCGCACCGGGCGTGGCCACGGGTGTTGTGCGATTAATCGCCAGCGGCCGAGAGCTGGACAAGGTCAAGCAGGGCGACATCATGGTCACCAAGATGACCATGCCGGACATGGTTCCGGGCATGAAGCGCGCCGGAGCTATCGTCACCGACGAGGGCGGCATGGCCTGCCACGCAGCTATTGTGAGCCGCGAGCTGGGCTGTCCGGCGGTTGTGGGAACCAAGAAGGCCACAACCGTCCTGCAAGACGGCATGGAGATCACTGTTGACGGCGGCAAAGGCATCGTCTACGAAGGACGCGTGGCCCTGGCAGCGCCTGCCAAGCCAGCCTCCGCGGCCAGCGGGGGTGGTGTGGTCTTCACTAAACCCATTACGGCTACAGAGATCAAGGTCAATGTCAGCGAGCCGGATAGAGCGCAGGCCGCTGCAGCCACAATGGCTGACGGAGTGGGCCTGCTCCGCATCGAGCACATGATCCTGGGTCTGGGCAAGACTCCCAACTGGTATATCAAGAACGGCAAGACTGAGGAGTACATCAACGAGCTGGTCAAGGGCATCAAGATCGTGGCCGATGCCTTCTACCCCCGTCCGGTGTGGGTGCGCACCCTGGATGCGCCCACGGACGAGTTCCGGGCCATGGAAGGCGGCGAGGGCGAGCCTCACGAGCACAATCCCATGCTCGGCTGGCGCGGCATCCGGCGCGACCTGACGGAGACTGATCACTTCCGCCTGGAGGTGAGGGCTTTTAAGAAGCTGCACGATATGGGCCTCACCAATGTGGGTATCATGCTGCCCATGGTACAGCACGTTCGCGAGTTTCAGAAGGCCAAGGCCATCATGTTCGAGGAGAATCTGGATCTGGAAAATATCGATGTAGGTATCATGGTAGAGACGCCCGGCGCCGCACTCACCATTGAGGACTTCATTGAGGATGGAATTGACTTCGTGTCCTTCGGCACCAATGATCTGACCCAGTACACTCTGGCGGTGGACCGCAACAACGAGAACGTGGCCGGGCTCTACTCCGAACTCCATCCCGCTATTCTCAAGCTCATTGAGTACGTGGTGGAGCGCTGTAATGAGGCGGGAGTGAAGACCTCCATCTGCGGCCAGGCCGGATCATACCCGGAGATGGCCAAGAGGCTGGTTGAGATTGGTATCACCAGCATATCCGCCAACATCGATGCCGTGGCTACTGTCAGGGAAACTGTGGCCAGATCTGAGAAAATCCTTATGCTGAAAGCCCTGAGGGGCAGGGAATAAGCTTAAGGGTATAAAGACAATAGAATAAAGCTAAATGGAAATGGGACCAAAAATGAGAGACAAAGCCCTTCCCGAAGATGAGGTAATGCGCATCCTGGAGGAAACCAGAGCTCATGATTACAACTATGACCGGTTCTTCTCCACTATGTGCTCCCTTCCCCATCCCATAGCCATAAGGGCTCACGATATGTTCCTGGAGACAAACCTGGGTGATCCGGGCCTGTTTCCGGGGGTGGCTGAGCTGGAAGAGCGCGTTGTGCAGATGCTAGGCGAGCTGCTGGGCTGTCCGGGTGCCTCGGGCTATGTCTCTACGGGTGGCACAGAATCCAACATCCAGGCCATCCGGGCGGCCAGGAATGAGGCCGGCAGAAAGGACGGCAATATCGTCGTTCCCGCTTCTGCCCATTTTTCCTTCGACAAGATCGGAGACCTTCTCTGTCTGGAGGTTCGAAAGGCAGAGCTGGACGAGAACCTCAGAGTTGACCTCTCTTCGGTCGAATCCTTGCTGGACGAGAAAACCGTAGCCATGGTGGGCATAGCCGGAACGACGGAATTCGGCCAGGTGGATCCCATTGAGGAGCTGGCCGGGATGGCCCAGGAGCGGGGCATTCATCTGCATGTGGACGCTGCCTTCGGCGGCTTTGTCCTGCCCTTCCTGGACAGAAAGTTTGCCTGGGACTTTTCTGTGCCGGCAGTCTCTTCCATTACCATCGATCCTCACAAGATGGGCATGAGCACCATTCCTGCCGGTGGCCTGCTCTTTCGCAGTCCGCAATGCCTCAATGCCTTGGAGACGGAAACCTATTATCTGACCAAGGCCCGGCAAGCATCACTAACCGGCACGAGAAGCGGAGCTGCAGCTGCGTCTACCTATGCCGTGATGATGCATCTGGGCCGGGAAGGTTTCAAAAAGATGGTCGGCTACTGCATGGACCTGACGGACTACCTGGTGGCAGGAGCAAGGGAGATTGGCATCGAGCCCTTAATCGAGCCCGTCATGAATGTAGTGGCGCTTAAAGTTCCCTCTCCAGGAAAAGTGCGTGAAGAGCTGATGGAGCGGGATTGGCATGTCTCCATGACTCGTGAGCCGAATAGGGCCCTGCGATTGATTCTGATGAGACACATGACAAAGGAAAATATCGATCTGTTTCTCAAGGACTTGCAGGCTACGGTCATCCTCTGACCTTTTTTACATAAAAAATATGCGAATCCATTTGCAGCGACATTGGAATCGCTATTTGATTATTCCTTTTTGTTTTATGACATATGCAGCTCTCTGGAAATCATCTGAGCTTTCCACATCTGAATGGTACCCGTCTCTAATTTTGACTTCTATTGTGTAGATGCCAGCCTTTGATGGATCTGTATCCCATGTCCAGACATTGTTTGTAGTCCAGGGTGTCATAGGCAACCATTGCTCTTCCGTAAAAGGCCCTTTAAGCACGAATTGATAGAGGACTGTATCTTTATCCGGATCAGAGGCTTTGGCCGTCCAGGTTACTTTTATGCCTTTATCCTGTGGACTTGGCCTATCCGATTTAATGTTCAACAAAGATGGTCTGGAATTAGATTTCATTGTGCTGCCAATTCCCATAATGTTATCGATATCGTATTCTGCGCTAATATGGCTATCATGTCCCCAGGGTGCTGCATGGCGTTCATCCCTGACACGCAAATCTATAATATTAACGCCGATATCAATGGGGCTGGTCGTCCAGTTCCATGTATTATTCTCGGTCCAGCCTGTCATTGGCTTCCAGGTATTTCCTGTCATAGGTCCATTAAGCCAGAATTGATACAACAACCGATCTCCATCCGGATCGTAAGCATTTCCAGTCCAAATAATTGTGGATCCCGCAATTTGCGAACCTTCTCGATCCGCTGTGAGACTCTTGGCAGAAGGAGGCTGGTTCACGGCGCCGGTCCCTGTCAAATATGTGATTGGAGCTGAGTTATCCGCATTTTTGGCAAGCATAAGGTCTTTAGTAGTAATAGCCTGGCCCAAGCATATTGCTGCTATTGCTAAAAAGGCCCCTGCTAAAATGATAAAATAATATTTTTTACCCTTCATCTTAGAACCCCTTTCTCCTCTATTTAAACTACACTTATTCTTTATCATTCTAGTTAAATTTTTCTAGACATTTGGTTGTGGAGATGGACAGACGCAGATGTGGTCTACAAATCACTTTTTTCTTACAAACGATTTTAAGAGACACGGGGCAGGTTCTTACTACTTTAATAAAATTTAATTACTATAATGAATTTAGCCAAAATAATTAATTAAAACAAAAATTATGTCCTGGTTAGCAGAACCAGGGAATAATCTATCTCAGAATGCAAATTTCATACTTTATGGCCGATGGCAAAACGCCTCATTACCTTATCGACCTGGATCGTCACAGCGTCGCCTACCTTGGTATCGGCCACAAAGATCACAAATCCTTCCACTCGGGCAATGCCGTCGCCTTCGCGAGCAATATCCTCGATATTAACTTCGTACTCTTTTCCGACCTCTACAGGGGCAGGAGTGCCCATGGAGGACTGGCCTTCGTCGTAACTTGTCAAAACATATCACCATCCTTAGAAGAGCATCTAGATTTTATGAGCTATGGCAAAGCGCCTCATTACCTTGTCGACCTGGATCTTGACAGCGTCACCCACCTTGGTATCAGCAACGAAGATCACAAATCCTTCCACTCGGGCAATGCCGTCGCCTTCCCGGGCAATGTCCTCAATATTGACATCATACTCATTTCCAGCAACTACTGGGGCAGCTGGATCGGATCCTCCCATGGAAGATCCTTCTTGGCCTCTAAACAAATCTTCACCGTCCTTCGCGAAAACCATAAAACAACGTTCGCGATCAGGTTCCTCGTTATCCGACTATTAAATCCTTTTGCCCCAAATCCTCCTATTCCTAGATCACTTTACATCTGCAGGGCCATTTATTTCTGCTAGGATGTTCTTATGTCCGCAGCATGGACTTCCTGGATCGATACAGGGATATCGTGCCGGACTATGAGGCCTTCCGGGCCATTCAATGCCAGCCACTCCATAGCTCTGCTCGCATCAATACCCTGAAGATAAAAAGAGATCAGCTCCTGGAAAAGCTGAGGGGGCAAGGAGTGCTCTTTGAGACCTTCGCCTGGTATCCACTGGGATTAAGACTGGATGCAGGCAGTCCGGGAAAGCTGTTGGAAAACCTCCTGGGCTACATTCACATCCAGGAAGAGGTGTCCATGGTTCCGCCCCTGGTACTTGATCCTAGGCCTGGTGAGACTGTGCTGGACTTGTGCGCCTCTCCCGGCAGCAAGACCACACAGATCTCGCAGATGATGGAAAATAGGGGATTGGTTATTGCCAACGAGCCCTCCCTGAACCGACTCGCCCCTCTTCGCTCGAACTGCGAGCGGCTCGGCTGCCTTAACGTGGCCATCACCCGATATGACGGGCGCAATTTTCCCCGCATTCCCTTCGATAGGGTTTTGGTTGATGCACCCTGCTCTTCTGAGGGCCGGGAGAGGAGAGGGCCAGGAGTATTGGCCAGGAGCAGCTGCAAAAGATCAATGGATCTGCAAGTCTTGCAAATAGGCCTTCTCAAAAATGCTTTGCGTCTGACAAAGCCGGGAGGCGCCGTGGTCTACTCCACCTGCACTTACGCGCCTGAGGAAAATGAATTGGTGGTGCAAGCAGTGCTGGAGGAAACTGATGAGGCCCGATTGGAGAGGATCTCAATTCCAGGCCTCAAAGAATGCCCGGGAATAACAGAGTGGAATGGCAGAGAACTGAAAAGTGAATTGCAAAGCGCCGCTCGCTACTATCCCCATATAAACGACACAGGAGGATTCTTTGTCGCCAAAATCATCAAGAATTAGGAATGTCTTCGAGCCACTGGACTCATCCTGGGTGGCTGATCAGTGGCATTCCCGGTTTGGCATCAGCAAAGAGGCTTTTTCGGGCTACAAATTTTTCCAGAAGGCTAAAAGCATCTGGGCCATCAGCGATGCCTGCCTTCCCCGGCTCAGCTACGAGACCATTGGAATGCGGATTATGAGCTGCAAGGGCCGTCCCTGGAAGCCCACCACCTGCGCCTTGCAGATCTTCGGAAGATACGCTACCAAAAATCTGATGCACCTGGAGACGGCTTTTGCCAGGATCTTCCTGGAAGGGGCAAGCCAGGCCGTCGAGTCGGACTGTGAGCCAGGCTACGTAGTAGTATTTTATAGGGGAGAAGTGCTTGGATGCGGTCTGTACTCACATGGAAAGCTGGTCAGTCAGATTCCCAAAGAACGAAGAATGGCTGACAGGGGGAGTGAGGATCTTTCATGATCTCGGATATAGATGAGTTGAAAAGGCTGTGGCATGAGCCCCTGCGTCTCTTTCGCTTGTCCAATGCACTGCGCCAGAAGAACTGCCGGGATGCCGTCTCTTTTGTCATAAACAGAAATATCAACTTCACCAACAAATGCATAGGGACCTGCAGGTTCTGCTCTTTCAAGCACGACAAGACCTATTTCCTCACGCATGAGCAGATAATAGATCGCGCCGGCGAGGCAGAGGAGCAGGGGGCCACGGAAATCTGCCTGCAAGGAGGCCTTGCCCCAGAGATGATGCTGGAGGATTACTGCGGGATCTTAGAGCTCATACATCGCGACTTTCCCAGGATGCACCTGCACGCCTACTCACCCATGGAGGTGCTGCACATGTCCCGAAATTCCCATACGGAGGTGAAAGAGACTCTGCTTGAATTAAAAAAGAGCGGGCTTGGCTCCATGCCCGGCACAGCAGCTGAGATTCTTGTCGACTCAGTGCGGCAGAAGATATGCCCGGACAAGCTGAAGGCAGAGGAGTGGCGGCAGATAATCAGAGCTGCCCATTTGTTGGGAATTCCCTCCACCTCGACCATGCTCTTTGGCCATGTGGAGAGTTTAGAAGACCGCCTCAGCCACCTCATGAGCTTAAAGGCAATTCAGTTGGAAACGGGAGGATTTACAGAGATGGTTCTGCTTCCCTTCATTCCTGACAATAATCTGCTGGGCAAGATGGCAAAAGGCGCCGATCTTTTGGATCGCCTGAAGATGCATGCTCTGGCCAGGGTTGCTCTCTATCCCAATATCACCAACATCCAGGCGAGCTGGACCAAATTGGGCCGCGAAGCTGCGGCAGCTGCCCTGGATTGGGGCGCAAACGACCTGGGTGGGACGCTCATGGACGAGGGAATTGCTCGAAATTCCCGAGAGGCACCCAGTATCTTGGCGGCGGACCTGGTAGAGTTGATAGAGGGGCAGGGAAAAAAGGCAGTGCAGAGGACGACCCTGTACGAACGAGTTTGATCTATTCTACTGATTTTGATTCATTGATTGACAGGCTGCACCTTTCTCATCTCTTCCATCTTTTTCCATCTCTTTTTTTATTAATAAGATAACAAGTCGCGACGATAAGCTTTACATATTTTGACGATGCACTCCCTGGCGGTGGGGATCATTAGAAAAATAATAGTCATCTTCATAATTGCTCTGCTGGCATCTGTCACCCCCTGCTCGGCATTGGCCAAAGATGTTACTATCTCGGGATCATCAACCGTGATGCCTTTAGCCGAGGCCGCGGCAGAAGAATTCAATCTCATGCAGAAGGACTATGTAGTGACGGTTTCCGCCGGAGGGACCGGCGCTGGAATTCTTGGCATTGCTGAGCGCAAGTATGACATAGCCATGGCCTCGCGTAAGGTAACCGAGGGGGAAAGGGAAAGATTTGGCGACTCTTTTGAGGAATTTTTCATCGGCTTGGACGGCATCGGCCTTGCGGTAAGCGATGAGATATGCCTGGCAGGAGTGAAAGGCTTAAGCCGGCTGCAGGTCAGAGATATTTATTCTGGAAATATTACCAACTGGAAGGAGGTTGGCGGCCCGGATGCAGACATTTACGTGATATCCCGAGAAGATGGTTCCGGAACCCGTGTCACCTTCAATGAGAATGTCCTGGGCAGCAGAGATGCCGAGACGCCGGGCGTTGATACCGTGGCCATGGGCGGGGCCGAGGTCAAGACTGCGATATCGGGAAGTAACAAGGCCATAGGCTACCTGGGCTTTAACTATTTGGGAGGCGGCGTTGCAGGAATTGCCTTCAATGGGGTCACGCCCACATATGAAAACATTAAGCTGGATCTTTATGAGCTGCAAAGGCACCTTTATTTCTACACCTATGGAAAGCCATCTGCCGGTGCTCAGGCATTCATAGATTTTGTGCAGGGGCCCGAGGGTCAGAAGATCGCAGCAAAAGAGGGTTTTATATCAATCTGATCCTAGCTTTGCATTAGGCTTACATAATAGTATGGCAAAATAATGTCCTGATGAGGGCCAAGAGCAAGATGTTGATATTGTTGCTGGTTTTCTTCCTGGCGGAAGCATCCAGTGAAGGCAGAGAGGTGACGGTTACAGTCTCGGGATCAACCACGGTCATGCCCATGGCAGAGCTTGCTGCCGAGGAGTTCAATATGATGCAGGACAACTACTCGGTGAACGTAAAATCCGGAGGTAGCGGCGTTGGCATCGTGGACGTGGCTGAGGGCAGATCGGACATTGCCATGACTTCCCGCGAGATCAAACTGGCAGAACGACAGAGATCTGAGACGCCTTCCATACGTTTTATCGAGCAGCCTGTGGGATATGATGCCATATGTCTGGTAGTAAGTCCAGAGGTGTATGACTATGGTGTGACATCGCTCACCAGGGATGAGGTCAAACAGATCTATGCCGGAGACATAATCAACTGGGAAGAGCTGGGCGGGCCTTATATGGAAATATTCGTCATTGGCAGAAGGCCCGGCTCAGGAACCAGAGACACCTTCAATGAGATCATAATGGGAAGCCAGGAGATGGAGACACCGGGTGTATCCTATGATGCAGGGGAGAGTTCAGAAGTCAAGTTCAGTACAAGCCGCAGCGACAACGCCATTGGCTATATGGGGTACAGCTTCGTCATGTCGGGAGATACTAAGGTGATTGCACTGGATGGCGTCCAGCCCACGATTGAGAGCATAAAAAGTGGCGCGTATCCGCTGGCGAGAAAGCTCTACTTTGTCACTCTGGGAGAGCCCACGCCCGGTGGCAGGGCCTTTATGGATTATATCCTGAGCCCCGAAGGTCAGAAGATAGCTGAAGAGAACGGTTTCATATCGATCTGAGGTCGGGCAGTTCCACCATCATTTTTATAAGACGTCTTAATAAAATAAAAACCGTTTGGGCTGATAATTCTAACATCTGAGCGATGAAAGAGTCCCGGAGATCCTAATCAATAACTATTAAATAATTTTTAGAAAGATTTATACGTAAGCAACTAATTCACCCATCAACCACACGGAGGTGGAAAAATAAGACCAATACAAAAAACACTAGTCGTCCTATTGATA
>JAFGNK010000196.1 GCA_016927055.1 Methanotrichaceae archaeon | reverse complement strand
GCCAATGCAACTGCAATCTTCAATTGGTTTCTGGCTCTTGGTTTTTCCATTTTTCCATACCTCAGCTTCCCGTTTTAAATCCAGTTTTTTTGGATAGGATATCAATTAAAAGTCAAACAGCGACTTCTGCCCATCTCTTTGCAGTGGCTGAGCCAGTTGGCTGGCAAGCCTGATCTCTCCGTACTTGCCCCCTCCCCCCGGCCAAACCTCCACTCGGGCCATGCGGAACTCTTGTATGGCTTCGATTACTCTCGGCTCAGCCTCCATCTCCGCGAGATCGGCCTGCGTTAAGACCTCAATCTCCGTCTTCTCCTCGGTAAGCTTTTCCCAGCACTTCTGCACAGCCACCGTCCTGGCACTCTTGTGGCCCAGGGCAAGGGCGATGATCTCAGCCAGGGGAATGATATGCAGGTAGGGGGGCCGGTGAGCTGGATGCACGGGCTCTTCATAATCGGCCAGGAGATTTATCCGGTCCGCCACGCCCAGCTTGATCTGGCCGCGGCAATCAGGGCAGCGTCCCATCAGCTCATCCTTTTGGCTAAGAGAGTATTGCCGGTAGCAGCGCGTGCAGGCGGTGCGATTGTACTTGCCTTCCGCCGGAAAGAGGCCCACATTCCTTGTTGGACGCCGCCCGCCCTCGCGCCGGATGGCCAGGCTGAGATCCTGATAGCTGAAATTGTCCAGCTCCATCTGGTTGAACTCGCGGGCCAGCTTATTGGAGCGGGGCGAATGAGCATCAGAGTTAGAGAGAAATGTACGGGAGGACAGCTCTGCAATCCTGTCCGCATAATCGGTATCAGCCGAGAGACCAAGCTCAATAAAACGAATCTGTTCCGCTTTATCCTGGTAGCACTCGGCCAACGAGCGAAAGTAAGCAAAGATCCCCGTCCAGGGCGTGAAGGCGTGGGCTGGCCCCAGCAAGCCGCCCGCCTCAAGAACATGGTCGGCAATCTCAGCCCCATTCATATGTAGCCGGGGCCTGCCGTCAGCCGACAGGTTTGTGGAGTGGGGGGCAAAGGCTTCCCGCAGCTGCACAGCCTTGGCAGTATCGGGCAGGAAGATGAGATGATGCACGCGGCTGCTGTCCTCCACCTCCACACTGAGGACAAAATGCGTATCGCCCAGGAGAAAGAGCCCGTCACATTCAGGAAGCTCCTTTATAGCATCCAGCCACAGGGGATGCAGGCAGTCCCCCGTAGCCACGATCTTCACACCCTTGCGCGCCGCCTCCCTGGCAATCTCGGGCAATCGCATGTCAGCGGAGACGGCCATCGAGTAACAGGAATGAATGTGAAGATCAAGATTTGCAAGCATCTCATTTATTTCCTCTATGCGGGGATAAACCCTTTATGCTCGACAACCCATTAATGAACTGTGCAAGAGAGACTCAGAGAGCTGCTGGAGAGCTTTGGCCGGGGCGAGATTGACCTGGAAGAAACCTTGTGCCAAATCAAACTGCAACACTTTCAAGCCGTAGGAGAGGTGGCAAAGCTGGATATCTGCCGGGCGGATCGCATCGGCATTCCTGAGGCCATTCTTGCCGAGGGAAAGGATAAAACAGATCTGCTGGCCATCTCCCTGGCCCACCTGCAGGCAACCGGCAGCGTGATCATCACCCGTATCTCGGCAGAACAGCTGGAGCTCTTCCAGTCCGCAAAACTGCCCGAGGACTGTGAGCTGGAGCACAACTCACGGGCCAGAACGGTGGTCATTCGGTCCGCAAAGCAAAAGGCCAAACGGGGATTGGTGGGTATCCTGACAGCAGGCACCGCCGACATGTCGGCAGCCGAGGAGGCACGCGTGGTAGCGGAGGAGATGGGCTGCAATGTTCTCTTCGAGTACGACGTAGGAGTGGCAGGCATCCACAGGCTCTTTCCCTGCCTGCAGAGAATGAAAGATGTTGATGCCTTTGTGGTTGCTGCCGGCCGGGAGGGGACCCTGCCCGCCGTGGTGGCCGGACTGGTAGATGCCCCGGTTATCGGCCTGCCCGTTTCCACCGGCTATGGCCTGGGGGGAAGCGGCCAGGCGGCCCTTTATTCCATGCTGCAGTCCTGCTCCGTTCTTACCGTGGTCAATATAGATGCGGGCTTTGTAGCAGGGGCTTATGCGGCAAAGATCGCCAGACAGAAAGCGTACGGACAAAAACAGTTATAAATTATTTCCAGAAAAGTATTTATACGATCAAAAGGCAGTTGAACGAGAGCGGGTACACTCATCTTTTTTACTAACCCCCACTCCCCTACCCGCTCGTTACTAATTGTCAGCAAATAAATTCAATTTGTAAGAGCACTAAAAATGAATCCGCGCCCAATATAAATGAGATTTTATTTACGCAGGAGTTTTAAAGTGTTCAGCAAAGATTATGATTTCCAGGATTATTTTATAGGGGAGATCCAGAGCAAGGGCAAAACTGCCAGCCAGTTCACCCTCGCATCTGGCGCTGAATGGACGCAATGGAATAACCACATATTCCAATATACTTTTCTTTATTCAAGTTAGTTTTACTTAAGGATTTCGGTATTGTCGCAGAAGAAAGAATGCCTGATCACCTCGATCCTGGCTCCAGACTCCTGACCATAGTCCTTGATCCTCTGCAAAGCGTGGTCCACCATTCCGCCGGAGGTCATGATGAGAGAGTTCTTGCCAATCAACGCCTTGAGAATACACTTGTCTATGACGCCGTAAGTAAAGTCTATTGAGATGCCGCACTTTTCTGCCATGACCTTGGCACTGGTGCCCATCGCGCCCTTAAAGACGGCAGGATTTTTCTCGATCAAGCCCCGGATATGTTTCCAATCAGCTTCATCTACATTGCAGATGTAAATCTTGCCAAAAGCCCCCACAAAAGCACGCCCCTCCCCTCTTGACTGCAGGAGATCGCAAAGCTCAAGGACGTTTTTGGGCGGCTTTGATCCTCCGGCAATGCCCCGTCCCACCAGCTCGCAGTAGAGGTCCACCACTATTGGGAGCTTGAGCCGGGCATCTCTTATGAGCTCAACGTCTCCGAATACCTCCTGACCTGTACCCCGGCGCACCACTCCACCCTCCTTCATGAGGATGACCTCATCCGCCCAGCGGTAGGCCAGGTCCACATCATGTGTGGAGATGATCAATGTCTTTCCGCCCAGGTTCAGCTCATCGAGCATCTCCATGATCTCCTCGGAACTGGCCGGATCAAGGTTGGAGGTGGGCTCGTCAAGAATCATCACCTCAGGCTCCATGGCCAGGATGCCGGCTATGGCCACCCTCTTCTTCTCGCCGCCGCTCAGGTGATGAGGCGGACGGCGCTCATATCCGGAGAGGCCCACGTACTGCAGGGCAAAGCCCACATACCTCTTCACCTTCTCCGCCGGGTAGCCTAAATTGGAGGGACCAAAAGCCACGTCCTGGTAGACAGTAGGTGCGAAGAGTTGGTCGTCCGAATTTTGGAAGACCATGCCTACAGCTCGCCGGATGCTCCGCAAACTGGCGGCATCGTACCTCAAGGGCTGGCCCCGAAAGAGAACATCTCCCCTGCTGGGCCGCAAGATGCCGTTGAACATGAGCATGAGTGTGGACTTGCCCGCCCCATTGGGCCCCACCAGGGCAACTTTTTTTCCCTCCTCCAGGGAGATGCTCACACCCTCCAGGGCCTTTGTTCCATCTCCATAAGAATAGCTGAGATCTCTGGTTTCAAGGATAATCGTCATGATAGCCTCACAGGAGCTGGACTCCTCTGGTTAAAACCGCGATGGCAGTAGCCGCGGCCAGATATATTGCTACCGCTAAAATAGCCCGGGGCTTTGCACCGTCTGTCTGTTCCATGAGATCGAGCTTGCCGTCGTAGCAGCGAGAGTCCATAGCCACGATGAGCCTCTCCCCCTGCTCCCAGGACCGCAAGAAGAGAACGCTGGAGAGCATGGCAAAGGAGGTGAGGGAATTTTTTGTCCCGGCATCACCCAGGCGCATTACCTGAGCGCTGTGGATCATGGCTGCCTGGTCCAAAAAGACGAAGATGTATCGATAGATCATCATGGACAGCTCAATGACTGACTGCGGTATCCGCAAGGATTGGAGTGTGGCAAAGATCTCAATCATGGGCGTGGTTAAGGCTATGAAAAATAGAGAGCACATGCCGCCAAAGGTCCTGGCAATAAGAAGAGAGGCCAGGTTTGCACCTTCTTCTCTGATGCCCAAATCAAAGCCGAAGAGCTGCACGGAAAACAGTGTCTGCCCGCTACCATGCATGAAAGCCACCACTGCCGCGCTGAGCAGGGCAAAGGAGAGAGGCACCAGCAGCAGCCGAAAGTAGACGCGTCCGGGAATTTTAGCCAGCATCAAAGTGGCCAGGCTCATGGTTATGGCCACGAATAGGGGCGCTATCGGCGTTGGGGATGATACGCAAAGAAGGATAGCCCCCAGGCCGAAGATCAGTTTGAGGCGGGCATTGGTCTCCCGCAGAGCATTGCCATGGGCGTAGTCATCGAGAAGGCTATGCATTCGACTTTCCTTTTCGCTCCAGAGCAGTTTTATCTGCTTTCATCTTGACCAGAGCCCGATAGTAGCCCAGAAAATAGCCGATGATGAGGCTGCCGATGGCCGCCTGCAGGGCAAAGAGGAGGCTCTCGATCTCGCCGCTGGGCGGAGTATAAATGGACTGGAACCATGGCTGATAAGTACCTCCGGTAAGGTCAGAAATCACATCCTCGGCCTGGCCGTCTGCTCCACCCCACTCGTGAGTTTGGTTGAAACTGACATAAGCAAAAGCGGCGATAAAGAGCACGATAACGCCCAAAGTTATTAGCTCCAATTTCATACTGGATCCTCTTTTCATGCCAAAGCCTCCTTCAACTTTTTTATCGTGTTTTGAGAGACCACTTTCATTCTCACCAGCACATCGCTTCTCAGCTGCACGATATATTTGAACATCAACGCCGTCACTATTCCTTCCACTATGGCCAGGGGAACCTGAGTTACGGCAAAGACGGCGGCAAAGGCCTCAAAAGAAGCGAGCACACCCCCTGAGGCAGCCGGAAAGGCCAGGGCAAGCTGGATGGATGTGACGAGATAAGTGGCCCAATCAGCCAGTGTTGCCGCCAGGAAGACGGCCAG
>JAFGNK010000195.1 GCA_016927055.1 Methanotrichaceae archaeon | reverse complement strand
TTAATTCATCAAGAATTGCTTTATCAGAGTTAAATTCTGCCGAGTTCGATTCATCAGATTTCAATTCATCGGAATTTGAACCATCAGAGCTAAACTCTTCTGAATTCAATTCAACAGAGTTTAACACATCAGAATATGACTCATATGATTTCGATTCAGAATCAGCATTTGCAGATTTTGATTTTGCAGACGACTATTATGACTATGACCCATATTCACAGATCCCCAATGAGCCGGAAGTTATCAGCATGGCATCTCCCGTCCCGGACCTCAACGCAGACAACGCCACAGACCTCCTGGTCATGAACATAAGCAGTGATCCCTACACAGGGGCCTTTAATTCAGAGATATTGGCTTTTAGCGGTGCAGACGGCGGCACATTATGGCAAAAGGAGTATCCTGGCTCCCTGGTCTTCGCCACTGCCGCAGGGGACCTAAATGGCGACGGCCAAACGGATATCATGGTAGATGAAATCCTGGCAGCAGCGAGCTTTATACCTTACAGCGGCGTTTCCGCCCTTGACGGTGAAAATGGTACCGCAATTTGGAGCCGGCCCCGCATACTGGCCATGACCTTTGCTTATCCCGTCCCGGATATCAATGGGGACAACGCCTCAGAGTTTCTGGTACATGTTTTTGGCATGGACAGCATAAACAATAGCATATTCACCAGCATTGCCCGGCTAAGCGGTGCCAATGGCACAAAGCTGGATGAGAGGATCTTTTCCGGTGCCCTGGCCATCGAATATCCTGCCGGCAACTTCACATCCGACCTTAAGACAGATAGCATTGCCGCAATTTATCAATTGAACGGGTCGATGACTGGCGAAATCGGGGAGGCCCCTATGAACATAACGTCAACCATGTTTGAGGCCAGAGACGGCCAGGAGCACACAATCCTCTGGAATCAGAGCTTTGCCGATATGGCCCTGGCGATGCCGGTAATAGATCTGACCGGCGACGGGATGGACGAGCTGATAGTCTACCGCTTAACATTTGACGAGAGCGATTCGATGAGCAGCGATATCGCCGTTCTTCGGGGCTCTGACGGAGAATTGCTCTGGCAGCAATCCAATGCCCACTCCCTGGCCTTCGCCACTGTCGGCCCGGACCTGACAGGAGAAGGACACAAAGACCTGATCATCTATGTGCTGGGAGAATCTGATAGCTCCGAGGTGCTGGCAGTTAAGGGAGACGATGGACGGCTGCTTTGGAGCAAGAAGGGGATGATTTTCATCCCCCAATAATGAGAGACACACCAGTACAGCCGGACCTAATTAAAGCCATGATTGTGAGAGTATAATGTGCCTTTGTGAACGGCTGATCGCTCTTTGCGCCTCAGTGGCCGTGCGTGAGATTTAACAGGGTCCGGTTTCACGCGAAGGCGCGAAGCCGCGAAGTCAAAACATTAAGTCTAATGCTTTAATAATTGGAGGCCATACCACTGCAAGAGGGTTGAATTCATGATTAAGTTTGAGTATCGCGTTTCAGAATTGACCAATTTAGCAGCGACGGCGCTTACAATCATTTTTTTAGCATTTTCAGCTCAAGCGGCCACGATTACCGTCTGCCAGACATGCGAGAACAGTAGCATCCAGGCGGCGATAGATGCCTCAAAGCCGAATGACATAATTGAGATTAAAAGCGGTACTTATTATGAACAGCTCAATATAACCAAGCCCATTCGACTGCAAGGAGTGAATACTGGCACAGGTATGCCCATCGTGGATGGTGGAAAGAAGGGCATAGTGATAATACTATCAGCAGACGCAATAACATTGGAGGGACTGATAATAAAGGGTTCAAGTCCCTCTGATCCGGGAATAAAAATAACCTCAAATGGAAATGCTATAAAAAATAGCGATATCAGCTATCAGGGAAAAGACGGCATAATCCTGGAGCGTTCCAGCAATAATGTAATTTCAGGGAACTTTCTGTCTTACAACGGCAAAAATGCCATTTATTTGAAAGAGGCCAACAACAACATCATCAGAAACAATAGTGTCAGTTACAACTTAAAAGATGGATTTTATGCGGAAAATTCAGCCAGCAACCGTTTTGAGCACAATGTTGCCGCCGAAAACAAAAATGGCATCACCCTCGACAGGTCCAGCAACAACGCCCTGATCGAAAACGAATTTAAGAGCAACTCTCAAAATGGTGTCAACCTGGACAGTTGCAGAGGAAATACTCTGCAGGGCAACAATGCCAGCTATAATTACAATGGAATCTACCTGCTCCGCTCCACCGATAACCTGGTGACGGAAAATTATGCAACCAAAAATATGCAAAATGGTATACGTCTGGTTTCGTCAGTCGGCAATATTCTCAGTCTGAACAGGCTGGTGGCCAACCGCGAAGATGTCTACGACGATGGCGATGCCAACTTGTGGTATTCGTCAGAGGCCCATAAAGGCAACTTCTACAGCGAGTATCAGAATTGTACTGATACAGATAGTAACGGCATATGCGAAAGGGCCTATCTTATCCCAGGCGGGTCGGGATCTGACGCCTACCCACTGGCAACATCATTTTTAAAAGAGCTATCTCCTGCAATCCAGAGCAAATAGTATGCACTGGAGAGGGAAATGGGCAGCTACCCTGAAACTGGCCTTCTACCCCCCAAATGCCGCCAAGACAAAATTTGAATCGGAAAGGGAGAAGATAGAGAGTTTTAGGGCGGAAAATTTTCCTACCCGGGGAATATGAACTGCTGTAGAGCAAAACTGTGATGATGCACTCCCACTGGACCCCAAAACCTTTTAACCAAGATCTTCATAGTAAGCGAGTTATCATATAGCTCAAACATTGACAGGAGGTGTATTTGATGCCATACGAGAACATAAGCGAGCTGCCTAAGAGCGTGCGAAATTTGCCAAGCCGTGCCAAGACCCTTTACATGAAGGCATATAACGGCTGTTGGGAGGATTCGGAGAGTACTGAAGACGCAGCGCGCGAGAAGGCATCTCACGAAGCTGCCTGGTCGGCCGTGAAAGAGCAGTACGAGAAGGACGACGAGACAGGTGAGTGGGTAAAGAGCGATGAAATCGCCGGAAAACGCTCGCGCCATGTCATGAGGCACCGCAAGAGTAGGCCCAGTGGGGCTACCTCGCAGGTAAAGGCACACGCATGATGTCTACAGAGCAATAGCTGATGAGGATTGAGCCACGAACGGACTCAAATAAGCCCCTCATCAGCAATCTCGTGACATAAATTCTCTTCTTGTCGGGGCATGAAGGTATTTCTTCAAAAAGGCCCGGTCTGCATAATTTTATATTCTCCAGCAGCTTGATACATCTAGCATTTTACGTGGAGGCAAGATACATGTCCAAAGATATTCTGGAAAAAGGCGCAATTGTGCAAAGAGACAAAGAGACCTATGCCATAGCACCACATATCGCGGGTGGCATAATAGATCCTGCTGGTTTGCGCAGGATCGCCGATGTGGCTGAGAAGTACAACGCCAAAGCTCTCAAGATCACCTCGGCACAGAGAATTGCGATCGTTGGAATTGATCCCAAGGACATCGATGATGCCTGGAAGGATTTGGGAATGAAAGCAGGCGCAGCTATTGGTTTATGCGTTAGGAGCATCAAGATCTGCCCTGGAACCACCTTCTGCAAACGCGGCCAGCAGGATTCCGTGGGAGTAGGCTTGAAGCTGGATGAGCT
This sequence comes from Methanotrichaceae archaeon, assembly GCA_016927055.1. Lineage (GTDB taxonomy): Archaea > Halobacteriota > Methanosarcinia > Methanotrichales > Methanotrichaceae > Methanothrix. The sequence continues at coordinate 2,554 of JAFGNK010000195.1, read as the reverse complement.
ATATCATGGCATGCAGCTTCCCTGGAAGTTCAAAATCGGTGTATCCGGATGCGCAAACTCCTGCGCCGAGCCGGCTGTAAAAGACATCGGCTTGATCGGAATGTCCAAAGGATGGAAGCTTCTGGTAGGGGGAAGCAGCGGAGTCAAGCCAAGGCTGGGCCAGATGCTGGCTGAAAATCTCTCCGATGAAGAGGTCTTTGTGCTCATCGATAGGATAATCAAATACTACAAGGACCATGCCAAAAAGCAGCGCCTGGGTGAGTTCATAGAAGAGATCGGCTTCGAGAGATTCAAGCAGGACATTCTCACCTAAATCAATGGCCGGAGAGGCATATGCCTTTTCCGGCTGAATTGGTATATTTAACCAAAAAGACCGAGAGGAATAAAGCTCTCTTTGCAAGCCACCTTCTTGCGGTTAATCGTACCCCATGTTGTCGTCTCATATATTAACATCCCTATTATCACTACATACCATATCCAGGTGCATAGGTTGGCCAATAGTAATAGGGATAACTATACGGATACATATTGGGCGCATAAGGAGAACGGTATCCCAAATCGCTGTAAAGGAAGCTGTAGGCCTCTGCCATCCATATGGCCTGCTCGTAGTATTCTCGTCCCGGGCAGGTGCCGTTATAAAAGGAGAGAAGCTCACAGAAGCTGCCGTCCGAGAAATAGCAATATCCGTCTTTGGGACATCCGCCGTGGTTCACGCAATAGGCTTCTATTGCGTTTCTCGCCTCGCAGGGGCCTGCCCCGTAAAATCCTGAGGCATAAATCGGCGCTGCCAGTATCAACACAAAAAGACCTGTTAGCATACACACTGTCAAAGTTTTCACAAATATCCCCCAAATCTATTATCATCCTTTACACTTCAATCTATGAAAGATTATTGGTGAATGAGTGAGAGAAGATGTAAAAAATGAAAATAGGGCCCGGGAGATCCAGGGTCATGATTTTTAGATTGCGAGTTGGCTGAAGCGGCCACGTATCTCCGCAACAGCCGGATCGTCTATCTAAGGGACGAAACTCTACACGAGCTGATTGGCAAACACCAGGTCGGTAACGCTGGCATTGGTGATCGTCACCACAGACATGCCCTCCGCGGGGGAGACTGCACTCCAGCCCTCCATGAGGGTCTCAGAGACTGTGTACTCACCAGCAGCCAGGTCTGCGAAGGCAAACTTGCCATCTGCAGCTGTGATTACGCTATTGATGACGGCACCATCCTGTGTCAGGTTCATGGTCCAGTCAGCCAAGCCGGTTTGATTATTATCTACAACCATTCCTTCAATAGTGAATTTGGCTTCAGCGACAGGTGCGGCTTCAGCGACAGGTGCGGCTTCAGCGACAGGTGTGGCTTCAGCGACAGGTGCAACTTCAGCGACAGGTGCAACTTCAGCGACAGGTGTGGCTTCAGCGACAGGTGCGGCTTCAGCGACAGGTGCAACTTCAGCGACAGGTGCGGCTTCAGCGACAGGTGCAACATTTGCTGCCTTATTCATGCTGCCCAGATAAGCAACCTCTTTTGTGGTCTTCATGCCCTGTGCAACGGCATTCTCGACACCTACCAGCTTAACGGAATAAGGCGTGGCAGTTCCCTGCTGGAATGAGTAGGGCATCCTGGTACTCTGAATGGCGGGGGCCTTAAGAGAATACTTGTTTGCCACTATATCCGGGGTAAGGTTATGAGCGGGAACATTTGTTGTGAAACTGTAGTCGATTTTTTCTCCTGATTTTAAACTGTAAGACGGATTTCCTGTAGCTTGATTGGTGTACCCTAAAGCAGGCATTGAAACAATGGCTGCTATCATAAGGGCCACAGTGATAGCCAGAACTTTCCTCATATTGAATACCTCCTATTCCTCTCGCGCATAGCATTTATGACTGTAGCTTGAACATCCTCCCTTTTGAGAAGAATTGTCGTCAAGTCTAGTTATTCTTCATATAAATAGACTTTCATGGACAAAGACCACGATTAGGGGACTGTATCGCATTTATCATTCACCTCATTTCAGAGGGACTATATGACAGGGGGACGGCAAGACCTGACACGGGCTGTTAGCCCTCAATATTATTTTTGTGTTTCAGTCAGTTTATTGATATCCGAAATTATGCTCAGGATTGCTAATTAGCAGCAAAACGCAAATATATAGAAATGCTATTGCATACAACTACTGTTTGCATAGGACAATAAATGCGATCCATCGCAATTTATTCCCGATACCGATGGCAATCCTTCCCGACAAGAAGAGAACGTTACGCCCTCTCGCTCTGCATTCTCTTTAACTCTCCGCATCAGATCCCTTCTGATCTCTGCGGGAAGATAAGAGCTTCCTGCAACTCTGCCGCCTCTTGCAAACAGGCTCTCTAAAGCCACTGCCTCTCGCGGAAAAGCGGAGGTGATCTTTCTCATGCTTCCTGGCCGGGCCTTATAAGTGGATGAGGTTATGTGCCCGGCTCCGGCTCTTGTAACAGCAACTACTAATTCCTTGATCTGTGCATCATTAATGCCAGGGATGATGGGATCGATTCTGGCCGAGACGGCAACACC
>JAFGNK010000194.1 GCA_016927055.1 Methanotrichaceae archaeon | reverse complement strand
GCATCCAAAAGCTCAAGGATACCGGCAACTTCGATTTTGTGGAAAAGGACAACATCGGGCTGATATTTCTGGGCATGAACCTGGAAACGCAGCCTTTGTCCGAGGATCTGCTCTGCCGCTATCCTTTCCAGATCTCAGGAGGGCAGTGCCAGAAAGTGGCCCTGGACATATCTGTGCAGGCTCAGATTCACAATTTGCTGAAGAATCTGCAAAAGGATCTGGGTCTGGCCTATCTGCTCATCTCTCATCAGCCTGAGGTGATCCGGTTCATGGCTCATGAAACGATCCATCTGGAGGAGGGAAAGATCTCGAAATGCAGCTATTCATGAACTAGCAGGATGTAGGATGAAACAGTAGAACTGAATCGATCAGTGGTCAGTGCTATGGCAGTTTAAAATCAAAAATATCTTGGCGTTTGCATTTTTGTCGCAAACCATGTGGTCCATCAATATGCAGGCAGAAAAATGCCGCCTGCCTAATGTTTGCCCGCCTAATTCGCGATGATATTCGCGGACTGGGACATGATATCCACCTCGGTCAGCCGTCCCTCGACTTCCATGGAATCGCCGAATATGCCTTCCATGAGCACCTTGCCGTTATGGACCATTAACCTGACTACCCCTTCCATAGCCTTTTCGCGGGCATTGCCTTTTAAAATATAGACTGTAAGTTCGCACATAGATCCTCTTAAAATGATAACAATAAGGCGGGCCCGGCGGGATTCGAACCCGCGACCCCCGGGTTAGAAGCCCGGTGCTATATCCTGGCTAAGCCACGGGCCCGCTAATTGATTTTAGCCGCCCTTGGGCGGCATCTGACCTAATGACATTTTGAGCTGCTCTTGAAGCTGAGTGAACCGGCCCTGAATGCGCTCTTCCTGCTTGGCCATGGTCTTCAGCCGGATATCCATCATATCCTTCTTCTCTTTCAGCTCCTCTGTCAGCTTGGGCTTATCAGCCTTAAAGAGAAGTTCCCCGACGCTCTTGTATATAACTGCGTCGTCTGCGCTCTTCTCCAGTTCTTTCAGCGCCGCCTCAGTCTCCCTGATCAGACCCTCGATCTGACCCTTCTGAGTCATAACGGCCTGCGCCTGCTGCTGGAGCTGCTGGAGCTGAGCCAACTGATTTTGTATCTGCGGAGGCAATTCGCCACTCATAAACTCACCATCTCAAATGCGATCTTAACCAACCTTATCCAGGTATTTAAGGCTGCCCGGAGAGAGACAGTATCCTCGCCCCGGATCATCAATCGAATAGAACCTTCTTCCAGGCCCAGATTAACATTGGACCTGTGAAGCTCGTCATCAAGTTCGGGCACGAGCGCCTGATATATCTCTCCTGCATGCCTGCTCTCAAATACGAACTGCACACAGCCTTTCATATCTTCAGCCTGAACTTGGCCTCGCCCTCATCTACGAACTCGATCTTACCAGATGCAGCTTTAATTATGCGTCCCTGGGCGGGGGCGGCCTCGCCGAGCCACTCCAGCTCAAAGAACTGAGCAAGCGGGCGGGCAATTTTGCCCTCCCCGATAACCTTTGGCACGCACCTCTTGAGCCGTCTCGCTTCCGTCTCTCCCAAGAGCTGGAAGCTCAAACGTTCCTCTCTTTCCCGGGAACGTTTGACCAGACCGGCCGGATTGCCGTGATCCTCTACCACCACCAGCCAGGTTTCGTCCTCTGCCGGCTTTTGCTTTCCCCTATTTACATAAGGCAGGGAGAGGAACGAGGCCAGAGCCCTTCCAAACCTTCTCGCCTTACTGGACGGGTCTCGCGAGGTGGTGACGAACATCAGACGGCTTTCATCTTCTTGACCGTGGTGGGCCGCTCTTTCATCAGGATCCTATGACCACAGTAAGGACAGCGTATGCCGCTGTACTCGTAATCAATTTCCACGGTCTTCTTGCATCTGGTGCACTTATAAGCCATCTTCTAATCTACCTCAAGAGTCTTCTTGAGAGACCTTAGCACTGAACGGCCCAAAGACGTCTCAGGCAGGAAAGAGCCGCCTGCAAAGGTGTAGCCGCATTTTCTGCAGCTCCAGATGGCTGTGCTCGTCCTTGTTACTCTATTTCTTCCGCACTGAGGGCAATCATACGTAGCCTTGCTCTTTTCTTCCGAATCGGCTACGAGCTTTCGTGATTTGCGGCCGTACCTGGGACCAAACCGGGCAGCGGACCTGCTCTTCCTTCCTTTTGTAGTGTGCTTAGCCATGATCTTAACTTCCGTTTATGCTTCCAGAAACTTTTCCCGGATTTCTTTCGCCTTCTCACATGCTATATCAATGATGCGGTAAACCTGCTCAGGTTTGAGCATTCCCGTGCCGCTCTTCTGGGCGCCGCAGATATTGCCATTCGCCGTGGTTATAATTGTGAGACGGGTGTTGGCAATGGCTTCTTCATCCACGCCGGGATCAAGCATCAAGACGTCATTGAACTCAATGGTCGTCGTAGCTATGGGAATGTCTCTTATGGGCAGGATATAGTCCTCGCCCAGGCCGAACCGGCTGGCCGGCACCTTTGTGGACATCAGGGCTGCGATAGCGCCCAGCGCCGCGGCGTCGAGGATATTTCCACAGTCATCCAGGATATGCACATCGATGAATACAATCCAGACCTGCTTGCCGGGCACAATGCAAAGTGCCTCCAGATCAATGGCCTTGGATTCGCGCACGCCGCGATCCACCAGGCGCGCCAGCTCAATACCCATCTCATTGGGTGGGCCCGGCTCAAAGGAGGGCGAGGCAAGCGGCACAAGCTCGGCATTGGTGATGATGACGCCGCGGCTAGGTGAATCCTGGAAGGGCTCACCGGGCTGCATCTTCACGCCCACCAGCACCTGGCTGGAGCCCAATTTAACAAGTGCACTGCCTTCTGCCTTGCGAATTACATCCCTCTCGATGGATATCTCCCTGTACTGATCAAAGGTCCGACCATCGACCCTCTCTCCTTTGAGGAGATGGTTGTAAATAAAGTCCTTTTTTATCTCGGAGATGACATTAGTCACAGGCATGCACCTCCTCTTGTCCTGTCTTTTCTACCATCTTGCTATATTTGTCCACCAGGGCTTTTCTCTGCAGCTCGTAGATATCTCTCGCTCCCTTCATGGCCATCTCCACTGCTCCATGAAACTCGTCCGGGGTGAGGTTGCCGTCCATTTGCATCAAGGTGATGTCTCCATTAGGAGTCATGGCGATGGGCAGGTCAGCCTGGCCGAAGTTGTCCTCCTCTTTCATGGGATCAAGAACTATGGTATCTTCCACCTTTCCCGCGGCACAGGACGATATCATGCTCTTCATGGGGATTCCCGCATCGGCCAAAGCCACTGCAGCTGCATTTATGCCTGCTGTCCTGGTTCCTGCATCGGCCTGAAGCACCTCCACAAAGACGTCTATGACCGATCGGGGAAAGAAGCTGGTAAGAATTACGGGCTCCAGTGCTTCCCGGCTGACCTTGGAAAGTTCATGTGACCTTCGATCCGGTCCCGGTCGTTTTCGCTCCTCTACGGAGAAGGAGGCCATATTATACCGGTAGCGCACAATGGCCCTGGTTATTTCCTGCAAGTGTCTGGGGTGCACTTCCCTGGGTCCGTACACTGCAGCTATGACCTTGTTCCCACCCATCTCGATGTAGCATGAGCCGTCTGCTCTGGCCAGGACTCCCACCTCGATTTTTATAGGCCGGAGCTGATCTGCCCTTCGGCCATCCAGGCGCAGTCCATCTTTGAAAAATGATATATCACTCTCATCCATAGCGATCAACTTCTGGCCCCTTTCTCCATTTTTAGGAAGTCCACAACCCTGTCTGTAAGACCATTGGTATGGGCTTCCTTCTCAATCAGAGTTATGGTCTTCAGAGCCAGATCCATATCCTCTGCACCCCCGTTGATCCAGATTCTGCCGTTCTGGCCAACGAAGATGTTGCAGTTTACCTCTTTCTTCAGCATGCTGATCATGGAGCCGCCCTTGCCGATTAGCCTGGGAACTCTTGTATGGCTTATCTCGATGACCTGGCCGGCCTTGATCTGGCCGAGCTTTCTGTCGTTCAAAGTAAGCTCCACTTTCATAGTGGGATCTACATCCGTCACCCGGGTCATAATAGAGCTGCCGATGCGCAAATGTTTGGACATCTCGTCCGATTCGATCCTTTTCGGAAATTCAGAGATGTGCAGCAGCCCGTCGTAGGGTGAGTTTATGTCCACGATCCAATTGGAGAAGGTTATATCCTTCACCACACCTATGACGTTGTCCCCCGGTCCGGGTACATATTTGCCCGCCAGGGGTATGACATTTATCTTGTCCCTAAAGTTCGCGAGACCATATAGCAAGGAGTAGACGCTTCCATTTCTTACATACGTCCCCTCGCCTGACCTTTTGGCATCCTCAGAGAGAAGATCACCTGGTACTACCACCTTGCGATCCATGCGCTCTTAACTCCCATCTTCAATGCTTAATAAGCTTCGTCTCAGCATCTCCTCTGGTCAGCCGGTTTATAAGTTCGTAGAATTCTGTCTGCATGCCGGCCGGTATCTGGACGATGCCGATCCAAGAGCCATCGTTCTGCCATGCCTCTCGATTGAGCCTGCCGAAAGCTGCGACTTCGCCGTAAGCCTTGGGGGCATACGCGGGAGGGATTTTTACCGCTACCTCAACCTCTTCGAATCTAATGGGGATGAGTGGCCGGATGGCCTTCATGGCGATCTTGACCAGCTCATCGGTAGATTTCGTGGGATCGATATTGACGCGGGCTTCGGTCATGGCCTGCTCGATTCTTCCCGGCGGGTGAGGTGTTTTGGTCTGGGGATTGATAGCATTTCTGGCTATAACCTCGATGACCTGCCGCCGTTTGTTCTCGATGAACTGCTTTCGCTGCTCGGCTGTCAGGCTGATATCGCCTTTCTTGACGATAATCTCGGCAATGGGCAGGACATCTTTAGTACCGAAGGCCTTTTGCAGATCTTCTTCCGGGCTCCGATCTCCTCGGGAGGCATTTTCGAAGACATCTTCTACTGCCAGGATATCTTCCAGGTTGACGCTATCTCCTCGCTTAAGGGCCAGGGCTCCATCGGGATCCACCAAAACCTCAAAGGTTGTTCCGTGGGTCTTGAGTCTGGCAGGAACTGCGTCATCCAGTCTGACCATTCCTATGCCTCTCCTTTCTCTCCATTCTCATCTTTGCTGGCGGCGACGGCTGCTTTCATTCTCTCAACATATGTGGCTACTTCTTTTTCAGTCAGCTTGTAAAACTTCTTGTCGCCAAGCTTGATGATGCCTATCTCAGTTGTGGCTGCCTCTACCTTGCCTTCTGCTGCCTTGTAGAGCGCCTCCAGGCCCAAGAGCACTGCCTCATCCATGACCAGGTCTTCTCTGTACTTCTCCTCGAAGACCTCCATTACGGCCGATCTGCCTGCTCCTATGCCCGTGGCCTTGTATTCCAATAAAGCCCCGGATGGGTCTGTCTCAAAGAGGCGAGTTCTATCCTCTTCTGCGCCGATGATGAGCAGCGCCGTTCCAAAGGGCCGAACCCCGCCGTACTGAGTGTACTGCTGCTTGAAGTCACAGATCTTCTTGGCCAGGGCCTCAACTCCAATGGGCTCATCGTAGACCAGCCGGTTTATCTGGCTCTCTACCCTGGCTCTGTCGATCAGGACTCTGGCATCTGCTACCAGGCCTGATGTGGCTGCGCCTATGTGCGTGTCTATCTGAAAGATTTTCTCAATGGATTTAGGCTCCATGAGCCTGCTGGTGATTCTCTTGTCCACCAGAACAGCCACGCCGTCTTTTGCCTTGATGCCCACAGCCGTGGTTCCTCTCCGCACGGCCTCACGGGCATATTCAACTTGAAATAATCTGCCGTCAGGGCTGAATACGGTAATAGCCCTATCATAACCCATCTGCGGTGCCATCTGCATCCTCGTGTCCTCCACTTAAATCAAAAGAGGTCAGCCCCAGGTATTGAGTGTCTGATCCTATGCTCTTATTGCGATCGTCCGGACAGAGATCGACTTTTACACCATGGGTGCGGATAATACACCCGGAAACGTCTTTCAGCTCGATTCTTCTTCCGTCGCTTTCAGCATATATTTTACCCAGTCTTGGTAAATACTTTTCTGTAGCGGATTTGATTGTTCCCGAGACGCCTTTTGTATGGAGCGCGACTCGGACCCCATGAATGGAATGAACCGTGGCCAATGTCGCTCGTGTCTCCTGGACATGGGTATGGGAAAAACGCATCAGGCCGTAGCGACCATTGAAGGCTATCAATTTGAGCCGGTTTTTTGCTGCTCCCTGATCGCCGAAAAGGGAAAACTGAGATGAGTAAATCTCGCTTACCAGATCTTTGGGCTGAATTTCGCTTTCAGATTGCAGCTCGAAGACCATGTACCTTCTTCGGCCTCTGAGCACGGGAAGTCTGCTTCTCAAAGAAGCTCAACTCCCGGGCTCATCCATTTTCTGCGATTGAGTGCCAGCAGCTCTGCTGGCCGGCGCAAAGCTTCCTTTGCCTCATCCTGCTCAAAGCCGGCCACCTGTGCCATAGCGACCAGGTCACGGGGGGAATGCAAGTCAAGGTGAGAATTCGCGCTGGAGGTTATAACCGGGTGCAGCTCGAACTTTCTCACGAGCAGCAGATTGCGGCGAACAGCCTCCAGCCAGCGAGCACGCGAGCTACCGCGCAGATGCTGCATAGGGCTCAGATCAAAACCTATAGAGACCTGATTTAGCCTGGCAGCTCGCGCGGTGGCAATGCCCAAAGGGCGGCGAACGTCGCAGGGATGCATGAGAAGGTCCACATTGGGGTCTTCACAGGCCATCCGGATTGTCCCCTCCGTATCTCCTCGGACCACGAGAAATGGATACCTGGCCCGATGAGCTAGGATGCGGTTTTTCAGAGCCTTAGCGTCAGATGCTACCACCTGTGTGCCGATAGCAACTTCAATGCCCTTGATCCGATCAGCTGCCTGAGGCATGAAGAGCCTATTAGGCTCCCGGTTACAGATTATAATGCCCTGATAGCCCAGACCCTTTGCAGTTAGAGCCATGCGGCTGGCTGAGGCTGATCCTTCGGGAAAGGCTCTAACGCATTCGTAAAAGCTCATATGAGCTCGCTGATGATCTTCAAGGCCGACTCGCGCCGGGCGGGGTAGGTCTTGACGAGAATTGTTGTGTCCAGGGCATCCTTGGAGTCGGTCAGGCGCAGCAGGCCTTTGTAAGCAGCTTGCTTGTCCAGGCGCAGGTGAAAGTGGCTTTCCCCTTCCAGCCTCTCCGGGATCTCGCGGCGAAGCCTTTGCAGGTCTTCGGCAGGGAGCTGCTCCCGGAGAATTTGAAAGAATGCAGCAGCCTCTCTCTTTCGCAAGACCGCCTCGAGTATTTTTATCTCGTTTCCAAAATGACCCTCTGCAGTGACTAGGGATATCCTGTCCAGAGGAACGAAGACAGCGAGCGCCTCGCGCACGCGACCCTCGTCTTCCGTTGCTGCCACAAAGGCCCGGAAAGAGACCTTGTCAATCACTTGTCAATCACTTGCCGATGATTTACTTTCCTTTGCCGTCATGGGCTCTGATGCCGGGGCGAGTCTTCTCGGTGCCAAAGCCCTTGTGCCTCTGGCCTCTGCCCTTGCGACCGGCGCTGGTCTTGCCGCGCACGGCCCTGCCGCGATGAACATCATTGCAGACCCAGTTCAGGTTCTTATCATTCATGATGGATGGAGCGCATGGGTCAACTAAAATGACCTCGTAGAACTTCTGCTTGCCGTCCTCAGCCACCCAGTAGGAGTTTAGAACTTCCATGTTGCGGTACCTTCTGCCGGCCCGCTCCTCAGCGATTCTCTGGATGGACTTGCCCATGCTCATGCTGTTCACGCCCATCTTGCTGGTCTGTCTGCCTCTCTTGTAACGGGACATGCGGCGGCCACCTCGTCTTACCTTTACACGTGCCACAATAATGCCCTGCTTGGCCTTGTAGCCTAGCGCCCGCGCCCTGTCCAGCCGGGTGGGCCTATCAATCCTCTGCACTGTGCTATCCTGGCGCCAGGCCTTGAGCCTGCTCTGCCGCAGTTCGCCTACATATCCCTCTCGAGGAGAGGACCAGGCATCACTGATATAACCGTAAAAAGACTTCATTTCTTTTCACCTTTGCCGGTTCGACCAAAGGGTCACATTCCGGAACTAGAGGGGAGAAGAGGTAATAGGAGATAAAGGTTTGCTCAGGTGTTGCTGAGTTTGCGTGCTGGCCGTTGTTATCTTGCACGAACTTAATGCGGTTGGCTGCTCTGGCAGTACGGCAGCCAAGATGGTCGCTGCAAATCTTTCCTGCGCCCCATCACGCGCGTGCCCATGTCTGCCTGGCGGGCCTAACCAGTGGCTTAAGCCTATTATCAAATCCTCCGTCCCTCTGGATGAGACCCGGCCCGATACCTAAGGCGCTCTCATGCTCACATTGAAATCTCTTCTCGAAGAAATATCGCAACCAGTGAAAATGAGCTAGGCCTTCCACTTTATCGTATTTCCTTTCATCTTCATTATTCCCTTTTTCTCCAGAGACCTGGCGATCTCTTCCGCCACCAAGCTGCCATCGACACTCAGGATATTCTCATCACCAATCTCAACCGTGCACT
>JAFGNK010000193.1 GCA_016927055.1 Methanotrichaceae archaeon | reverse complement strand
GGTCCTGCCCACCTGGCAGTAAGCGCAGGAATATGTGCATATCTTGGCAGGTATGTTGTTTATGCCCAGGCTTCTGCCCAGCCGCCGGGAGGGCACCGGTCCGAATATTATCATTCTTTTACACCTTCCTGTATTTTTAGAGCTGTATTGAGTCTCCCACAGCCAGGGGCCGGCATCTGCCGCCCAAAGCCTCCTGCAGCCGGCAGACGGCCTTGTGTCCTGTGCAGTGTCCCGGCCGGACGATGGTGGGATCAAGTTGCTTTAGTGCCTCTGCCGTAGCTTCTATGCGCTTTTCATCGGCATCCATAAGGTGAAAGCCTCCTATTACGGCATAAAGCTCCTCTATACCTGTGATCTTTTGGGCTTGCTTGATGGTATTGATGATTCCGGCGTGAGCACAGCCGGTGATGACGGCTAAGCCCTTGCCATGCATGTTGATCGCCAGGGCCTGGTCGTCGGGGATGCTGTCCAGGCAGTACTGGCCATCCTTGATAGTCCAGAATCCTTCCACCTTCTCAAAGGGCTCGATGCGTGGCACTTCACCTGTGGTCATGACCTCCGGCAATATTGCTACCGGCCCGCGGGCTTCGAGCATGATCGCACCTGCGGCCTCGGCCTCTGTTCGTGTGAAGGGCGGGCCTATGAACTTGAGTGCGGGCCTGTCTTTCAGCTTGGGCGCAAAGATATCAGGATGGGCCAGGATGCATATTCTGCTGTTCAGGCGCTGCAGGATGCCCATCAGGCCTCCCGTGTGATCGTAATGGCCGTGGCTGAGGCAGATCAGATCGAGATGTTCAAGGTCGATATGCAAAGCATCGGCATTATGCAGCATCACCTCCGAAGAGGCGCCTGTGTCCAGGAGCAGCTTCATCTTTTCAGAGCCACAGCCCAACTCCAAAAAGATGGACAATCCATGCGCTGCCCAGGCAGAATTGCGATGGGTGGCGGAATTCTCAACCACAATGGTCAGCCGGAGATCTTGCAACATAGACTAATGTTAAAATCGCTGACAGCTTAAACTTGACGTGTGAACCCGGGGCCTGGCGCCCATCTTCTCCCGCCTCACCGATTGACGGTATTTGTAGCATTTTCCGGAACATATACCACCTGGCCGCTCTCCAGCTGGTAGGCTGCTCCCATCCTGGTGCCCTGACCACCGGCAATCTTTTCTGTCATGTTTAGGACCTGGATCTGGTCCATGTCCTTGATTATGATTTGCATATTAGGATCGCCCGGATTTTTGACGATGGTCACATTGGTCTCGGGCTGGAGCAGCTCCGGAATATTGTATGAGACGACAAGCGCCAGGAGGAGGGCTACCGCAAAGACCATGGCTGTATCAAAGAGATTGGCCACCCCGCTCATGGGATCTTCATCCTCCGGGTCGCCTAAAAGTCCCAACCTACGTCGTCTCATCCCTTTTGCCCCTAATGATGTCTACCGCGTATTCCAGGTCGCTCAGGTCCTGCCGGTACCATCTGGTCCTGATCACCATCGTGGCGTAGCATACACCTCCCACCACCAGCCCGATGACTGTGGTAGCAAAAGCTATCACCAGGTTATCGGCCAGGGATTTGATATCTCCCTGGGATAGGCCTATCAAGGCGGGGCCCATGGGAATCAGAGTGCCCATCAGCCCTAAAATGGGCCCTACTTTAACTCCAATTCTTACGGGCTCAAGGGCCTTTGCCATGGATAGCTCAACATCCTGCAGGATCTTCTCGAACTTGAGTGCAAAGAGCCCCATCTCTAAAGAGCGGCCCGTCTGCTCAAGGGCCAGGGAAAGCAGGCGGGGGCATTTGTAGCTCTTGAGAGCTGCTGAGGCCTCTTTGGTCCTGCCTTCCCGGCTCATATGGGCCGCATTAAGGCTGATATCTTCCAGTTCTGCCAGGCTCCTGTGTCTGGTGGTGTACTCGTTTATCAGGGACCCCAGCTGGGCCAAAGACCAGGCAAAAAGGAGCAAAAGGCTCAGTATGACCGGATAGAGGAATGCGGTCGAGAAAATATAGAGCAGCTCTACACTGGCCTCATAAAGGCTCAGAAGGAGACCCCCCATCTTCTACCCAGAAATCCCAGAGCCATGAGTGACAATATCATGAGATAAGATAGGCCAGTGTCGGCCAGTGGGGGGCTGATGGAGATGAAATTGATCTTCTGGGAATTGAGGTATGCCGGAATGAGAAGAATGGATAGAATATAGAAGATGCCGAGAAAGATCATGGCGTTTCCGAGAGATGAAGGCGTCCCTTTGATTCGTCCCAGTGCCGTGGAGAAGACGGCAATGCAAAAGAAGAAGAGAATGCCCACCAGGGCGCCGATTTTCCAGGGGTCGATATCAACAAGCCCGGCCAGAAAGCTGCAGGAGATGAAGCTGGCTGCCAGGCAGGCCGGACAGGGCATGGATAAGACCCAAAAGGTCTTCCTGGATATGTCATGATGATGGTTGTTCCATTTTCTGGCGGTCATGACTCCCAGAGCTACCAGTAGCAGGGCAACGGCAAGGTGCATTGTCACTCCGGCATTTAAAGCCGCAGCCAGCGCATTTTCCGGTATCAGCTCGATGGCCATGCCCATGAAAAGGGAGATTATCAGGTATCCTGTAGCGATAGAAAGCATTTCACGGCGGTTCAGGCTGGCCAGACCGCACCCCAAGCTGACCTTGAGGGCGAAGACTAGAATTCCGATCAGCACGCCAGAGATGGAAATCCATGTAAGATCCAATAAAGACACCTACTAAACTTTGCTGATTCGAAGGCAACTTTATTGGATTTAACTCTTGCGCAAGCAATGAGTTTTCAAGAACAATCTTACTTGACCCATTCTCTAAAATATGAACGGAAAAAGAGTAAGTGATGAACTGATGTGGTGTTCATCAACTCTTTCTTTTGAAACCTGCCGCTATCACTAAGAGGGCGAGCAGCACCAGGGCGATTCCCATAAGAGGCGCGCCGGAGATAGAGGGACTTGAACTCTGCAGCTCTGCGGCTTCCATCACGAATCCTTTTACCTCGCCATCGCTCTGTTCCGGCTCAGTCTCCACCGGCTGCTTCGTGGTGGTAGTCCCGATGCCGGCGGGCTGGGTCTGGTTGGAACTGGCCGTTTTTTCACTAGCAGAGGAATGTTTGTGCGACGAGGATTTGCTGGAACTGCTGCTGGTGCGGCTGGATTTTTCAGGTTCTGGCAAGGGCAAAACACCTTGCATGTACTCCTGCAAAGCCAGGTTGCCGCAGGTGTGATGGCAGCAGGTGACACCGTAGTCTTCTACCGATTGCTCGTACTGCTCTGTCATCTCTTTTTTAACCTCCTCGGTAGGATGCCATCGCTCCTTTCTGGCTGTCTCCAGCAGTCTTCCCGACAGGGCCTGGTAAGCATATGGATTATTTTGGTCAAAGAACTTTTTTAATCCCATGTGGTACTTGTCTTGTATGTAGACATCATGGACCTCGTTCCACATGGATTCCGTTACCAGATCGGGAACGGTTGCTTCCCAGCCCCACAGGTTCTCCACAAATTTGTCCATCTCCCTGGCACCGGCATATCCGTGCTCTTGCATCCCGGCAATCCATTTGGGATTGAAATAGCGGGCGGCAAGTTCCCTCCTGAAATAGCTATCAAGACTCTCCATCTTGGCCCCACCCGGCTCTCTCAGGTTGGTTACGTAAAGGTCGGGGTCCTCTCCTGAGATTGATCTTATGGCCAGGGAGAGTCCGCCCAGGTACTGGAAGAAATCATCGTTGTCTATTGCTCCGTAGAGGTTGGAGCTGTCGCTGTGAACCGCTACCTCGACATCGGCCAGGTTCTGGCTAAAGAGATCCTTTTCCGGGTCGCCCCAACGGTCGGCGCTATAGACGTTGCTCACTCGGCTGATGTAGAGATCTGCCAGCCTGGTATCGTTCTCCCAGGTGTCGCTGGCGGAAACCGCATTGGGTAGACCTGTGCCATAGGTTCCCAGGGCCTCTGAGAATATCCTGGCCGAGGAGAGGCTCTCAGCCTCGGATTGGTTATATCCGCTGGCCAGTAATTGATCCAGTATATCTTCGGAGCTTTCTTTAACGTAATTTGGAGCGGTTTCGTTGGCTTTTGCAGCCAGGCGGACGGCCCTGTCCAGGAGATACATCTTATCCGGGAAGGTATCTCTGTATAAACCGGAAGCGGTGATGAGCACATCTATTCTCGGCCGTCCCAGCTCCTCGCAGGGTATCAATTCCACATCTGAGATTCTGCCTTTAGAGTCCCATAGCGGCTTTACTCCCAGCAGCTGGAATATCTCCGACTCGACCACGCCCTGGTGCCTCATGGTCTCCACCGCCCAGAGAACGAAAGCCGTTTTCTGGGGGTAGGATCCATTATGTTCGTGCTGATATTGAGCGATCAGATCTTCTGCCTGGGATCTGCCTACTATCCAGGCCTCTTCGCCGGGAATGAGCCGGGAGTCAAAGGAGTAGAAGTTGTTGCCGGTGGGCAGAGCATCCGGATTTCTGATAGGGTCATTGGCCACCTTGGGCGGCACGTATCTTCCCGCGAGGCCGTCCAGAACTCTTGGAATCTCAATCACACATTTGCTCAGGTTTTCTGCATAAACCGCCGAAAGGTTGAGGTCATTGGATACCTGGGAAGATATGTTCCCCAGAATCTTTTCTTGAGCTTGGGATGGGCTCGAGCCATTGATTGCTACCTCAAAGATGAGATCGTCTGCAACCGTCCAGTTCTCGGTAAGAGAGGGCTCCTGAGAATAAATCACAGAGATATCTTCAATTATAGTTCACTGCAAAACTTAATATAATATTTCC
>JAFGNK010000192.1 GCA_016927055.1 Methanotrichaceae archaeon | reverse complement strand
CTCACAAAGAACGCACAAAGCGACTAAACTTGCAGATGGAAACTGCAGTAACCTCAGGTTAGCCACTGGAAATGGCGAAGAGCCAATATTAGTTATCTGCGTTGGAATTCGATGTCCATGCCCAGTAGCCAATTTTACAGGACTCTTTTCAGAAGTGGAATTCGCCTGATGATAAGGTGACTGGCCAAAAAGCAGATTGGAATAGCCATGGCACATGATACTGCGAACTTGATAATTGGGTGCCATGAAAATTCCTTCAAAGCCAGTGTGACAAGGATCAGGATAGGTGGGTGGAAGAGATATACGGAGAAGTAATTATCAAACAACGATTTCGCCAATTTGTCCTGTTCGTTAAAGTGCTCTCTGAAGAGTACAATGAGTCCAAGGCAGACGCCCACGCAGAAAAATGATTCCCAAAGAGCATAGGCTGCACTTTGCCAGTAGAGCCCTCCGGCGTACTTTGAGAAATCGCCGGAAACTCCGCCTCCCAGGACCATTATGGCCAGCCAGAGGATCGATCCGCCGATAAGCTCAGCTTTAAACCATACCATGGCAAACGAATATGGAATCCTGACCAGCCAGTCCTTCTGGTAGGCGATAATTCCCGTGATAAAAAGTATGATGTATTGGGAAAAGAAGCCGAGCTGCATGTTCATCAGGTCTGTGCCTATGGGCTGAACCAACCGTATGGCGAAAGCGGACACCGAAATAAGGAGAGCAAGCCCGGCAACAGCCAAATGTCCGGGAAGCTTTCCGCCTGGCTGCAGCTTTTCCCGGCTGTGCGAAGTATGCAGAATTAGCCGGAAAGCAGCATATGTCGCCGAAAAGATGAGAAGAGCGAGGGCAAACCACATCGGCCCCGAGCCGCTCAGGAAATCCCAGCTTTGAATATAATGCATAAAATACTTGCCTGCCGATGGGCGAGGCTTTGTCCATTCGAAGGCTAGAATGCAGTAATTGATTGCTGAATTGATGAAGAGCATGTAGATGAGGGTGGGAATGCCCAGCCTCACAGCACGTCCCCTCAAGAACCTGCCAAATCCTTTGCGGTCAAATGAACCGGGCACGAAATAGCCGGCGATCAGGAAGAGAAGGCCCATGGAATACGCCTGGGTGAATGACTGGTAAATCCCGAAGAGGGCAAGAGAGAAGGTATCGAGCTTGGCTGGCTCGATATAATACCACATCCCTATGCTGGAATAAGTTACTGCTGCATGGGTCATGACCACGAAGACGATCATGAGCCAGCGGATATTATCGATGAAGAATAGTCGGCCCTGTTTAGCCTTACTTTCGATCATGGTCATTCATCCAAATAAAAACACTCCGGTTGGCATGGCTGCGTTGTCCAATCATTTATAATTTTATCTTCTTCGTTTATAAATGAGTTGAGCCTTGAAATAGGGACAATTGGAACTTCTTCATAGTATAGAATCTCTTCTTCGATTAGGGTGACAATAATTGGTATCGGTTCTTCATTGGTTAAGTTCTTATAAAATTCGCATCTTTCTTTATGTTTCTTGACTGCTGCTTTCAATGCTGATAATCTGTAGCGGTTGCATGACCATTTCTTGCATTCGATCAGGAATGTCTTGTTGTTTTTCATGGCGATAACATCAAATTGTCTTCTTTTTTTGTTTGACGTTTTGACTATGTTGGTCTTGACATGAAAGTCATTCTCTGCAAAGATAAAAGCGGCCAGTCTCTCGAAATCTTGCCAGATGGCTTCTCTGGAGACTTTCTCTAAGTCTTCAATGGTTTTAATGTCTTCAAATTCATTCATTAGAACCCCTGGCCTTGTGCTGTATGAATTTCGACCTGGCAAGACCTTTTCTTGCCTCAACTCATTTTCCCGGATCATGCTTTCCTCATTGAAGTCATTTCCGTCCTCTCAGTCAAATCTGGTCGGCCTGGGCCTTCATTTACTGGGGACTTTTCCTTTCACCAACATGCACGCGGGAAAGGAAAAGGGAGTGGGTCGTGCTCGCTCTTAATTGAATTGTAGGAGAAGATGATAATACACTAAATGCCAGACTTATTAATCTATTATGTTTTTGTGTCCTGTGGCAATTGTCTTTCAAATTCGATACAACCAGAATCAAGATACAAAAACAGGATTCTATCTTCTTATATGTTATTATATTCTTTCGTATATAATTTCTTAGATCTATATAACTCTCATCGAATGCGAATTATATATTTTTAAATATGTTATATATTAGCTTAAAGAAGATGTATTATCGCTCGCAGGAAAAAATATATATTATAACTCCTTTACTTCAATCCTCTACCAGTTCAAGACCGAAAATGGCGATAACAAGGCAGTTGCTGGGTGGTGACTCATAGCGGGCCCTTTAGGACAATCGGTTCTGGATTCTGCCGGGACAAGATCGATTAAGAATTATTTGTTTCGTATCCTGTAAAGTCGATAAGATGCGATTCGGAATATATCAAAATATAATTATATATAACGTTTTAGGTAATAACTCAACATAATCTGCGTGGTAGCCTCAAATTATGTATTGCAGCATTTTAGATCCAAAAAGGCAATCCAATAAGACACATCTAGTGAAGCTTATATCTTTAATTCCGCTCCCTTATTATCTGGGATGGCTTCTATTTTCATTTACTTTTTTATTGATTTCATCTCTAATTTTGCTGCTATTTGAAAAAACATATCGTTATATGGATGCTTTCTTAATTATTTCCATTATAATTGCCTTAGAGGGCATGATTATCAGTTGGACGCACAATAAAATAGAATCGCTTGAGGATATTTTGATTAGCATAGTTGACCTGCCAAAGGCAGACATAATTGAAACATGCCGAAAGCAGGAGGCTGACATATTCAACGACAGAGGAATGATTTTATTTGCGATAATTTTTATTCTTTTTGTTCACATAGCGGGCATCGATTACCATGCGGTGTCATTCGAATCCAGCATGTCTTTATTCATTTTTAAATTAGGATACTATTTGGCGGTTTATCTGGAAGGTACCGGATTATATATTTTAATTATGACTGCGCTCACCGTGCATAAAATTGGGACATTGCCACTATGCATTGATGCTTTATATTCGGATTTTCACGTCATCGGCACGCTCTACTCGAAGTTCACTATATGTGCAGCCAGCGTATATGTTGTATGGGGTTTTTTCCACATCATTGTTCCCCCTCAGTTTTCATCCTTGCAGATGATATTTTGGTTTCTAAGCTTTGCGCTATTGCTTTTTGCATATTTCATCCTGCCCCAGTATAGCATACATATGATGATGATCTCAACTAAGAAAGAAAAAATTGAGCTGTTCTCATCTCAACTGAGGGCCGCGATGGATGGATCATTTAAAGTTCCAACTGATGAGAATGTATCGCACCTAAAGGATATATTCCTCGTGCAAGATAAATTAAATCAAATGTGTGAATGGCCTTTTGGCACTTATGAGTTATTATATGTAACTTTAATTATCATAATTCCATTAATTATTGTTTTATTGGAGATCGCATTAGGGATAATAAGTTAATTCATATTAATAATAAATTAATTAAGAAAAGCACGCTCCAAAGTTACCTTAAGATCTTCGAGATTGATTGGTTTGCATAGATAATCGTCCATGCCCGCCTCAAGACATTTTTCCCTATCTCCTGCAATGGCATGAGCCGTCAAAGCCACAATTTTAGGGCCATCTAATGGCCATCGCTTGCGTATCTCTCTGGTGGCCTGCAGGCCGTCCATATCGGGCATCTGCACGTCCATCAGGATCAGGTCGTAGGATTGGCTTTCCAGTGCCTTGAGGACCTCGAGGCCGTTGGCCACCTTATCTGCTTTATATCCAAGTTTTTTAAGCATGAGGATGGTCATCCTTTGGTTGACCATGTTGTCCTCGGCCAGGAGAATGGATCGATCCTTGTTTTGCTTTGGCTGATCCCGGTGCGTGGGGATTGGCAATGCCTTATTGACCGGAATGATCGATTCTTTGGCCAGAATTGTGAAGTGAAATGTGCTTCCCCTGCCCTCCTCGCTCTCGACCCAGATCCTCCCGTCCATTAGCTCTACCAGCCTCTTGCTTATGGCCAGCCCAAGACCGGTTCCGCCATATTTTCTGGAGGTAGATGCATCGGCCTGCGAAAATGGCTGGAAAAGCCTGCTCAGTGTCTCCTGAGATATGCCAATCCCGGTATCTCTAACTGAGATGTGTATCTCATAGTTGTTATCGGCAAGTTTAGATGCTTTTGCCCTGACCTTTATCTCACCTTCTTCTGTGAACTTCACTGCATTGGAGAGCAGGTTTACCAGGACCTGGCGAATCCTTGATTCATCGCCCTCAATTGTTTCAGGGATATCGCCTTCTGCGGTATATTGAAGCTTCAGGCCTTTTTGCTGGGCCAGGGAGGATATGAGGTTTATTGATTCTTCAATGCAAGACTTTAATTTAAGGGGGCGGCTTTCCAGATCTATCTTCCCTCTCTCAATCCTGGAGAAGTCAAGGATATCGTTTATGATGGATAGGAGGGACTGACCGCTATTTTTGATGGTTTCGAGATATTCCTTCTGCTCTGAATTGAGCTTTGTGCCTAAAATGAGGCTGGTCATTCCTATGACTGCATTCATGGGTGTCCTGATCTCATGGCTCATATTTGCCAGAAACTCTGATTTTGCCCTGGCCGCAGCCTCTGCCGCCTCCTTGGCCCTCATCAGGTCCTCTTCGATATGCTTTCTTTCGGTTATATCCAGTGCTGTTCCTACGACAGCCGGCCTGGACTCATAGGTGGTCATCGATCCGAAAACCAGGATATTAACCAACTCACCTTTTTTGGTCATCCCCGTGATCTCATAGTAAAGTGATCCATTTTCGCCGGTGCTTTTATTTTGAATTCCAACTTCAATTTTTTCCAAATCATCCGCCGGTGCTATGTCCCGGGGGCTCATTTTAGATATCATTTCCTCAACACTATATCCAAACATCTCTGCAAACCTGGGATTGACGTATTTAAACTTCCAGTCCTGAACGATATATACTCCGACAAGAGACTTTTCTGCCAGCACCCTGAACTTGTTCTCTGATTCTTTTAGAGCCAGCTCAGTTCGCTTGCGTTCGGAGATATCCAGAAAGATCCCTCTAAGCCCTACTGTCCGGCCCTCTTTAACTGTTGGTATCGAATATGCAATTGCTGGAAAGGTACTGCCATCCTTCTTTTTGAGCCGGTATTCTTTTACCTGTGGATTTCCCTGCATTGCCAGCTTGATATCCTCACTCAAATTCTCCTTATCATCCTCAGCCACAATCTGGAGGATGCTCAATCCTGCCAGGAGATCATCATGGGTATAGCCAAGTACCCGGCATCCAAAGCTGTTAAGAAATATCAGATTGCCTAGAGCGTCCAGCTCAAATGTGGTTTGAGGCAACTGAACGGAAAGCTCCCGGTACTTTTGCTCGCTCTCTTTCAGCTCTTTCTCTGTTCCGGATCGCTGTCTAATAGCCAGGGCCGAGATAGTGATGAGCCCAAGGACAATGGAGAGGAGCATGGTAGCCAGTGCCAGGATTAATGAATTATACTTCTCAAAAATTGATGGTAGAAAATTGAACACCTCGCTTCCCTGAGGCAGGGACTGCTCTGAAATGCCGAAGCGCTCCAATTGCTTCCGATCAAATTCCAGTGTCGGAGAACGATTTTGCGTTATGGGCGTTTTATCTCCATTTAGAACACCCACCGCCAGAGCAGCTGCGCTCTCTCCTAAAACTCGCCCGGATAACAGTTCGCCTCCCAAAATGCCTTGCCCTAGCTGAAAGTCCCATAGGCCGTAGACTGGCACCCGGCTGTGAGAGCAGATTTGGGCGGTGGCCTCGCTGGAGTTACATACCATGCAATTTCCATCATTGTTAAAAAGGCCGCAGAGAACAAGGCTGCTGTTGTCAAGAGCTTCCACTGTGAAGAGCACCTGGCTCATATTGCCACCCCTTGGCACCTGTAGCACCGACAAGCTCAATTTGTCTTTAAAAAGAGGGCTCAGTTCGTCCAGCTCATCTCTCAAGACATTGCCTGTTTCAGTGTCGTCCAGCACCACAAGAACCTGATCGGCATGGGGATGAAGCTGTAGCATTGCCTGCAGCGTGCCGGCGATCTCTATATTTTGTAGCGTGCCTGTGATCCTTTCCCCGGTGAGGTTCATTGGATTGGTATCTATGTTGGTACGGGCAAAGATAAGAAAAGCTTCCGGAAAAAGCTCTTCTCGGTGTTCGAGGGCAAAGGCCATAGCCGGGCTGTCGAAAACGATGACCTGGTCTAGCTTTCGTTTCGAAAATTTATAGCGATATAGGTCGAGAAGACATCTCTGGTAATCTTTTTCTGGATATTGCATGCAGTCCATGTACTCGATCATGGGATCGGGGGCGCCAGGCAGCTCTCTGTGGTAGACCTGCATGAAGCCATCCATCTCATCATGTACCCAGGAATTGGCATGTGAGTAGGAGTTGAGGATAAGAATTTGAGGCCGGACCTCCTCAGCTCCCGCTGATATCGTGCCAAGGTCCGTCAGGATCAGCAAGCATAGGACTAAGCAAAGGCCTGTAGAGGGGCCCAGGCGATCTTTGCAGGCCGGCATATTTGGCAGTTCCCATATTTTCACAGTGTTTATAGCTATCAGTATATGCATACCCCAAGCAAATTCCAGACTTATTGAGAATGATTTCTCATCTCGGCAAGAGGGTAAAAGCTCTTAAATTAAGCGGCTCTAACTATAAAAAGCTCTCTTTTAGGTGGGGTGGTCAGACTCAATCCATATCATCCGGCTTTGAAGGATTGCACGAATCGATGACGCAAAAATAATAATACCAGCATGTCTGTATTGCTTATGGTGATCTTTTCTTGAGCATGTGCGAATCGAAGACCATCTGGTGGGATGGCGGCCTTTGGCTGATCGATCAGACCATTCTGCCTGGCGAGCTTATGCCTCTTTGCATGAAAAGCGTCAGACAGCTCATCGAAGCTATCAAGTCCCTGCGCGTGCGCGGCGCTCCGGCACTGGGGGCAGCCGGTGCCTATGGGGTAGCGCTGGCTGCAGATCTCTCCGGGGCTTCCAATGCCCTGGAGATGATGGCCGAGCTGGAGAATGCCGCTGATATGATCAAGGCCTCCCGGCCCACAGCCATAAACCTTTCCTGGGGCGTGGATAGGGCGATGCGGGCGGCGGCTCTACAGGAGACTGCTGAGGACATTCGTAAGGCAGCTCTTTGTGAGGCGGAGGAGATCGCTGAGGAGGATATCCGCATCAATAAGCTTCTTGGAAAGTACGGGGCTAGACTTCTGGATGACTGCGACAATGTCCTCACCCACTGCAATGCAGGAAGGCTGGCCTGCGTGGGCTGGGGCACGGCTCTGGGAGTCATCCGCTCCGCAGTTGCTGCAGGCAAGCAGATTCATGTCTATGCCTGCGAGACCCGGCCTTTGCATCAGGGCTCGCGCCTGACTGCCTGGGAGTTGTCTCAAGATGAAATTCCGGTTACGCTGATCTGTGACAGTATGTCCGGCAGCCTGATGAGGAAGGGCAAAATCGACAAGGTCATCGTGGGAGCCGACCGCATCACCAGAGATGCCGTCTTCAACAAGATCGGCACCTACAGTCATGCTGTTTTGGCCCGATATCACAAGATCCCATTCTACGTGGCCGCGCCGCTCTCTACCTTTGACCGCATGCATGAAGAAGGAGATATTGTCGTGGAGGAGCGCGATGCTGAGGAGATCTGTACCCTGGCAGGCACGCGCCTCGCACCCCGGGGCATCGATGTTTACAATCCGGCTTTCGACGCCACGCCCCTGGAGCTGGTATCCGGACTGATCACAGAGAAGGGCGTCTTCCGCCCGCCGCTCATGCCGCCGATCTAAATTACTTTTCTTTTATGGATCTGAACTAAATCGCTGTCCTACATCAGTCTATTCCTATTTTTTTGTGCATTTTCATAAATCATTTATGCGATAAAGCCAATGATGTCCTGGGTGAGATAAATGGTAAATATTACAGGACGAATGGGAAAATCCGTCGGCAGTCCAACAGGCCCTGAAAAGTTTGAGCAAGAGTTCTATTTGACCATTTCGGAAGCTGCAACTCTGTTCAGAGAATTGGCTCAGGAGATTGAGGCAGGAGGCAGGGTAGTGGCATCAGCGAGCACCTGGTCCCTTGGTGTCGATCCTATGCAGCCGATTAAGATAGAAGTGCAGTACAAATTTATCAAAAAGGAGCTGGAAATCCAGGTTAAGCTCAAAGAAAATCCATGAAGCAATTCTTCCTTATTGCTTCACAATTTTTTAAGAGCCGAAAACTTTCCCTCCCATTTTTTCTCATTGCAGCAATAAGTGTTTTAAAGATACGAGCCCAGTTTTTCTTATGAATTCTGATCTGGCTGTCATCGGAGGTCTGGGCTTTGCCATGGAGGGGCTGGCGGACGAGGTGGAGACGCCCTATGGCAGAGTCCCCATCATCCGCTCCAGAATGAAGGGGGTCAAGGTAGCTTTTATCTCCCGCCATGGAGACTGCCACCTCCCTCCTCACAAAGTCAACTACCGGGCCATCATTTCCGCTGCCAGGGGATCGGGCGCAAGTGCAGTCATCTCCACCAACACCGTGGGCAGCATGGCCGGGCACTCCCTGGGCAGCATCTTTTTGCCCAGCGACTTTGTGGAGTTTACCAAATACAGATCCAATACTTTCTTTGAGGAAAAGGCTGTTCATGTAGATATGAGCCAGCCCTATTGCCCTGTGCTTCGTGCTTCTTTAGCCGAGGCAGCCCGCTCGCTTGGACATCAGGTTGCAGAGGGCGTCTATGTCTGTGCGGAGGGCCCTCATCTGGAGTCGCCCGCTCAGATAAGGATGATGCGTCAGTTCGGGGATGTGGTGGGCATGACCGGCTATCCGGAGGTCGTACTGGCCAGGGAGGCAGCTTTATGCTATGCCACGCTATGCATTGTCACCAATCCAGCTGCGGGAATGGCGGGCGGCACTGACCTCGCGGTCTCTGATATCGGCGATTTTATGGACAAGTTTCAGGAGAATGTTCGGGAGATAATCTACCAGGCGGCGCAAAAAGTTCCTGAGGAAAGGTCATGCGGCTGCAAAGACGCTCTCGATAAAGCTGTGCTCTAGGGCTTTGCTCCCGGCTATTGCTCTCGGTCATTTCTGATTGCCTCAAGGAGGCAAGAGGTGCCGTCAGAAGGGCCATCAATATCTGAGAACACTTGAGCGAGGATGCGACGGATAAGACAGAAACTTTATATATTATTTTGCTTATTTTACTATCATCTATGTACTCAAAAAGAATAGCAGGATTGCTTTCCTTCGTCGGTGCTTCTCAATTTTTTATCTTCATGCTCATCTCTGAGGCGCTTTATCCCGGCTACAGCATTTCTGAAAATATGATAAGCGATCTCGGAATCGGCTTTACAGCTGCATTCTTCAATAGCTCCATTATCGTTCTGGGCCTGATGATCATCTTCTCTGCAATTGCATTTCACTCATTTCATAAAAAATACTATTTCACATTTCTATTGAGCTTGACTGGCGTGGGTGCAGTGGGCGTCGGCCTTTTCCCCGAAAATTTTAGCCCTTACCACGAGATCTCCGCCGGCATTACTTTTCTATTTGGCGGAATAACACAGATCTTCTCCTTTGCCCTGATCAGATTTCCGTTTTCCATTGTAGTCATCATCCTGGGCGGTTTGACTTTGGCCTCATTGGTTTTGTTTGTGCTTGAGATCTACCTGGGAATGGGGCCAGGCGGCATGGAAAGGATGATTGTCTATCCGGTGATCCTCTGGGGTGCGGGCTTTGGAGGATATCTGATGGCCTCGGAGCGAAGATAAATGCCTGAACTTCCTGAGGTGGAGATGGTGCGTAGGTATTTGCAGGCCACCTCTCTCTTCCAGACCATCCGGGCGGCAGAGGTCAAAGATGAGCGCATCCTCTCCAAAGTAGCGGCAGAGAGGCTGGCTGAGGAGTTGGCTGGACAGCAGTTTAGCTGCGTGCGCCGGCATGGCAAGAGGCTATTTTTAAAGCTGCACGATTCGCTCTGGCTGGCCCTTCATCTGGGCCTCACAGGAAGGCTGATCTATCTGGAAAGGGGGGCGGAGGAGCCAGGCCATACCCGTCTGCTGGTCTTCTTCGAAAAGGGCCACAAGCTGGCCTTTGATGACTCCAGAATCTTCGGAGAGGTGGGCCTGACAGAAAGTCCCGAAACCTTTTTGCTGGAGCGAAAGATAGGCCCCGATGCTCTGCAGCTTGACCGGGAGGGCTTTTTAGAGATCATGAGCGGCAGGAAGGGCCTGATCAAGTCCGCCCTGCTCAATCAGAGTCTGGTTGCGGGCCTGGGCAATCTTTACGCGGATGAAGCTCTCTTTCAGGCGGGCATCTGTCCGAATACACGAGGTCTGGATGAGGTGCAGCACAGGGCCCTCTTTTTTTGGATTCAGGAGGTTTTGAGGACGGCTCTTGCTACTAATGCCAATCTGGAAATGCTGCCCAATTCATATCTCCTGGCCCACCGCTACCCAGGAGGGACGTGCCCTCGGGACGGTGCTCTACTCAGGCGAGAGAAGATCGGCGGGAGGACGAGCTACTATTGCCCGGAGCATCAGAAATTGAGGCCGCGTCAGATCTGAAACCAGGCATCTAATGAGGGCATTATCCCCTGGCGCCAGCCCTGGACCTCCAACGGCCCGACCTCTTACACCACCAACAAAGAGTACCAGGGGATCAATACCCTCCTCTTGCAATCGCAATACGAGAGCCCTTACTGGCTCACCTTCCGCCAGGCTCAGAAGATGGGTGGAGCCATCCGGGCCGGGGAGAAGGGCTCGCCAATCGTCTTTGTGGACCGCATGGTAAAGGAGGAGAAGAACGACAGGGGCGAGGTCTTCGTTAAGGTCCGAAGCTTCCTCAAATATTACACGGTCTTCAACTGGTGCCAGACGAAAGGCTTGCCGGAAAAGGTGCCCGTGGAGAGGGATAACCAGCAGATCCCCGGCGCTGAGGAGCTTTTGCGGCGGAGAGGCCCCTGCATCGAAACCGACATCAAGCAGGCCTACTATAGCCCGCATAGCGATAAGATCTATCTGCCTGCCCTGGACCAGTTCGAGAGCAGTGAGGCTTATTACGCCACGGCTTACCACGAGCTGACCCACTGGACGAGAGGAGCTGGGAGGCTCTGCCGGGACACCATCCGGAACTATCACATAGGCAAGGATGTGAGGAGCCAAGAGGAGCTGGTGGCAGAGATGGGCGCCGCCTTCTTCTGCCAGATTGCCGCCCTCGACACGTCCCAGACCCTGCAGAACTCGACCGCCTATATTGGCTCCTGGCTGAAGGCCCTACAGAACAATCCCAAATGGGTTTTGAAGGCCAGCAAGCAGGCCCGCGAGGCGGTGGAATACGTCATGACCGGCAAGCTTCCGGAGGGAGAGGGCGTGCAACTGCTACAGCTTAAGGCTCTTCCATCTATTTTTGTGGCCGTTCGGGATCTATCCATAATGCATTGGAACGAGATTAGGGGGAGTTGAAATGAACTACAAGCAGCCAGAACATGACGAGTTTGCGCGCCTCCCTCGCAGAGATAGGGAGGCAGCCTTCCAGCTGGCGCGAAAAAAGGTAGGTGCGCAGGGAATGGTCACCGTGAGCCTGATGCTACATATCCATAAATCTATTCAGAAGGAAAATTAAAATGCCATCAGAAAACAAACTGGTTGAAAAGGTGGTAACTACCCACACGTCGCCCAGCATCGCAGAACTGGTAAATATGAATTTTTTGTCTCTTTGGATTCAAGACATCGCAGACCAAATGGAGTTGGCAGAAAGGACCTTTGCAGCCCTTCGCAGGAAAGATATCATAGATGCGAGGGCAGATTGGGAGAATGACTGCGAAAGGGATAGAAAAGACTGCGATTATGATCCTATCGATTGACCTTTTTTTCTTTGTCCTTTTTCTTTTCACTTGACGGCCCGGCAGGCCCTGGGCGACTTCCTGGAGGCGGAGAGGAGACGGCGGGAGTACTCGGGAGGAGGTTATAGTGGGTGCTTCACACTGCCTGCGGTGCCTGGGGGGGGGCGACCTATATTTATATAATTAATGGAATCCGAGGCCAAAGGATGCCCAGGAGGCGAGTATGTTGGCTTTCTACCGTGCCCTTGGACTGAGGGCGGAGAGGAGGCCGCCCGTGCACCCGCGGCCCGCCAGGAGGCGCAAAGGCTGCAAGGAGAGGCGGAGAAGGCCCTGGCAGAGGCCGAGGCCTCAAGCTCCAGGCCCGGCTGGAGGATCTGACCGGATGGAGAAGGTCAAGCAGAGCCGGAAGGGCTCCAGGACCTACACCTACTGGATGGCATCATGGGCGCGAGGGCGGCGAGACGCGCAATGTGCATCTGGGGAGCGCCAGGAAGATGGATGCCGAGGCGGCCAGGGAGGGAAGGCGGAAGCACTTGAAAGCGAAGCTAACTGATTTTATCTAAATAATTTCAGGACTACACAGTGCAGATCTGTTACCAAAATGTTTTTATAAGTAAATTATTAATTATGAATGACTGAAATTCATGATAAGCCACAAAACCTTGGTAGCGTTAGGCGTAATCATTGCAGCTTTATCTTTGATGATTACAATCCTTGGGATTTTCCCGCCTCCAGAAAACCCAATCGTGAGCATCATTAGTCCAAGTGAAAATGAACCAGTTTCAAGAAGCATTACGGTTAGCGGGACACAGTCAGGAGATCTTCCCAAAGGGCATTATGTATGGATCATGGTAAATCCAACTTGGGGATCTGGCCAATGGTGGCCACAATATGGCAGCCCTATTCAGCCTGTAAACGATAAATGGTCTGTAACGGCTGTAGTAGGAAATGATTCGAATAGCGGCAAAGAGTTCAACATAGCAGCAGTACAAGTGGATAGCATAGGCAATTCAGCGATCGATAACTGGGTAATCAGCGCACCAGAATTGGGTTATCCTAGTATGTCGCTTCCGGATAATGCCAAAATTATGGATGCTGTAAGAGTAAAGAGATTATGAAAACAAGAACCATTTAAGCCTGAAATCAAAGAGGAGGTCTGAAAGGATGAAAAGATGTATATTTGTAGTTCTATGCTTACTACTAGTAAGCTTAGGAATAGCAAATAACGTTGGCGCTACCGCAGGAGATCTCATTCTAGATATAACAAGTCCAGAAAATGGTGCGAAAGTCTCAAGTCCTGTTATAATAGAAGGCACTATTTCTGGTAGCATACCCCAAGATCACGATATTTGGATTATCCATAATCCAGTAAACTCAGGACTGTGGTATCCAGATGGAATTCCTAATGTCAGTTCCAATACTTGGAATCAACTGGTGTATCTAGTTGATCCACCTGGTAAAAATTACAATATCAAAGCCGTCCTGGTGGATAACGAAACAAGTGAGAAATATCAGAAATATTTGGACGATGCCATCTACAGAGGATTTCCGGAAAAGACCGAAACAGAAAATACAACGCTATTGGATTCTATTCTTTTGATAAAGGGAGACGTATAGTTCCAGGCAATATGTGCAACCTGTCATCCATTTCCTCTTTTTTGATATTCTTTAAGCAACATAATATTATTATAAGGACCTTTTCAGACTCAAACTTCCTGATGGTGCGCGGCGGATTGTGGACTACTTTTTGCAATCACTGTAGCAGGTTTAGGGAGGCACACCCCAAATAAGTTCTATGGCATTTTCATAAGTATTAAATAGAATGCCATAGAACTATTCTGGCATGCACTGCACCTCCCCTCCGGCGACCGCCGCCAGGCCCTGAAGAGGACCGCCAGGGAACTGGCCAGGAACGCCCGAGCCCTGCAGAAGGCCGCCCGTGCACCCGCGACTCGCCGGGAGGCAGAGAGGCTGCAAGGCGAGGCGGAGGCGGCCCTGGCACAAGCCGGGGCCCTCAAGCTCCGGGTCAGGCTGGAGGATCTGAACGTGTGGGAGATGAAGAAGGTCAAGCAGAGCCGGAAAGGAGCCAAGACCTATACCTACTGGATGGCATCCTGGCGCGAGGGCGGCAAGACGCGCAATTCAGCTCTTGGAGTCAATATTACTCTAACTATTATAATATTCATCAATATTCGTTAGATTTATTAAAATATATCAGTGGAAAAATTTAAATACTTGCATGAATGAATATACTTTTATGGTAGTATGTATGAGCCGTCGCGGAATGAAAAGCCATAAAAAAATAAGTTGGAATGTAATCAAGTACAGCTTAATGGCGATTTCAGCCATTGTTACCATTTTACTTATGGTAGGTGCAGCTCAGACTACCGTATTTGAGGATGATTTTTCTACGAATTTAGATAAGTGGATTCCATTTGGAAGTCCTTCCCCTCAGGTCTTAGGATCTATAGAGGGAAGAAGTGGGGTCTTCGACAATAACGGGGATGGCAATTGCGATAGTGGCGTGGTTTCAAAGGATGCTTTCTCGCTGACAAATGGATTCACAATGGAGTCGGATATCTTCTTGCGTGTCACCAATCCGGCAGGTTGCTGGGTAGATGCGTTTATTGGTTTGACAAAGGACAATTCGCCTGCAGTGAATTCACTATGCGCGGTTCCAAAAGGCATTCTATTTAGAATATATTATGCAGGAGATGCTTGTTGGCAAACCCCGGCAGACAAGATGAGACATGCATATTTGGATGGAGGGTTCTATACGGAAGGCGGTGCCTGGGAGAGTATCGGAGCCTACGTAAGTGCTGACGCCTACATAGATAGCTGGCATAAGTTCAAGGTAGTAGTCGGAGAAGACCGATATGTAAAATTCTACGTAGATGACACCCTGATCTATCCTTCAACGAACAAAATTGATCCTGCAATACTAGAGGGGAAGAAAATAAACATGGATGGGCGATCTTCTGGTTCGGCGGGGAAAGTTTACCATGATTATATTAAATTATCAGGACAATCGCCAATTGCATCCCTCGAAGTATCAGATATTGAATTAAAACAAGACGGCATAGCTAATGGGTTAATCAGATTTATAATAAAAGCTAGTATACATAACAAGGGGAATATTCCAGCCGAAAACATTATCGTGAATTTTTTTGATGGGGATCCAGAAAAAAATGGTAAATTAATCGGAGATCAAAAAATTAACCTTTTACAACCGGGAGATAAAATAGAGGCTAGTATAGGATGGATACCGGAGAAAGGGACTCACGATATTTATATATTAGCAAGAAATGGTAAGGCAAATCTCCAAACAAAAATTGACTTCAAAATTATAAATGATGTTCCTGGATATAGCCAATTTGATTACCAAAGACGTTTAGGATGTCCGGGATTATGCGGACCTGTTGCCTCGGCATGTATAATAGGATATTGGGATCAACATGGATTTGATAATTTTATCAATGGCAATGATGTATTTGCTTTAATAAGTGCTCTAAAAGCAAGACAAGCAACTATATGTTGTTCCTCCAATAATCCACCCCCAAGTGAATACTGCGGCACATTATTTTATCTAGCAGTGCCTGGGTTAATTGAGTTAATCACAGAAAAAGGGTATTTTCTTCAGATGTCAGTCAGAACTTCGATAAACTATGATTGGCAAACACTAAAAGACCATTTGAACCGAGGAATTCCTTTAATTGTTTTTTCAGATAATGGAAATCACTTCATGCCGGTAGTCGGTTATATAGAAGAAGGATCAAACAATAAATGGATATATGCAGGTGATCCTGCAGGTACGAAATCCGTGTGGGATTATTCAAATGACTTAGTGCGGCAAGGTTATAGCAAAGCCATTGTCCTAGAACCAACTGGCATTTTTGGAACTATAACAGCGACAGCTCAATGCCCGGTTTATCTCAACATAAGAGATCCCGATGGTCTATTCATTACAAGAGAATCATCCAATATTCCTGGCGCCACATACGTCGAGACAGATATTAATGGCGATAGAGATCCAGATGAAGTCATAACAATTCCAGATGCCAAATTGGGTGACTACTTGATATCAGTTACACCTAAACCAGGAAGAGATCATACTGAAAAATATACGATTAAAATAAATTATCTGGGAACAATCATTACCTTGGCAAAAGACATTTCAATCAGTAAAATTCCGGATAAACCATATATCATCACTGTCACCTATAACGGCATAATTCAACCACCTATGAAAGCTGTCGCGGCAAATCATGAGTTTATTCAAATAGGAGATCAAAGTGCCGAAGCAGTAGGCTCCGGAAGCGCCACAAACAATATAAAGATTCTCTCGGGGCTAGAAATGTAATGTAAAGTATCTGCACCCATTTTCAGACGCTTGCTGGCATTTACCTCCATCCTCACGCCCTCGATTCGATCCCTGCTTCCACAAGCTCCTCTCCCACACAGAACGTCGCCGGCCACCGCCCTTCTTCTCGCTCCTCCGGCCCGCTCTCCTCCAGCCTCCTCTGTATCATCTCCTCCACCTCGCCGGGCCGGGCACCGAAGACCTCCGCCAGGATCTCCTTGGCCGTCTCCAGCTCCATGGCCCTGATGCTTGCCATCGGCCTGGGCTCGATCGGCCTCGCCTTCTGCCAGGGCCACCTCACGAGTATGCCTCCAGCGTTCTCTGGTCTCCCGGCATCTTCGCCTCGGCCTTCGTTCGGCCTTTTGCCGCAGCCGGCTCGCTGTAGATGCAGAACACCCGGTCGGCCAGCTCGGTCAGCTTCTGCAGGTGGGGGTCCAGCGCTGGCGCATAGAGCAGCACCGTCGCCTCCCTGGAGGTCTGCTTCAGGGCCTGGGCCAGGTACTCCACCATCTCCTTGGCACCCTCGTAGAGCTGCGGGTCATGCTCCACGATCAGGAAGCTGTGGTGGTTCTCCTCCAGGATGGTCATGAGCTGGAAGGATGTGAAGGCGCGGCGTACCTCCAGCTCCGTGATGTTGCGGTTCAGCCGGCTGAGGATGCGGGAGTGGTTGCCGCTGATGAAGAGGATCTTATAGCGCTGCAATTCCGGGTGGCTGTTCAGAGCGTCGGCCAGCAGCTCCGCGGGGGCGACCAGGACGCTGAAGGTCTCGGGGAGCAGGGAAACGGTGGGGTGGAGTTCGATTTCCATGCTTAAAGGCAGGAGCTGCGGGGATATCAGGGCGAGGCAAGGGGGCGGGGCGAAAGTGAAAGGATGGCTATGATACTATTCAGAAAGATGTTATATAATATCACAAATCAATATGTACTGAATGGTGGCAGAAACTCCTGAAAAGCTTTATATACAACCTCAAATATTCTTATTAATTATGGAGCGTATAGAAATGTAATTTTAAAATGAAACCGTAACGAATTTGTGGTTCGCAAAGTAGCGAAGACTCTTCTAGATACAGAAGCGAACCGTTTGTATCGTTGTTGAATCTATGTTTTAAATAAAAGGTGATGTTTTTTGAAGCATACTGAATATTTGGAAGAAGCTGTATCTCAAAGGTTCGTTATTGAAACGCTAAGTGATAATAAAGCTTACGAGAACTATTGGCAATATTGCAGAGCAAATCGAAAACCTTTCGTGGCTGTTCGATGGAAGCCATCCAACATGTACGCTCATGTAGTTCTTGATCTGTCAACAGTCCCTCACGAAGCGACTCTAGAAACAGTTAATCGGATAGAAGATATATTAAAAAATGTGCCTAAGAAAAATCGATATAATTTCATAGATGCTGTCAGGACAAGCTGTCATATAAAGGCAGAATGCGCAGAAAGAATTGCCAGTGCTTTATACGATTTGGCAGTTTCTGATATAGACATAAAGCGCTAATAGAAGATCCCAAGGACCGACTTCCACTACAACCTAGGCCTCTGCTACGTGGACCTCTGCCAGCTCGATAAGGGACGAAAGCTGCTGCACCACTGCCTGCAGCTTGCCCCGCAGCACTCGCACGCCTGCGTGGCTCTGGCGCTCGGCTTCCAGCGAGCGGGCGACCTGCCGCGGGCCAGGGAGTACGCCATGCAGGCTCTTGCCGCCGACCCCAGCAACCCGGTGGCCATCAAGAACCTGGGGGCGATCTTCGGCCAGGAGGGCGACAGCCTGCGGGCTCTCTACTATCTGCGCCGCTCCCTCGAGGCCGACCCCAAGGACCCGCAGACCGTGTACGGCCTCGCCTTCGCTTATATGGAGCTAGGGGACATCGAGCAGGCCCAGAAGCACTTCCAGATGGTGCTGGATATG
Organism: Methanotrichaceae archaeon; assembly: GCA_016927055.1. Classification (GTDB taxonomy): domain Archaea; phylum Halobacteriota; class Methanosarcinia; order Methanotrichales; family Methanotrichaceae; genus Methanothrix. Next base: position 4,224 of record JAFGNK010000192.1, on the reverse strand, counting down.
CCGGCGGCGGAAGAGCTGCGCGCCCTGGCCAGAAACGGGCTGCGGGAGATTGCTGTGCGCGGGCTGAAGTCTCGCGGGCTGCGCATGGATGCCGTCTTCTATCTGCTGGATGCCATGCGGCTGTTCGCCGGCAAGTCGCTGCAGGAGGTCCGGGAGATCGCCTTCGAGATCGGGATGCTGGGGCAGCACGGGCTGGACATCAACGACCCCACGGAGACGCACGTCCTGCGGTCGCTGCCGGGGAGGGTATTCTCGGCGCTGCAGCTCATCTGCATCATGTACGCCGGCTTCAAGAGGATCGAGCCGGGGATGGATATCGGGGTGGATCTGGGCGAGGAGTGGGGGATGGCGGAGAGGCTGAACGAGGGGATAGTTTAAGCCATAAAGGTCCTGGCACGAATGGGGCAGAGACGAAGGTTACTATAACCTGTAGATGTTATAGGACTGGCCATATATCCGGCACAGGTGTAGGATCATTAATGGTGTTCTCTCAGGGGGATGATGCCTACGAAGAAGGGCCTAAAAATGAAAGAAGAGCTGTCGCTTGCAGGTTAGGTAGAAAAATCTGGTGAGAATGTGATTGCCATTGCCTCAGAAGATCTTGTCGGCAGCATGCTTTACTGGAGAGGATTGAGCTGAGTATGGGGCCAGAACAGAAGCGAACTAATTGTGGTATAATAATATTTATAATGGTGTGTTTTTTATGACTTAATATCCGGGTGGATTTTGAGTTGCAAATGCACGCCGCAAATCGAGGTGAGAAAAGCAATGCAAATAGTTGGCATAGGAGCATTGCTGCTCCTGATGGTAGTGTGTTTGATGAGCATACCAGGAATTGCTGAGTTGAGAAGTGACAGGATCACTGACCTCGCCGGTATGAATTTTGAATACTGGCATAGCCCAGCGTCGCTAGATCAGTTCAATGATTCCGTCTATTTTCCGAAATACGGCATAAATTTTTCTGTGGAGAGAATAGAGCTGGATCTCTACGATAAAGTACCGGTTTATTCGGTCCTCTGGATCTCCGAGTCAGACCGACGGGTAACGGTTGATGTCGTGGAGGAGCTCTATAACCGCATTAACACATCCGGCGGGGATACCCAAAAAGCAACCTTTGGTACCGTGCAAATAGGCGACATAACTTGGCATACCGCCGCGGCGCCAAGAAAAGATGGGCGCGGGTTTAACCATGTAGCTGTCATCGCTTACACAAATGGCAAGCGTACGGCGACGGTGATCATGGATGAAATTCGACCCGTACAGGACTTAGATGGGTTCAACCAAACACTCCAGTTCATCAGATTTGAAAAACCATCCAGTAACTTAGGGTACTCGCTGGAATACTATTCTTGATTTTCCGAGCTTTCAGGGGATGCTGTCGTGGCATCATTATTTCTTAAAAACCGTGCAATGTGGACCCTGCGCCAGAGGTGCTGGAGATGCTCTACGAGCGCACCGCCATCTCCCAGAGGCCCGAGGATCTGGCCAGGCAGGAGCTGGAGGCCCTGCAGGAGGAGGATCGCATGACCTCCGATCTGGTCTTCCGAGACCCCTATCTATTGGACTTTCTGTGGCTGGAGGACACCTACAGCGAACGGGATCTTGAGACGGCCATATTGAGAAAGCTGGAGAGGTTTCTTTTGGAGCTGGGCACCGACTTCTCCTTTATCGCCCGCCAGAAGCACATGACCATCAGCAACCGGGTCTTCTACCTGGACCTGCTCTTCTACCATCGCAGCCTGCGCCGGCTGGTGGCCATTGAGCTAAAGCTGGGCAGCTTCGACTCCGCCTAAAAGAAGGGGCTGTAGACGAGTGACCCAAAAGGTTTTTCGTTAGATCCTTCAGTTATGTTGAGATAGACGAGGTGCGCTATGTCAGACGCTGCAGCAGTTGAAAGGGCACTTAAAAATCTTGATTGTCGGGATTCTTGGAAGAAAGGATATGTCGAAGCATTACCGTCTATATTAAGAGATGATGAGATACCTGAAAAAAATGTTATAGGATATTATAAAGACAAAGGCTGGCTCCTTATGGCCACAAATAAACGCCTAGTTTTTGTTAATTTAGGCTTAACGTCTCTAAATGTTGAAGATCTCTCATATAATAAAATCTCGTCTGTTCAATACTCTAGTGGCATGTTTATGAGCAGTGTAGGTCACTTAGAAATTATTGCAGGCGGGAATAAAGCCAAAATCAGCATTAAAACAAAGGACCTCAAGCCTTTTGCTGAACATGTCCAAGCCAGAGTCATTGAAGCCTCTACGCATGCAAATGTACCAATCTTGTCACCTACAATCTCACATGTAGATGATCCTGTGAGGAAACTGAAACAAATAAAAGAGATGTTAGACGCTGGTTTGATAAATCAGGCAGAATATGATTCTAAAAAGACAGAACTCCTATCGAGGATGTAGGATAAATCCACAACCCGAGCTGGCCCAGAAGCATTTCCAGGCGGTTCTGGCGATGGAGGCGCCTGAGGAGCTGCGCGCTCTGGCCAGGAACGGGCTGCGGGAGATCGCCGTGAGGGAGCTGAAGGCTCGCGGGCCGAGAATGGATGCGGTCTTCTATCTGCTGGATGCCATGCGGCAGTTCGCTGGAAAATCCCTGGATGAGGTCCGGGAGGTCACCTTCGAGATCGGTATGCTGGGCAAGTACGGGCTGGATATCAATGATCCCCAGGAGAGCCACGTCCTGCGGGCACTGCCGGGGAGGACATTCTCGGCGCTGGAGCTGCTGTGCATCATGTACGCGGGATTCAAGAGGATCGAGCCGGGGATGGATATCGGGGTGGACCTGGGCGAGGAGTGGGGGATGGCGGAGAGGTTGTGGAGGTAGGATGTGGATCAAGTAACATATCAATATATATATATTCTAATCAAGGAATATCAAATTCATTTAAGCATTCTTCAACCTGAGGCGTGCGCATACGAATCGCAAACCACCAATAATCACGAACGCCAGGTTCTATTTGGATTGCATTAAATCTTACCGATTCTCTATCCGAAATACGCCAACGCATTTGTTGCATTTTCCGTTCAAACAAGTACCTGTTAGATGCTTCGCCCTCTGAAGAATAGAGCCGAATAATTCTCAATGCGCATCTCATCCACGGAGAAAATTGTCTTCGGGAAGTATTCTGCCAACAATGATCTATTACCTTAACCGCATCAATAATTGATGTAGCACAATATTGGCCATCTACGGTGGCAGCTATATCTGAATGTTGCATATTATTTCTTGTATCTCGGTATCCCTTTACTCGAGAGCCTAGTTCGACCGTTTGAAGTTTGACACCATTAGCATTCATAGCATCGCGAAAATCGCATTTCATTTCAAATTTATTATTTATCTCTTTTGCTTTCGTTTTACAAGTGATTTCAATTAGATTATCACAAAGAATAAACGCAGCTCGTTCGCGATGTCTGACTCCAGAGAAGTAAATGTCTATAATTGATTCAAGTGCATCAATGATTCTGGGAGGTGCGCTCATGCTTCAGAACTCCGAACCTCATTCAAAATCATTTGTTCTACTCGCCTTTTCGCTTCTTCAAGAAGAAGCTCCGCATTTCTTTGAGTTTGATAAGCTTGACTGATTATGTTACGAATTTTGTCCCCGAGTTGATCCATTTTGCCTTGATCGAAGATAGGGATTCTAATTTGACTCAAATTTCCAAGGCCTAAGAAAGGATTGATCTGCCCGGTGCAAATCTGATCGACCAAAGCTTTACCTGCCGCAGAATTTAAAAAAGCCACCACGTAATATGGATTATAACCCGGCTTGAGCCGCAATAACGCCACATCCTGGTTTATGTTCGTTGGCCCCGGAAGATGTTCGACTATTGCAGCATTACCGATACGGCCTTTGATCGTTATCAGAATGTCACCTTCATGTAGTTGAGTGCGTTTCAATTCCTTTTCATGGTGTTCAGTTAAAATTCGCTTCTCAGAATTAAAATTAATGCGGAAATCGAATACATGTTCCGCAGTCAAAAATGAGATGTCTCCGACGCTCAAATCATGGTGAAGCGGTGTATGTCCATTTGTTAATTTATCCAGCAGATCTCCAAAGAGTACTATTTGTCTCGGATTAAGTGCTTTCATCGCATCCCTCACACGATAATATTTCGGCTGGAAATATAGTCTTTAACACAACAAATCTAACTTATCATACAGGAATCTAGGAATCCACATTCTTGCAGCAGAAAGACTCGCAGTCAGGCT
>JAFGNK010000191.1 GCA_016927055.1 Methanotrichaceae archaeon | reverse complement strand
CCGAGCCATCATGCTCCAGCCTCTGCAGCTCTTTTCCCGTCTCGACATCCCAGATGCGTGCCGTTTTGTCACTGCTGGCCGTCGCCATCTTTTTGCCATCCGGGCTGAATGCCACCACGTACACCAAGCCATCATGTTCCAGTTTTGCGATGCATCGAGGCTGCAATGTCAGGCTGCGTCTAAGGGCCATTATTCCTTCTAAAGTCTCCTTATGTCTTAGAGATTCAATTGCTATGAGAACGCTCTGTGTCAATGATCCGGTAACGCCCCTCATCTGCTCGGATTGGGATGCCAGGCTCCTGGCCAGGGCCTCCTCCGTTTTTGCATCTGCCTGCTCTTTCTGAATGTAAGCGACTCCTGCAAATAATAGAGCAATGATGGAGAAGAGGGCCAGAATGTTCATGTAACGCCTTCTTGTTCGTTCCTTTTCCGCTCTCGCCTTCTCTTCCTTCTCTTTCTCCCTTCCCCTCAAACCCAGGCTGGCCGAGATGAACTCCCGCTCCACCTCGCCCAAATCCTTCTCCCGCTCTTTATGCCAGCCCTCCGCCTCCTCCAGCCTGCGGCCCCGCAGCAGTCGCCCCTCATCCCGCCCGGAGACGTCGCCAGCAGAGGTCTCCTTCCATTCCCGTGCGTCCCTCTCCAGCTCCCTCTCCCAGGCCAGGAAGCTTCTATCTTTCTTTAGCCAGCGCTGCAGCCGGGCCCACTCCCGGATGAGAGAGTCGTGGATGATCTGCACAGTCTCCTCGCCCTTGTCCAGGGAGGTGGTCACCAGGCGGGCATCGGCCAGCCTCTGCACTACTTTTTGAACGGATTCCTTCTCTTTTTCGTCGTTTTCGTCATGCAGAAGGTCCGCCATCCTTCTTTGCCTGCGGCTGTCCGGAAGCCTCTGGCTCTCGTCACCCAGGTTAACCAGATCGGTGAAAATGCGCCGGGCCACAGGCCCCAACCCCTCCTTCTCCAGGGCCCAGCAGACCTGATCCGCCCATGCGGTTAAGCTACCGGTGACCTTGCCGATGGACTGGTAGGCCTGGTGAGTGAGCAGGCCCTGCTCCCTCCTCTCCCAGAGCTGAGTGAGGGCAAACTCCAGCAGAGGCAAAACGGTGCTCCGGCCTGCCTTCTTCCCTTCCTCCCTGCAGCTCTCCAGGACATCGTTGATAATAACTTCAGTAAGGCCCTCCTCCAGATGAAGGCCGACCCGGCGGGCAGGCTGCTGGATGATCTCGCGCAGCTCCTCGTACTCCAGGTTGGAGCCCACCTGGAAAAAGCCGCGCTGCGTCCACGCCAGGACGGAAGGGGGCGCATCACCGGCAAAGCGGCTGTAAAAGTCGTCTCGCATCACGGCCAGGACCGTCACCTCAATATCGGAATCCAGGAGATCCTTTAGCCCCTCCCAGAACCTGCGGCGCACCTCTGCCGGGCAGGTGACCAAAAACTCTTCAAACTGATCCAGGATGATAAGCAGCTTCTCCTGGCCCGAATTCCTCTCCAGCCAGCCTCGGGCAGCGTCCGTGATGCTGGCATATGCTCCCCGCAGCCCCGCCCTCTCCAGGTGATCAAAGGGCCGGTCGGCAGGCCGGGCCATGATTATGCCCCAGCGATCGCTCCCCGGCACAAAACCTTTTCTGAGGCGCGGAATCAGGCCCGCCTGGACCACCGACGATTTGCCGCTTCCGGATGGCCCCATGACCAAAAGAAAACGGGGCCGGGCCCGCAAAGCGTCCTCCAGCCCCTCCACCAGCCGCCTTCGCCCGAAGAAGAACTCCGCATCTTTTTCCATGAACGCGGCCAGGCCCATGTAAGGCCGCACATCAGAGGCCGCCAGCTCGGGATAGATGGAGATGAGTGTTTCCAGGGGGGTGATGAAAGCGGTCTCGGCCAGCCTGCCGAATTTGTCGGGAGCGGCGATGGAGGTGACCATGCCCACCACCCGGCGCGCCTCCTTGTCGTAGACCGGCGCCCCGGAAAAGCCGGGTGTGATCTCGGAGCTCTTCACCTGCAAAACCTTGATTCCCAAAATAGCGGTCTGATCGAGCAGACTGCCTTCCCCGTAAATGCCTTCTTCAGGGCTGCTATCAGGAAAGCCGAAGGTCTGAAAGTCATGGCCCGCGCTGCCCTCTGAGGTGCCGAGGGGCAGGGGCTCAGCTCCCTGAGGCAGCGGACCCTCCAGTTGCAGCAAGGCCACGTCCTCAGCCTCCGCCGCTCTCCAGGCCTGGGGCAGCAGCCGGGCTACTCTTCTCTCGCCATTGGCCCGGAAGATGACCTCTACCTTCACCGGCTTGGGGTAGCCTCGCACCTGCAATTTCTCGGCCTGAACCACATGCGAGCAGGTGGCGATGATGCCTTTCTCAGACAGGATAAAACCGGTCCCGGAGGTAGTTATGCCATCTGCCGCCAGTATTCTGACTATCCCTGTCTTGAGGTCAAAGGGCATTTTTCTCGCCTGCCTTCAGCTCGATATCTCTTGAATCTCTTGATCTTCCGGTTCACAATTTTGAGGAGCTCTTTGCTATCCTTTCTCCTATCCCTTCTCCTTATTCTCTCGCACCCATTTCAGGTTGATCTTGAAGTTGGCCTCCGCTCCCACTTTAGTAATAATAACGCCCGTATCGGCCTTCAGAGTCAAACCAAACTCCACCGCCGCCTCATCAGGGGGATTGCTGATGTTGATGAGCTTGGATACAATGCTGCTCGCAATAGGGCTGAGGCTGTTTATGGCTGCCTCGAAAGACTGCGCCGCCTCATCGGGAAGGCCCCGCCCGGCTTTCACCAGTCCTCCTTTCTCGATATCGGAAACCTCTGTCTCGATGAACACAAATCCACCCGATTCCAGAGAAAATTTAACAAGATCTTTCATAGTCCTCATCTAAGTGTTCTCTTTACAATTAATAATCTTCTGCAAAGTATCCTGGCTTATACTATAAAGTCCCTGATATCTAACCGGCAAAAGAGTCTCCTCGCATTTCGTGTGGGTGAAACAGTGGTTTTTGTCGTCTCTGTGCCTCTGTTTTTGTTACAGATGCTAGTGACAATTAAACCCACTGTTACGGAATCAAACCACTGAGACACGAAGGCACAGAGCAATTAAGCAGTCCGCACGTGGGGAAATCACCTCATCCAGAGAATATGCGCTTCCTCCATGGGGATGAAGGCCTCGGCATGATAGGGCACAATCCTTGGAGTGTAGTCCTCTGCCGGCCTTCTCGCCGGTACCCTCGCCCCGTAGATAAATCCGTTCACCGCTCCCGCCAGCGGCCCCATCCGCTCCATTACGATCTTCTCCGGGCCGCTCTGCATAATTTGCTCGACTGGCCCCTCATCCTCCTGGCTCAGTTCCGCCTCTGTGGTCATCTCTGTGCCTGCTTGTGTGCTTGCCTCTTTTCCTGCCTCTGCACCAGCTTCCGGCTTTGCCTGGGGCAAGGGATTGGCATAAAGCTCCACTTGCACATCATCCGGCTGCAAATCTCCTAAATAGACCTCCAGGAAAAAGCGCCAGGAATCCTCTTCCCTATGGCTGGTCAGCCTGCCGAATCGAAGGTCCTTCCAGTACTCACTCAGCCGCTCCTGCCAGGCGGCCAGCTCCTCCGCCAGCCGGGCCCCATCCGCTGACCTCTTCCGGTATGCGATGGCGGCCGGCCTGTAGATCTTTTCCAGATATTCCTGCATCATCCTGGCACTGTTGTAGCGGGGGGTGAGACGGGTCATGCTGGCTCTCACCATAGCCACCCAACCCTTCGGTATTCCTTCCTCGTCCCTCTCGTAAAAGAGGGGCACAACCTGGCTCTCCAGCAGGCGGTAGAGCATATCCGCCTCCTCATCATCCCGGCCCGGCTCGCTGTGCTCCCGGTCATCTCCCAGACACCAGCCCACCTGCGGGTCATAAGCCTCGTCCCACCAGCCATCCAGATTGGAGAGATTGAGGCCGCCGTTGGCCAGCACCTTCATGCCGCTCGTGCCGCAGGCCTCATTGGGGCGGCGGGGCGTATTGATCCAGACATCCACCCCCGGCTGCAGATGCTGGGCCAGGTCGATATCGTAATCCGCCAAAAAGACGGCCCGGTCTGAGACCTCGGGGCGGGAGGCGAAGTTGGCCATCTGCTTTACCATCTCCTTTCCCTGCTCATCCGAGGGATGGGCTTTGGCCGCCATGACAAGCTGCACGGGGTGATGGCTATTGGTGAGAATGGCAATCAGCCTTTCCGGATCTTTGAGGAGCAGATCGGTGCGCTTGTAGGCCGTAGCCCTTCTGGCAAATCCCAGGGTGAGAATATTGGGATTCAAGACGTGCCTGGCAGTTTTCAGCTCCTCTTGCCCGGCACCACGCTCCTGAAGCTGCCGGCCACTTCGCCGGCGAACATACTCCACCAGATCCTGGCGGGCCTCTGCCCTAAAGCACCACAACTCCCTGTCGCTTTTATGGAGAATGCCATCTTTCCAGTAGTCGATGCCCTCCGGTCCGCATTCGCCCGGACAGGCCTGCGTCCAGAGGCGCTGGGCGGCGGGAGAGTCCCAGGTGGGGATGTGAACTCCGTTGGTCACATATCCCACCGGCACCTCAAGCTCCGGCCAGCGGGCAAAATGAGGCTGAAAGATCTTCCTGGTCACCTGACAGTGCAGGCGGGATACGCCATTGACATGACTGCTGCCTTTCAGTGCCAAATTGGCCATATTGAATGGCGCGCTTTCGTCTTCCGCCTGGCTGGCGCCCAGAGCCATCAGATCAGCGGGGGTGAGTCCCAACTGATCCGCATAAAATCGGGCATACTTGTCCACCAGAGCCCTATCAAAGCGATCAAAGCCCGCCTCCACCGGGGTATGGGTGGTAAAGGCATTTCCCGCCTGTGTAGCCCAGAGGGCCGCTTTTAAAGAGCAGCCCGTCTTCTTCATGAAGCTGTAGGCCCTGGCCAGGACAACGAAGGCGGCATGCCCTTCATTCAAATGGCAGACCTCGGGCTCTATTGCCAGCTTCTCCAAAATCTGCCAGCCGCCGATGCCCAGCACTATCTCCTGGATCAGCCGCCGCTCCTGGCCCGGGGCATAAAGGTTGGCGGTAATGGCTCTATCCCAGGGGCTGTTCATGGGATCATTGGAATCGAGCAGATAGAGGTTCACCCGGCAGACATTGGCCCGCCAGACACGCAGGATGAGAGCCCTTCCCGGAAGATTGATCCTGATTCGCAGCCTTGATCCGTCTCTATCTCGAGCCGGGGCGAGCGGCATGTTGTCCGGATCGTTATAGGGAAAGGCCTCCAGCTGATAGCCGTCCTGGCTGAGGAGCTGGCGGAAGTAACCCTGCTGGTAGAGCAGCCCAATTCCAGTAATGGGAATGGCCATATCGCTGGCCGTCTTGAGGTAATCGCCCGCTAAAATGCCCAGGCCCCCCGAGTAGATGGGCAGCGCCTCGGAGAGCCCGAACTCCATGCTGAAGTAGGCGATGGAAGAAGGATCATCCTTCCCGGCCATAGTGGGCTTTTCCAGGAGACTGGATCTTCTCTCTTGCCATGATGAGATCTCTCTTTTCAGGTCCTCATCCCTGGCCGCTTCTTCTAATCGTGCATGAGAGACGTTCTGCAAAATTAAATAAGGATTCTTGGTCTTCTCCCAGGCCTCGGCATCAAGCAGCTCCCAGATCTTGTCTGTGGTCTGCCGCACTGTCCAGCGCAGATCCAGAGCCAGATCAGCTAATCCTTCCAGGCCAGGAGGCAGATTCAGATCGGAATAGGGCTTCATCTCTCTTTGTTATGCTGCTCATGAGAAATCAAACTTTCGTGCTCTTCAGGATTTGTTTTGGATTTGGGGATTTG
>JAFGNK010000029.1 GCA_016927055.1 Methanotrichaceae archaeon | reverse complement strand
TGCTTCGATGGCCTCATCGTACTTTCCCTGGATGCCGAGACAAATGCCTTTGTTGCTCCAGGCATCAGCGTATTGTGGATTAATCTCGATGGCTTTGTTATAGGCCTGAATTGCTTCATTGAGCTTACCTTGGGCCTGGAGTTCTGTGCCATTTTTTAGCCAATCAATGGCAGTCGTCTGTCCGAATGCGGGCGCGCAAATCACTGCGAATGATATCAAAATAAGAATAAGTTCCATTCTAATGGATCTCTCTCCACATTGTATGTTCGACTTACCTGGCCAAATAATTTGTGTGTCTCATTAACAGTGAAGTGCGATAATTCTAATCTCCCGACATTAGAATAGATAGTAGTAGTGATAGTAGTAGTAGTAACGTTTGCTCACAATTTGTGCGGGGCCGCGGGAGTGGACCGATAGCAAAGCATTTTAAAAGCCTTGTATTTAAATTAAAAATTTTATAAGAATTCTCACTCCTCTTTATGGTTTCTCAGTTGGATCATAGTTCCCACAATTTCGTCATGTTCTGAGCAATTGATCGCGAAATTCAGGCGGTCTGGATAAATGGAGAAGAGAACCTGGGGAATATGGGAGTTGCAGTCATCCAGTGCCATCTGCAGCTCGCGATACTCTTGGTTGGTGACCAGGAGCTGATCTCGATATTCTTCTTCCTGGTCGAGCGACTCCAGGGGGCTCTTTTCGTCAATCGTGCTGTCCACAACCAGATCGCACTGCCACTGCAATACAAGCGCCCGGTTCTCCCAGTAATAGGTATCCGGCGGTATCATGTCTTCAATAATTTTCAGATCCTCCAGGGGGACATGCCACTGCATAGCCTGTACTTCTTCCGGCAATTTTCCTTCGATGCTTACCAGAGAAGATACGGTTCCCGATGTTAGATTCAGGTCGCCCATGTCAAACGATATCTTAACCGGCGATTTCCTCATGGCTTTGATTGCGAAATAGAGCCGGCCGGGATTGAGTATCTCGATGGCCTTTTCATAAAGTATATCGTCTTCCATGGACTCTGTATTTGTTGCAACTGATATATTCATGTGGCGCACCGGAGGAATGCAGAGCAGAGCGGCCGGCTGCCTATTGCCTCGGACGGTATCTCGTGGCCTTCCAGCCTTTGAATACCGCTTGTCACAGGATCCACAAGCAACCAATTATTCCGTCTAAATCTGGCAAAATCTGGTTTAACTTTAATTTAAACAGAGTTTCTATGTTGGGACCTAACTCTTTAGAAAAATTTATATTGCTGAAGTGAGATCAGTAATACAAATAAGAACTTAAACTGTACACAGGTGAATACTGGATGACCAACCGAATAATTGCAGGAGCGCTAATATCCCTCGCCGTTCTATTTCTGGGGGCGGCAATGGTGCAGGGCGCTGACGAGGGCGGTATCGCTATAACCAATGTCAATTTTGCGGCACCCAGCCCGGAGAAGGAGAACCTCGACGAGGAATGGGTGGAGATATCCAATCTTGGATCCGCGGATGTCAGCCTGGCCGGCTGGACGCTGGAGGATGCGCAGAATCACAGCTACGCGTTCCCGGATTTCAGCCTCTCGGCAGGAGCAAAGGCCAAGATTCGAACGGGAGTGGGAACTGATACTTCTGAAGATCTCTTCTGGAATCGCAGCTCATCTATCTGGAACAATGGCGGAGATGTGGCAACCTTAAGGGATGCCTCTGGCAATATTGTCTCTAGCTTTCCAGAAGAGACCCAGCCTGCTTAAATCTCTGTTTTTCTTTTCTCCATTGATCTTCGCCGGATCATCTTTTTTCTTCTCGTCTAATCTCCTTAAGTTCTCCCTCTCTTCAAATCAGTGTCGCTGTCTACTCTCCGGATTCCTGTCCAGAGCGTAAGTGAGAAATGCCATCTCAACCTCAGATTGTGCGGTGCATTTGAGATGAATCTTGAAGAGATGTCGGATATATTGAAATCTTCCTTAGGAATTCGCGACAATATCGTGGGTGTGAGACTGCTTCGGAGTGAAGAGGAAATTCCCAAAGATCTCGACTCCGTGGAGAGGCCCTTCCATTACTGCTCCATGATTCAGGGGGCGAGGCTTGAGGGAAAAAGCTTCCTGGCCCGGGCCGACTATCACACCTGCAAGGGTGGAGCTGCCGGCCTTGGTTTAATGCAGTGCCCGGAGAATATCTCCAACGGGTCTTTGTATTTCAATAAGCTGCATAAGTGTGAGACTCCGGATGTGGGCATCAACATCGCCATGAATATGCCGCGCCTTCTTCCCGGCAGCACGGTTGCCACCTACGTGGCTCCCCTGGATAAGATGGTCATGCGCCCAGATGTGGTGATATTCATCGGAAATCCGCTTAATGCCAGGCGAATTGTGCAGGCGGTCAGGTACAAAGAGGGGGGTCGGTCTACATTCACCACTGCCGGAATTCAGTCTCTTTGTGTGGACGCCACGGCTTCTCCCTACTTGAAAGGAGAGGTGAACGTCTCTCTGGGCTGCGACGGGTCCGCGAGAAACTCCGGCCTGGAGGATGAGGCTGTCGTGGTGGGCATTCCTTTCGCGATGATGGAAGATATCTGCACCGTCCTCAAGATGCACTATCAGGGCTGGGACAATTTTATGAGGAGTTGAGGCGCAAATTATGTTTGAACGAATATTAATTGCGACGGACGGCTCCAAACATAGCGAGAGAGCTGCAGAAGCGGGAATAGAGATGGCCAGGCTCTATGGCTCAGCCATCACAGCCCTTTTTGTTGTGGACATCGGCAAGGAGTATGCTCCTCTGGGAGATCTGATCTCAAAGATTGCCGATGACCTGATTGCGGGCATAAGAGGCAATCTGCAAAATCAGGGCGAAAAGGCCACCCGGAGAGTAGAAGAAATGGCAGAGAAGGCCGGCATTGCTGTGACCAGAAAAATCACGGAAGGCTATCCTGCTGAGGACATCATCCGAATTGCGCAGGAAGGCGATATGAAGCTTATCGTCATGGGCGGAATGGGTGCCACGGGACTGGACAGGTTCCTCATGGGCAGCGTGGCCGATAAGGTGGTCAGAAGCTCCCAAATTCCCGTTCTGGTGGTGAGAAAGGATTAGGTTTTCGGTTTCCATCTGAGGATCACTCCTTCGTCCAGCTGCTGCACACTGCAAAGAGTCAGCTTAGGAAAATGCTCTTTGAATCCCTGTCCATCCACCAGGGTGGGTGCCTTTTCTCCGCCGATGAGCATTGCCCCCACGTAAACATAAAGCTCATCCACCAGGCCGAGCTTGAGAAGCGACCAGTTGAGCGTAGCTCCGCCCTCTACCATAATACGCCTGATGCCCATTTCATAAAGCCGGGAGAACAGCTCCTCCAGATCGACCTGATCTTTCCCGCATACTATTATCTCACACTTTGAGGATAGCTCTTCCAGCCGGTCCTGCGGCGCAGAGGCGGCAGCGGCCAGGAGGCATCCCGGTCCCAGAAGCCTGGCCGAGGGAGGCGTCCTTGCCCGGCTGTCGGCGATGATGCGAAGCGGGTCTTCCTGCTGACCTTTTTTCCTTCTGGCATCGCGCAGCTCTCTTGACTTCACCCTCAGGCCGGGATCGTCTGCCAGTACCGTTCCCACGCCGACCATGATCGCGTCGCTCTCCGCCCGGAGAAGGTCAACTCTTGCCAAATCCTCCTTGCCGGAAATTCTCACCTGCCTGTGCAGAGTGGAGCTGATCTTGCCGTCCGCGCTCATGGCGCTGTTGATGAATATGAAGGGCCGGGTCATCTTATTCCCAATTTTTTCTCATCTTCTTTTTATATATCTTTCTTCTTTAGATTGCGAATAGAAGCTAAATAGCTTGCCTGCCAATATTATTAGAATGCATCAAGCGCGCGAGATCCTGCTGCAAGGAACCATAATTTATGGTGATGATTTCCTGCCCCAAAGCGGCTACATCTGCATTCGGGATGGAATCATCAGGGAGTTTGGCAATGAGCATGTAGAAGCTGACTATGAGGGCATTGTCTGCCCGCGATTTGTAAATGCACATGTCCATGTAGGCGATTCTGCCTTCAAGGACCCGTCCTTTCTGCCGCTCTCTCTGCTGGTCGGCCCGGGTGGATTGAAGGCAAGAATGCTGGCCCAAATGCCGCGGGAGGTCCTCGTAGAGGGTATGAGAAGAAGCCTGCAGCAGATGGCGGCCACAGGCACGTTTGCTTTCGCCGATTTTCGGGAAGGAGGGGCAGAGGGCGCACGCATGCTGGAGGAGGCCGTCTGTGGCCTGCCTCTTCTTGCAAGGGTCCTGGGACGGCCTTGCCCTGGCCAGGCAAATATCCCGGAGAGCTGCTGGGGCCTGGGGATAAGCAGCACTCGTGACCATGATCCGCATCTTCTCCATGAGGCAGTGGCGGCGGCCAGAATGGCTGGTCAAGCGGTGGCCGTTCACGCTGGAGAGGCGGCAAGAGACGATATCGGCGATGCTCTAGCCCTTCAGCCGGATTTTCTGGTGCACATGAATCAGGCCGATGATTCGGATCTGAGGGATGTGGCAAGCTCCTGTCTTCCGGTAGTGATCTGCCCCAGATCCAATCTGATGACCGGCGTGGGTCTGCCCAATGTGAAAAAGATGGTTCAGCTTGGCATTCCAATTGCGGTTGGAACCGATAACGTTATGTTGAACTCGCCGGACATCTTTGAAGAGATGCATTTTATCAGTAAGGCTCTGCTGCATGACGATAGACAGGTATTTAAGATGTGCACGCTAAATGGTGCTAAGATCGTAGGGCTCGATCAGAGGCTGGGGTCCATTCGGGAAGGAAAAGAGGCAAGAGTGATCGTTATAAACGAAAAATCGAATAACATGTGGGGGTCGATGAGCCCTCTTTCCAGCATTGTGCGAAGGGCCGGGCCTTCTGACATTGTAGCCATTCTTTAGAGGTTAATCATGTTTGAGAAGATTCTAGTTGCAACCGACGGATCAGAGCACGGATACAGAGCGGCAAAGGTGGCATTGGAGCTGGGAAGGATTTCGAGTGGGAAGGTTACTGCCATCTATGTGGCCGACACCAACAGGACGAGCCATCTGCCGGATGATATGCTGCTATTCAGCATCCGAGAGCTTCTCCTCAAAGAAGGACAGGAGGCCTTAAAACAGGTGGAAGCGCTGGCAAAGGACATGGGCGTTGTCTTTGAGAGCGTTGTCATGGAGGGAAATCCCGGCAGCGAGATCATCAGCTATGCGCAGTCTGCAAGCATGGACATCATCGTTCTGGGTGCGGTAGGGCGTACCGGCCTCGATAAGTTCCTGCTGGGCAGTGTGGCTGAGAAGGTGGTCAGAAATTCCAAGATTCCTGTCTTGACAATTCCGAGGGGGCAGACTTGAGCATCCTCGTCAGGGACGTAATGGTGAGGGATGTGGCCTCTGTCTCAATACCAGGCAGCAGAGACGATGTCTTAAAGACGCTGCAGGACCGGAAGGTCTCCGGCGTTCCCGTGATCAAAAAGGGCGCGGTCGTGGGCATGATAACCAGGACCGACCTTCTCAGGAACCGGGAAGAGGACCAGACGGCTCTGCTCATGACTCGTGATCCGGCGGTTATAGCCCCGGACAAGAGCATTGTCGAGGCCTCAAGGCTGCTCATCCGGCACGATATCAGAAGGCTTCCCGTGGTGGAAGGCAAAGAGCTGGTGGGCATCATCACCGTTGCCGATATCATTCGCGTGGCCGCGGATCTGGGCATAAAAGAGGGCATCGAGCACTATTTGGAGAAGCAGACTGCAGTTCTCTGGAGCGAGATGCCGCTACCTGTGGCCGGATCAATTATGGAGTTTGCCGGCGTGCAGGCGTGCCCTGTCATCGATACCAGTCTCAAGCTGGTGGGCATGATCTCCGACCGTGATCTTATTAAGGCCAGTGTCATCGAGGACTCGGTAGAGAAGACAGATATGTCTGCTGATGACGGAGAAGACACCTGGATGTGGGACCGGGTCATGCAGACCATCAGCAAGTATTACACAGTCTCCCGGATCAAGCTGAAAGACATTTTTGTGCGTGAGGCCATGGTCCCTCCTATCACTGCCCTTAAAAAGGAAGAAGTGAGCAAATGCGCGGCTATAATGCACAAGAATAGAATCGACCAGATGCCGGTGGTCACGCCCAGCGGAAAACTGATGGGGATGCTCAAGGACAAGGATATACTGATCGCTCTGGTTGATTATAGCCAGAGGGCACCGGTGTGAGGATGGATCGTGTGCTCCGCTGCAAAAGTGGCGGGGCGAGGCTCTTCGCCATTTCCAGTGGCTAAACAGAGGTTACTGTAGTTTCCATCTGCAAGTTTAGTCGCTTTGTGCGTCCTTTGTGGTGAAACGTCGCTCGCCACTGGTTATAACCAAATGGTTACGGACTATCACCACAGAGGCATAGAACGCACGGAGGACTCACAGAGGACTCGATTATTCTATTGCCCACTTGAAACAGCGAGGAACCCGGGGCGATTTATGCCATTAAATTGAGCGAATCATGTCTAAAAATTAGTATATCTTGAATTCTACAACTTTGAAATAAGGTGCATTAACCCATTCGAGTTTGGTCCAGCCCTTTGAGCCGATTTTGGGTAGAAGCCCGATATTTAGAACATTAATTCGAGCACAATGCATGCAGTTCAAACCTAATTGAGCACCAGAAGGTTTGGCTTTAATGGCTGAATAGAGTTCAGAACCACTTATTTCATTAATTCCATCACAATAGGTGCATAAAGCTTCTATTTTTTCTTGAGCCATGCAAAACACTTCTTAATAATTTCTTACTTTATAGTATATCAAAGGAGCATTCTGAAAATTGTATATTTAAAAAACAAAAAAATTTTATACTATTATAAATCTTGCATAGATTGTCCAGGTTGTGAACATTTTATGAATAATTCAAACTATATAAAAAGAGGCCGGGCGCAAAATAATTTGAGACTCCACATGAAACATCATCTTCCAAAAGGCAAATAAACTTGTACTCCTTCCCCCTCCCCATGTCCCGCTTTCTCGTGGTCCTTGGCACCACCTCCCACTCCGGCAAGAGCACTCTTGTCGCCGCCCTATGTCGCCTTCTCTCCGATCGTGGCTTTAAGGTGGCTCCCTTCAAATCCCAGAACATGAGCCTCAACTCCTGGGTCACCCAGAACGGCTCGGAGATCGGCATAGCCCAGGCGGTGCAGGCCTGG
>JAFGNK010000028.1 GCA_016927055.1 Methanotrichaceae archaeon | reverse complement strand
TTGGCCAGGGTTCGGGCGACTTATGGGGCTTTGCCTGGAAATGGAATGCTACGACCCTGCAGCTTAGTGATGACAAGAGCCTCATCCTTGATGCCAGCGGCAGCCCTGTGCCGGGATTGCTTTATCTTAACTCATCCGCACTCCCTCGCCAGGTCGGCGTGACATTTGATTCAGAGGGAAGAATTGGTGCGATATTGGATAGTGCGTCCATCTATTACGTCTCACGCGGCGAATACAAAAGACTGAATAATTCGCTTGATTATGATGCCATGCTAGCCAATAGCACAGCACGGAATCAGTTCATTAAGATTGAGCCTGGAAAGAGCATTCTGCAGTTTCTTGATGTTATTAACGGCAGATTGGCTCCCAGCGGCATCAATCATACCTTGCAAGGCAACCTTGAGGCATTAGAGCCCCATGTTGTTGTGGTGGGAGCCAAGCCCGGCCGGTATGAGCTTCGGTTGAGGGTGGAAAATGCCATCAATGCCATTCAGACATTTAGAGAATTCATCAATGTGACTCCTGCCGAGATGCGCGGTGTATCCCTGGGTGCTGTGCAGGCATTTGTTGGGGGGGAGGTATCCATTCCTCTCCAGGCCCCAAATACGGGTGGCGAGAAGAGGATAAACATCTCTTATGATGCAGCCAAACTGGTGGCCAAGGGAATCTCCGGGGAGTGCAATGCCTCCTGGCAGGTTGACGCGAAGCTGGGAAGGATAGGCATTCTCTTGCCGGGGGGCTGCGGGGCCGCCAATCTTACCTTTGCGGTGAGCCGCAAAAGCCAGGTAAATGATACAATCGATCTTGAGGTGATAGGCACGAGCGGCTTTAAGCCTGAGACGATCTCCAACGGCACCATAACCATTGCTGCGGGCGATAAAGGGGCAAGAGAGAGCCATGCACTGGGCTTTATAGCCACAGTGATTGCCCTGGCCGCAGGGGTCTATGCCCGGCGCAGGGTATAGCATTCCTTTTATTTTATTATTAGTAGACCAGGATCTGCCGGTTAAATTGGATTAAAATTAATTTCTGATCAGTCTTTGATCTGCGCATCTCTTGCCGCCTTCTTTATCGCTCTTCCCAGCGCCGTGCTCATGGCTTCGATACGGCTCAATTCGTCTCCACCCTCGGCGCGGATAGCCAGATTGAACCGGCCGTTGTAGGCCAAGGCGCGCAGGAAGTGGCTGAAGTTCTCCAGGCACATGCCAGCCAAGGTGTGGGATTTCAGATCGAAATTGCCCTGATAGCCCGGCTCGCCGAAGCGCACTGCTGCTGTGGCCACAGACTGCCCGGAGGGGACTGTTGAGCTTCCTATGCCCCTCTTTATTAGCTGGGCCATGGCGCTCCCCAGGGTAATTGCCGCATCTTCAGTAGTGTGGTGATCACCCGTTTCCAAATCGCCCCTGGCCTTGACGTTCAGGTCAAATCCCGCTCCTCTGCCTATTGCCGATAGGATTTCATCCAAAAGCCCGATTCCCGTATCGACCTGAATGATGCTCGCACCCTCTATCTCGAGAAAAACCTCAATGCTTGTTTCTCTCGTCTCCCTTTTTATCGATGCCGACATGGCTCTTATCTCCTTGGTTTTCATTTTTAAGCTAATCGATGGGGGGATATTTTCTTTTTTTTACAGCACCTTTTTCATAGTTATTTTTTCAGATCTCTTCATGATATGCATTCTTTTCCGAAGGGCTTATCTACCTTTATGCTAACCCTGTGGTTTCAAAGGTCATAATTCAAAGGGTTATCACCATGATTTCTAAAGAGGATATTCAAGAGATTTTGAAAGGATACGATAAGAACGATCTAACCATCGCTACCATCTGCTCTCACAGCAGCCTGCAAATTTTCCATGGTGCGCGCCAGGAGGGCTTTAAGACCATGGGTATATGTATCGGTCCGCCGCCTCGATTCTACGATGCCTTTCCATTAGCCCGGCCGGATAAGTTCTTTTCAGTAGAGAGCTATAAGGCACTCCTGGATTATGCAGACGATCTCGTAGACGAAAACGTGATCATAATTCCCCATGGTTCTTTAGTTGAGTATTTGGGAATAGAAAATTTTGAGTCGCTGGCGGTCCCTACCTTTGGAAACCGCAGCGTTCTGGCCTGGGAGAGCGACCGGGAGATGGAGCGAGAATGGCTTCTCAAGGCCGGGGTAAACGTCCCCATGCGATTTGAAAAAGCGGAAGATATCGACCGACCTGTCATTGTAAAATATCACGGTGCCAAAGGCGGACGGGGATTTTTCATTGCCAAGACCAAAGAAGAGCTGCAATCGAAGATGAGCATGGAGGAGAAGTACACCATCCAGGAGTTCATCTTAGGCACCAGATACTACATCCATTTCTTCTATTCGCCCATAAAACAGGACGGGTACCTTCTTCGCAAAGGATCACTGCAGATGCTGGGCATTGACCGCCGGGTGGAGTCCAATGCCGACGAGATCTTCCGCATCGGAAGCATGAAAGAGTTGGCCGAGGCCGGTATCTATCCCAGCTTTGTGGTTACGGGCAACCTGCCGCTGGTGCTGCGTGAGTCGCTCCTGGCCCGCGCTTTTGAGCTCGGTGAGAGGGTCGTGGAAACCAGCCTGGACCTCTTCGGCGGGATGATCGGTGCCTTCAGCCTGGAGACGATTGTCACCGACGAGCTGGAGTTCAAGATCTTCGAGATCTCGGCCAGAATCGTCGCGGGCACCAATCTCTACATGAGTGGCTCTCCCTATTCGGATCTCATAGAACCGGGCCTCTCCAATGGCCGGCGCATTGCCCAGGAGATCAAATTGGCCAATGAGATGGACCTGCTGCATGAGATTGTAAGCTAAAATAAACCAACCAGCCAAAATGACTCCATTAAACTGAAACAAATGGCTTAAAATGCCTGCCGAGAATCCGCCGTTAATCTGAAGATCGCAAGAAAAGAAAGGCTTATCTTGGAGTGGTCTCAGAAGGGCCAATATGTCAGGCCTTATTAAGACCTTCCAAGAGGCCACGCAGCTCCAGTGCAGCTTTCTAGAGAAGCTGTTGGATCTGGATATGGCTAGCGTTGCCGCCTTTTCCGACTCTATGGTAGAGTTTTTGAGACCGTCTCCGGACAACAAGTTCGTGTATGGCCTTGCTGCGGGCCGGTCAGCTCTCGCTCTTTACAGCTTTTTGCAGCTCATCCAAAACCATTTCGATAACGTATTTCCTTTCACCCTGGAAGATCCCGTGCAGAGGCACTACCGCAGGGGCAAGAACCTAGGGATAGCCATCTCCGGTTCGGGAGAAACACTGGCCGTTAACAAATACATAGACGACATCATCACTCGGGGTGGCGAGATCAAGCTGATAACCGCCAATGAGAATGGAACGGCTTATAGGATGGTGAGCGAATACGAGAGAGGCTCGGTTCTGGTGCTCACGGCCCGGACAAAACAGTCCACAGATAAGGATACGAGGTCCAGGCTCTCTCCCATGGGAACGGAGTTCGAGCTGCAGGTACTGGCCTTCTTAAATGCTCTTTTCGGCGACATTCAGTCCCGGCTCAAAGGCGTCTGCGATCCTGCCTGTCCGCAATACTGCTCCACAATTAGGGACTTTGAGGAGAATGCTCGCCTCATCTCCCAAATGGACACCGAGCATTTGGAGCAATGGTTTAGCAGGTTGCTACCCAGGAGCGGCAGATACATCATAGGGGGCGTGGGAAGGTCAGGCCTGGTGGCCCGCGCCTTTGAAATGAGGTTTACCCATCTAAACAAGATCAGCTATTGGGAGAGGGATTTCAATACTCCCAGCTTTCAGATTGGCGACGTCTACATACCCATAACCGGAATTGGCAACACCTATGAGGCGTTGGAGGGAACGGTCACGGCTCTTAGCAAGGGCGCCGATGTGATGCCTATAACGGCCAATCCCTCCTCCCGGCAGGTCCTAATTCTTAAGAAGCACGGGCGGGAGAAGGATCTGGCCGTCATTCCGGTAAAACCTGAGTACAGGGAGCTATTCAGTGGGGACACCAGTTCCACAACCTGGCTGATGTCCGATTATACCAAATTCCGTTATCCTATCTTCGAGATCAATGCCTCCGTGTTTACCAACAGCGTTGTGGCCGTGGGTGCTGAGTTTTTGGGCATCGTGGAGGCGGGCATGAGAAGGATGCACGTATGAGCCCATTTGGATTTGATAGATCAATCTTAGGATAGGCTGATCAGGATACAAAGATGACCAGAATAATCGCATTGTCTGATACCCATCTGGAACATGAAAATATTCCTGCGGTAGTGGCAGCGTTGGCGAGAGGTGCGGACATCATCCTTCATGCTGGTGATTTCGTCTCCGCTCAGGCCTACGCCGCCCTGGCCGATTTGGGAAGGCTGGAGGCCGTGCATGGCAACTCAGACTGCTTCGAGCTGAAGAGGCTTTTGCCGGAGAGAAAGGTGATTGAGGTGGACGGCATAAGAATTGGTCTCGTGCACATGGCCTCGCATGGCTCCGATCTGGTGGGCGCGCAGATGATGGCCCGGGAGATGGATGTGCATGTGCTGGTCTTCGGGCATACTCATCGCCCTCTCATCGAGAGGGGCAAGCGTCTACTCATCTGCCCGGGCAGCACCACTCTGCCCAGGATGTCAGCGCCTTCTGTGGCCGAGCTGGAGATAATAGATGGCAATGTGCGGGGCAATATCATACCTGTGGGCAGCCCTGCCTGCAATTATCTCAAGTATGCCGGTGAGCTGGCGAGAGATGCACAAGGATCAAAAAAATAGGATTAAATAATTTCACTATTCTATCATGGGTTCAAAATCCGTGGCATTGACCACGAACCATACGTCGTTGACTGCCTGGCCGAGGATATCTCCCGGCTCCATATCTTTGTTGTAGTAGTAAAGAGGCCATCCTCTGTAGGCTGTCTGCTCTTTTCCGTCCGTCCTTATGGCAACCGTGAATTCTGAGGCGTTCAGGCCTTCAGGTACAGAGATATTCTCTGCATAAAACGGTGGCCAGGCTGTTAGGCATTCGTTGTAGCAGGTACTGCTTCCGTTTCCAGGAGCGTCTTTGGCAAAGTAGTAGAGGGAAAATCCCGTCTCGTTAACCAGGTAGGTTCCCAAAGTATCGTTGGTAGCCAGATTAACGCTGTACTCGCCCATCTCTTCGGCAGCAATGGCCATGCTTGCCAGCAGAGAAAAAGCCAGTAGCAACAAGCTTAGTTTGCATTCAAAAGACAATAAATCACCGCAGTTAAATTCGCTGCATAAAGTTTTAAAGGTTTCGATATCATTACAATTATTAGTTATAAATATCAGTATTAATGGTCAGGATCTTGGCGCATTTAGAGCGGCATAGAATTTCGCAAAAGGTGAAATTATATTACATTAGGTCGAAGGACATATCTCTGAAGAGGGACGCAATAATAGTGGCTTGGAGCTGACTGACTCATGAAAGGCATCAAAGACAAGTTTTCCCATCTGCCGGAAGCGATCTCGGGACTGCGAGAGCTGGCCTACAATCTCTGGTGGAGCTGGCACCCCGAGGGCCGGGGGCTCTTCAGGCTCCTCAATCGCCAGGGCTGGTATCTGAGTAATCACAACCCGGTGAAGATGATCAACCGCATGGACCGAGGTGCGCTGGAGGAGGCCTCTTCTGACTCTCATTTCATGAGGCATTACGACTCGGTGATGGCCCGTTTTGAGAGCTACATGACTCCGTCCCGTGGCTGGTTTTGTGACAATGTGCAACAGCCTGAAAAAAACAAGATAGCTTATTTTTCGGCGGAGTACGGCCTGCACCATGCTCTGCCTTTCTACGCGGGCGGGCTGGGGTTTTTGGCAGGAGACTTCCTCAAGGAGTGCAGCGATCTGGGCATACCGTTAGTTGGGGTGGGATTCATGTATCCGAAGGGGTATCTACGCCAGATGATCTCTCCGGAAGGCTGGCAGGTAGGGGCCTGCGAGATGATGGATCGGGAGAATGCACCTATTAGAAAATTGGAGGATTCCAATGGAGATCCTCTTACAATTAAGGTGCCGATCATGGACCCAACTATTTATTTGGAGGTCTGGATGGTCCAGGTGGGAAAGACCAGCCTTTATTTGATAGACACCTCCTGCGAGGCAAATGAGGAAGAAAATCGCCTCATATCCGACCGGCTTTATACCGGCGATCTGGAGCAACGCCTGCGCCAGGAGATCGTCCTGGGCATTGGTGGAGTGCGTATTTTGCATCAGTTGGGTGTGGACTATTCCGTTCTTCATTGCAACGAGGGCCATCCTGCTTTCGCCGTCCTGGAGAGGATCCGGGAGAAGGTAGAAGGAGGGATGAGCTATCGGGATGCTTTCGAGTGTGTCAAGAACACCACCGTCTTCACCACCCACACGCCGGTGCCGGCTGGCCATGATGTCTTTTCCTATCAGCTCATGGACAAGTACTTCGGCTCCTATCTGCCCACACTGGATCTCTCTCGAGATGAGCTCTTCCGCTTGGGAATGAATCCGGCCAAGCCGGAGGGCTTTAACATGACCGCCTTTGCCCTGCGCTGCACTGCTTATCGAAACGCGGTGAGCAAGAAGCACGGTGAGGTCAGCCGGAAGATGTGGCAGCAGCTTTGGCCCGAACTCGCTATGGACAAGATTCCCATTGAGTACATTACCAATGGGGTGCATGTGCCTTCCTGGATAGACCGGCGCCTGGGCGATGTGATCTTCAACCGCTACCTGGGCCGGACCTGGCTGGAGGAGCATGATCAGCCGGCCATCTGGGAGCTGATCGACGAGATCCCGGACAGTGCTCTCTGGGAGCATCATCGCTACATGAAGGAGATGCTTATTGCCAAGATAAGAGAGAGGGCGCGCATTAAGTGGCGGAATGCGGGTTCGGATCCCAATAATGTCATGGCCTCTGGAGTGCTGCTCGACTCGGCTGCCCTCACTTTAGGCTTTGCCAGGCGTTTTGCTTCCTACAAGCGGCCCACGCTCCTCTTGCAGGATCTGGAACGCCTGGCGAAGATCGTGAGCGATCCCTGGAGGCCGGTGCAGATCATCTTTGCCGGCAAGGCTCATCAGGACGATCAGCAGAGCAAGCAGCTCTTGCAGCAGGTCTTCAATGCGGCCAAAGATCAGGCCTTCGGAGGGCGCATCGCTTTTATAGAAGACTACGATGAGCTGCTGGCGCAGTATTTAGTGCATGGTGTGGATGTCTGGGTTAACAATCCCCTACCGCCCATGGAGGCCAGCGGAACGAGCGGCATGAAGGCCACCTTGAACGGCGTGCCCCAGCTTTCCGTGCTGGATGGCTGGTGGATTGAGGGCTACAACGGCAAGAACGGCTGGGCCGTCCAGGGAGCAGAAGGGTCGGACAGGGACGCACGCGATGCCTCGGCCATCTATGATCTGCTGGAGAAGGATATTGTGCCCCTCTTCTATGATGTGGATGAGGATGGTGTCTCTCACGGCTGGGTGTCTGTGATGAAGGAGACCATCAAAATGTCCGGGCCCAATTTCAGTGCCCGCAGGATGGCCAAAGAGTACACGGAGAGGTTCTATCAGAAGGCGCTGGAGGCGGCCATAAAGGCTGAGTACAGGAAAGAAAAGGGCAAATTGAAGGTGGATATGTTTGGTGGAATTTAAGAAATTTAACGGTTTATTATTTTTAAATATTTTTCTAATAAAATTAACGAAGGTCAAAAGCGATGTCGTCCAGAAAATCCTGAACGAGGGACAATTTCAGTTCATATTCCGGGGAATTGGTGAGCTTGGATTTTTGTGAGAATGGCTCC
>JAFGNK010000027.1 GCA_016927055.1 Methanotrichaceae archaeon | reverse complement strand
TTTTATATCATTCCTCATTTCCACAAGAATCGGTATGGCTTTGTTAATCTGGGTGGAGGTGTTCAAGGATGCAGATTGCCACGTGGGCATTACATAACCAATATAGTCTTCGGACTTTACGCTATGCGTCTCGGCAAGCTGTGGCCGCTTTGTCATAGCTGAGTTATCGAACCTGGCCACCCTCTCATCATCTCCATTAAGCAGCACGATAACGGCTTGCTGTCCGTCTTTTCATTTGAAATGGATATGTGCTCGCCTGTATGAAAAGATTTGGATCAGTTATCAAGAAAAACAAAAAAAGAACAAAACTGCGGGAGAC
The DNA here is from genome assembly GCA_016927055.1 of Methanotrichaceae archaeon. GTDB lineage: Archaea > Halobacteriota > Methanosarcinia > Methanotrichales > Methanotrichaceae > Methanothrix. Next base: position 6,866 of record JAFGNK010000027.1, on the reverse strand, counting down.
GATATACTAATACCGTCTCCGGATCATGTAGTCGGCCAGCGCCAGAAGCGTGGCTTTTTCCTTTGAGTCAGGCAGAACTTGCAGGGCCCTCTTGCCCTTCTCCACCATCTCCTCAGCTCGGGAGCGAGCGTACTCGATCGACCCACTCTTCTCCAGAAGAGAGATGGCTTCAGAAATCTCTTCCGTTGTAGCGTCCTTCTTGCCAAATACCGGCACGGGAACATTGTGGGCGAAGGCATGGATCATGATCAACGTCTTCTTAGCCTCAATCAGGTCTCCGCCCTGCCTTTTCCCCGAGACCTTCTCAGGAGTTATGATATCTATGACGTCATCTTGCAATTGAAAGCCCATGCCAGTCAGCCTGCCGAATTCATCCAGTGCGGCGACCACTTGGGGATTGGCTCCCGCTAAAAGCGCTCCTATGCCGGCTGAGGCTCCGTAGAGGACCCCCGTCTTCTTCTCAATCATCTCCATGTACTCCGCCTCGAAGACGCGATCCCTGGCTTCAAACTCCATATCCAGCCACTGGCCTTCGCATATGGCTGTGCAGGTCCTGGAGAGCATATTCATGGCCCCCAAAATGAGATCGGGCCTGGCTTTCGTCATGCCCAGCACCTGAAAAGCCTTGGAGTAGAGCGTGTCGCCTGCAAGAATGGCTCCCGACTGCCCCCAGAGCTTGTGAACCGCTGGCCGGCCGCGCCGTACATCGGCGTTATCCATGATGTCGTCATGAATGAGCGTGAAATTATGAATCAGCTCAATGGAGACCGCTGCAGGAGCTAAAGCCTCTGCTTCGCCGCCCGCGGCCTGCCCGGCTAGCAGCAACATGGATGGACGCAGCCTCTTTCCCCCTGCATCCACCAAATGCCGGCTGGCCTCGTATAGAGGACGAGGGTGCACCACTGGCAGCAGCTCCTCAATGGCTCCCGTTACCAGGGCCGCCCTTCTTCCCAGCTCTCTGTCCAGCTCTCCGTCCATAGTCATCGTCATTCTTGCTTCACCCTTCTTGCCTAATTCTGCCCAAATCTACCTAATCGATCAGAAGCTCCTGACCGTTTCTAACCAGATGGATATTGGATCCCAGAGAGTATCCGGTCTCTTCAGCCATCATGAGATAGCTGCCGTGGCTGATCAGGTTTCCGTGGCTGGGTATGACGTGCTCCGGCTGTATCATGCGCAAAAGCTCCCAGTGATCCTCCCGGCAGGCGTGACCTGAGACATGCACGTTATCGTAAATCCTGCCACCCCGCATCTTGAGCTTGGTGACAATCGTGTGCCGGTTGGATTCGTTGAGCGGCTGGGGTATGATGCCTGCGGAGAAGACGACCCTATCCCCGGACTCCACCAGATAGTCGGTCTCGCCATTGGCCACCCGGCTCAATATGGCTCCCGGCTCACCCTGGTGCCCGGTCATGATGGGCAAGTACTTATCCTTGCCCTCCGTCATGATCCTCTTCAAGGCTTTGTCTACGGATTTTCTTCTGCCGAATACCGTTACCTCTCCCTGGCCAGCATAGCCCGTTCTAACTGCCGTGCCCCAGTACTTTTCCATAGAGCGGCCCAAGAGCACCGGCTTTCGTCCCATCTTGTGAGCAGCCTCGATTATAGCCCTGATGCGGGCAATGTGCGAGGAGAATGTGGTGACCATGACACCGGATTTCGACTCTTCCGTGCCGATGAGCACATCCCGAACCAGTTCCTTGGCTATCTTCTCGGAGGGCGTCTTTCCAGAGATGGCTGCGTTCGTGGTCTCGGTGATGAGCGCCAGCACGCCCTGCTTTCCCAATGCCCTCAGCCTGGCGAAGTCTGGCGGCTCGCCTAAGGTGGGGCTTCTGTCGATCTTGAAATCATTAGCATAAACAATGATGCCCTTGGGTGTATGAATGGCCGCAAAGACGCAATCCACAATGCTATGCTGCACGCGGATGAACTCCAACTCGATGTCCTCAGTAACCTGGAACCGCCCACCGGCATTCATGACATGCAGAGGATTTTTTATTCCGAAGATCCTCTCGGACTTGATCTCCTGATTGATCAGATCTGCTGTGAACGGCGTGGCGATGATGGGAGCATGATACTTATGGGCCAGCTTGGAGATGGCCCCAATGTGATCCAGGTGACCATGCGTACAGGCTATAGCCCTTACCTTTCCGTCAACGTTTTCCATGATGCTGTCATCGGGAATGGCCCCCATGTTGATCAGGTCGGCAGCATGCAGCGATTCCACATCTGTGTCCTCATGAATCTGCACCCGATCCAGCCGGATTCCCATATCCATTACCACGATGTCTTTTCCGATCCTTATCGCCGTCATATTGCGGCCAATTTCATTGTAGCCACCCACGGCGATTATTGCAATATCCTTCATTTTTTCAACTCTCTATAAACAGAAAATGCTCTCAAATCAAAACCCCGCGCTTGCAACCACTCCCTGGTCCTTCCTAGAACCACGAGAGGAACTCTGGCAAGCTGCGTCACCTCTTTACATCCGGTGAGAAACATTGTGATTCTCAGCGCACAGATATAAGCATCCATTACCCTAACAACTGCCTCTTTGTCTTTTGTGGCCGGCCTGAGCAAGGGAAGGGCAGCGCCCGCCAGGCTGGCGCCCAAAGCCAGGCTCTTGGCCGCATCCAGGCCGCTTTTAACTCCACCTGAGGAGATGACGAATGCTCCGGCAGCTTTGCACTCGACAATGCTCACGGGCGTTGGAACTCCCCAGCTTTCAAATAGCCGTCCCATCTGCTCCAGCCCATCGTCCCCGACCTCTGCAGCACGAAAAGACTCGACGCCTGCCCAGGAGAGGCCTCCCACGCCCGAGACGTCAATCATCTTCACTCCCGCTGAGACCAGATCCTGGGCCACTTCCCTGGATATACCGGCTCCCGTTTCTTTTACCATGATAGGCACCGGTCCTTTGGCCGCCAATCTCAGGACCTCCAGCACCCCACCAGCATCTTTGTCTCCTTCCGGCTGAATGCTCTCCTGCAGGAAGTTCAAATGAACGGCAATGGCATCCGCGTCTATCATCTCAGCCAGCCGCTCCAAAATCTCCGGACCGCTTCTTTTCAGTTGCACGGCTCCGATGTTGCCGATGATGGGAATGTCCGGTGCGGCATCCCTGACCACAGAGAAAGTATCCTCCAGACTTCTGTCCTCAAGAGCTGCCCTCTGTGAGCCCACCCCCAAAGCAATGCCAAGCTCAGAAGCTGCCTCTCCCAGACGAGCATTGATCTGCTTGACGTCCGGATGGCCTCCGGTCATGGCACTGATCATAAGGGGTGCCTTCAGCTTTTTCCCCAGGAATTGGCAAGATGTGTCGATATCAGCCTCGTCGATCTCTGGCAGGGCCTTATGAAGCAGCACCAGATCTTCAAAGGGTCCCTTTTCCGCACCTTCCGGCTTTTCAAGACAGATCCTGATATGATCGAGCTTGCGGCTGGATGTGGTCAATTCGTCCTCCCAATTCTAGTTCCCACCCATTCGCCTTTTAGGGCCCGGGCAATATTTCCTTCTTTGCCGGCATTAAATATCAAGGAGTCGATTCCCAAATCAGCCAGATCCAAAAGTTCCAGAAGCTTTCCTCTCATGCCCCCGGTAACGTCCACACCCGCGCTGCCTCCAATGGCGCTTCCCATCTGCTTAAGCTCTTCTCTTGTAATCCTGGGCAGAGGCCTGCCGGAAAAAAGGACGCCATCAACATTGCTTCCCACAGCAACCACCTCGGCTTGCAGGACTTTGGCAAGATAAGCTACAAGCTGATCACCGGAGACTATTGCTGCTTTTCCAGCAACATCCATGGCTACGTCACCATGTAGCACCGGCATTATGCCGCCCTCTAGCATCTCTTTTATCGGCTCGATGAAAAAGCGGTCTATTCTGCCGTCCAAAAGGAGAAGGCAGGAAAGAGGATGCACGGGCAGGCAGTCGACGCCGGCCTGGCTCAGTGCTTCTACTACCATCTCACAGAGCCGGGCCACACCGCTATGAGTCACTCTCAAACCCTGCCGGCTGAATTCTTGAGGTAGACGGTATTTTTTGGCAGGAATGTGTCCAAAGGAGCCTGCACCATGCACAAGCACCACATCTTCCGGATGGGATGCGATCTCTCTAGCCACGCGTGTGATCTCACCCTGCCGCGCTGCAAGTTCCTGGTTCTTGTCTGTCAAGATGCTTCCCCCGATCTTCAGAATCCGGGTCACGGGTCATCCTCCAGCCGCACACCCTCACAGCCCGTTACAACCCTAAAGGCAGCTCCTCTCGCCTGCCTCAAAGCCACCATAAGTGCATCTATGCCGGCGGCGCCAGGCAGAGCAATCATGCAGCCTCCGCCACCAGCTCCGGTAAGCTTGGCGCCGAGTGCGCCTCCCGCTCCCCGCGCCGCATAAACCAGTTCGTCTAGCTCTCTGGAGCTGACTCCCAATGCCCCCAGGAGTCCGTGGTTGACGTTCATCAGGAGGCCTAGCTCGGCGAGATTCTGCTCTCCGATAAGGGGAACGGCCCGCTCCGAGATGGCCCCGATGGCCTGAAATATGGGATCGACCACGTTAGAGTAGTGTTTTTTCAGGTCTTGCACCTTCTCTACCTCCGTCTTTGTGTCGTGAGGCATTTTTGTGTATCCTACTACCATCTCAAGCGGAGGAAGATCGAGGGGCTGGATCTCTCCAGAGACCTGCATATAACCTCCGTAGGTTGCCAGAGCCGTGTCCATGGGGCTTGCTAGCCCCTGCTGAACCTCCTTTTCCAGGCGATGGGAGACAGCTGCTATCTCCTTTCGGGAAAGCCTTTGGCCCTGGTGCTGGCTTATGGCAGCCACCGCAGCCACAACTATGGCAGCTGATGATCCAAGCCCTGCAGCTGGCGGCAGGCTGGAATCAATGCAAACCTGGATGTCCCTGACGTCAAATTCTCTGAGCACTGCGGAGATGTATCTGGTAGCATGAGCTGCTTTGGTGGATGTGAGCCGGCCAGATATCAGATCCAGGGAGAATCCTTGCAGAGCAAGGTCTTCTGTCTTTATCAGCACGCAGCCGGGCTCGTCCTGCACGGTTACTCTTGCCCGCAGTTCTATGGCACCGCCAATAGCTGTAACTCCGGATACGACGGCATGCTCTCCGAAAAGGATAATCTTGCCTGGAGACGAAGCCGTTGTCAATAAAGGGCCTCCTCAGGAAAAGACAATCGCCCCGTACCCGACTACCTGGCTGTAGTCGCCACTCACGTCTCCGCTGGTAGCATAGGCAAGCAGCTTACCGGCTTTAGCCCCCAGGGTGGCAGTGGCCGTGATGGTTACTGCTATCGGCCCGTAGCCGCATGCTGTGGCATCGTAGCGGTATACTCTATCATAAAGCTCGGGCACATCCATATTTAAAATGGCCTCCAGGAGCTTTGCGTCCACCTTCCTGGCAGTCTCTTGGGGCTCATAGTGGGTAAAGTCGCTGCTGGCTATCACTATGCAACTCCGATTGAGCTTTTGCACGGCCCGAGAAAGCACCTGGCCGACTTCTACCGCTGTTTGCTCATCCTGCAATCCCATGCAGATGGGAAGTATCTTGAATCCCTGAAATCGTTTCTGGAGAAAAGGGATCTGGACCTCGATAGAGTGCTCGTGCAGATGGGCCGTCTCATCATGATCGATAATACTGCCGGCCAGGGCATCCGCCAGCTCCAGATCCGGCTCGACTGAGCCCAGAGGCGTTCTCCATGAGTCACGAGACAGTGCCACAGGAGAGCCGAGACCATGATGATTGGGGCCTATGATCACATAGGTTTCCGCTTTAGGCAGGCGAGAATATACTGCAGCTGCGACTTGCCCCGAATAGATATATCCGGCATGCGGGACCACTGCACCCATAACAGAAAGCTCTTTTTCAGGATGCAGCATGCTGTCCAGCTGATGCTCCAGTTCCGTTCCACTACCTGGATAGAATTGACCTGCAACAGCCGGAAGCCGCATGGATCAAAACTCCATCTCGAAGTCTGAGATAGTGTATTTGAAGCGGTCCTCTTCGCCCCGCTCGCGCAGCACCTGACGGGCCAAGAGCCAGTAGATAAGCGTTAGAGCTTTCCTGCCTTTGTTGTTGGTGGGTATGACCAGGTCAACATTGGAGGTCATATTGTTTGTATCGCAAAGAGCGATTACCGGTATGCCTACATCCACGGCCTCATTTACCGCCTGGGCATCGCCGCTGGGGTCTGTAGCTATGAGCGCATCGGGCTCGATAAAACCCCGGAAGGCCGGATTGGTCAGGGTATTGGGTACAAATCGGCCTACGTTGGCGCCCGCGCCTATGGCCTTGGCGAACATGGTGGCTGGTCTCTGGCCATATTGCCTGGCAGATACAACTAATATATTTGCCGGATCGTATTTTGCCAGGAACTTGGCCGCCAGCCGGATGCGCTTGTCCGTGGACTGAACATCCAGCACATAAAGCCCGTCTGTCCTTACCCTGTAAATATAGGACATCATGTCATTCGTCTTCTGCTGAGTACCAATGTGCACGCCTGCGGCCAGGTACTCATCGATTGGTATGAGAGTCTCATATTCTCCCGCTACCGTTATCACCTCATCTTCTACCAACTAATTCACCTACCTAAATAGCGATCGCGTTTTACGGTGATGGGAATTACGCCCAGTTTCATCTCTTCAAGCGCTATTTCGAGAGGGTCGGTTTTACTGGTATCGATCAACACTGGAGCGCCCATGAAAACTTGCAGAGCCCGTGCTCCTACTATGCGCGCACGTTCATATCTTGTATATTTCTCGCCCTTCAAATAGACACCTCAAAAGGAAGAGTATGATGGGGTTGCTGAGATTCGAACTCAGGTCACAGCGTCCCGAACGCTGTAGGATGGACCAGGCTACC
>JAFGNK010000026.1 GCA_016927055.1 Methanotrichaceae archaeon | reverse complement strand
TCATAGGTATGGTTGAACTTCTCCTTGACATCGATATTCAATTCCTTATCCAGGGCGTGAGCGTACTCGACCTCATGGTGCATGCTGGTGCCGGCACGGTAGTTCTTGACCCAGGTCTTCTCCTTGAGCAGGGAGCTGTAGTCCAGCGGGTTTGCAGCATAGTATCCGGTTCCTACTGCAATCCTCATGGGCGCATAAACCATGGCTACATCTTCCTTAAACTGGATACAGTTCTGTGCGAAGTCGTTGTAGTCGGTGTAAGCGTCGCGCGTCTTCTTGTTCCAGAGCTGGTAGGTCAGAGTAGCTTCGTTGTCTATGGATCCACTGCCGTGAGCATAGTTCTTGACGGCAATATTTCCAGACTTGGCGTACAGATAGGTCATGAAGTAACCATTGCCCTGCACACTCTGCTCGAAGTTAAAGGTGGTATTCTTCTCTTCATATGCATTCGGGTACAACGTGACTTTTCCAGTATCAGGGTTCGTTGTCCATTGAGCAGGCCAATTTAAGTCGTTGTTAGCCACATCTGCTAATGAGCTTCCAATAAGTGCAACTAAAACCATCGCTATCGATATTGCTAGCATAGCCTTCTTCAGATCAATCCCTCCATCTAAAGCGAATAACACTATTCTTTTGAATGATCTTGTTTTCTTTAGATCAACTCACCTATTTTAATCTGTTGATTGCCTTTTTATAACAGGAAGAAGGATTTTGCCTTGCCCCGATCATATATAAGATTATACTGCAGTTATTCCCCCAGAAAAAATTCAGCCTTCGGGGTGTAACCAAAAGGTTAATACGTAAAGGATTTCTCGATATGTAGTAGTATGCTCGCTCCTATCGATCTTATGAGAAGGTCATCTTTTGGTCATAACGATTGCACCAGAATCATCTTATTTGAGCAGAGAATCAAAAAGAATTAATAGTTACATATCAAGATTGATATCGATCATAAGAGCCGAAAACGAGCATGCAAAAAACCCCACAGGTATAGTGCTAAAAGAGAAGCGCTTCGCCACCCAGGCGAAGGGTTCCCGGGTTTTTTGGTTCCAAAGTGGGACCAAACCCCAGCCACGGGCTGGAACAGGAGGACAAACGGGGGATGCTGGCAGAACTAGAAGATAAGAGAGGCAAACTCAGGCAAGAGTCCCTAGCCTTCAAGGATAGACGCAGCCAACTGAATGCTGAGGCGAGCAAATGGGCCGCCAAGCGAAATGAGCTCAACAAGGCCACCAAAGAGCTGATAGATAAGGCCCAGGAGCTCAAGAAGCTGCGAGATGAGAATAACAAGAATGTTGCCGAATCCAAGAAGGAGAGGGATGAGTTCAACGAGAAGACCAACCAGTTCTATGCAAGGATAGATGATATCCGGAAGAAGTACAACCTCACTGGCGAGCGTTCCATAAGAGATCTGCGCCGCGAAATCGATCATCTGGAGTTCAGGCAGCAGACTGAGGTTTTAACCCCGGACAAGGAAAAGCAACTGGTCGATAAGATCGCCTCCTTGCATGCCGAGTTCAAGGGAAGAAAAGAGCAGCTTGAGAAGAACGAAGAACTGAGGAAGCTTCTCGATGAGGCGCAGACCATGAGAGATCAGGCATCTGCGTACCACGATCAGGTTACCAAGTTCGCGGAACTTGCCCAAGAATACCACGATCAGATGATTTCCACCTTCAAGGAAGCCGATCAGACTCGTGCGGAAGCAGATGCAGCTCATAAGGAGTTCGTGAAGGCCCAGGAGGCCGCCGATGAGCAACATAAAGAATTCATCCGCACCCAGCGAGAGGTTCGCGACTTCGAAAAGGTCATCGTGGGCTTGAAGAAGAAGAACCGGGATATCAAGGAAGATCGCGCCAAAGAAGTTGCCAAGCGCGAGGCCGAGGAAATCCTTACCCACTTCAGGCAGGGCGAAAAGCTGGACACAGCCGATCTACTGAGGCTGCAGCGTGCCGGCCTGGTTTGATTTGCTCTAAAATTCCAATATATGGGCAGTGAGCCTGCCCCCTCTTAGATTTTAGGTATCTTGGTAGAACTTCATCAGATGCTTCTTTAGAGATATTATCATTCTGAGGACTTTTTTTAGGTATTTAAGAGTATTTTGAGTATTTTAAGTATTTTTTATTTTTATTTATACATATAAGGATGAATTAGATATGCAGAGAGGATTGGAGAAAGGAATCAAGAAAAGAATATAGGCGAAACGACCCGGACGAGGGGATTTATCGCTTTGATTTTTTGCGTGGTTGCTTTTGGATGGTTGCTTAAAAGCGATGGATAGGAGAGGCATACAAGACCGTAAGCTTTTAAGCTTCCTCATCAGATCGGAAAACGATGAATGAGATTCGCCTGCTCTTCGGAAAGCCGGTTACCCGGGACAGAGGGCCGCTTATATCCGCGATGAAGGATCTGCAATCCCGGCATGGCTGCATAGTGCAGGCCCTGGATGCAGATACTGTAGTCAGCGAGAGACATATCTGCTTTGCCGCGGAAAAGGCGATGGCGGCTTTTTCCGAGAAGAGAAACATCGCTAAAGATGCAGGAATGGAGATCATGCGTTACGCCTCAGGGGAGAGGCAGATTGGAAGAGCACTTTTCATGGGAATATCGGATCGTACAGAGAGAATCGCACTTGTCCTCGCCAACACCGGCTGCTCGTGCTGCTGGCCGGATGCCTCAGAGCTATCCCGAATCATAGAGCTGGACGGACGGGGCTGTTCCTTTTGTGCAAAGGCCGTAAAAGAGGCCTTTAATATCTCTTCCGAGGAGCTGCATGCAGTGGGCGAGGAAAGGATAGAAGATCTGGTTATAGAAAGAGTGGCCCTGGTGGATACATACCGATAAGCTGCAAACTGGAAGGATGAGTTATAAAATGAAGGAAGAATTCTATACACAGAAGCGATGGCTCAACTGGATGAACAAGGTCAAGGACAGCAAATTCAAGCTTACCGAGGAGAATGATAACAACTCGGGTGCCGTCTTCATCTACATCATGGACGACGTGGTGCTGGCCTGCCTCAAGGTAATAGCCCGATGCGAGAGAGAGATTATAACTCCGGAAGAGGCCATAGCCGAGATCGCGGCCATCAGGTCGATTGTCTTTGCCGAGAACGAATCCATGGGAGAAGATGCCGATTTGATGCTTGAATCCCTTAAAACCTCTCTTGCCGCAGTATTCGTCTCCAGCCAACGCTACATCACAGGAAGCTTTGATCGCGATAGCACCCTGGAAGAGCTGGTGGCAAATGCGATTGCTGCCGAAGATAAGGAGAACCTGGATGACGCATTCGATCTTCTCAGCCAGGTGGGTGCCAGAGTGATTGGCGGAGAGAGCCTCCCTGAAATGGGCGACATACCTTATTGTATGACGGCAGAACTCATGGACGGAATTGATGCCATATCGGCAGCCATGCTGGGCGATGATAGCTACAAAGATGACGACGGATCAGAAGAATAGATATTGCCAGTAAAAATAGATAGAGAAGTGATGTATAGATTCATTTAAATCGAATTGCCGTATTTGGTTGTTACCTCACATCCCGTCTCCAGAACCACAACTGTATGCTCGGCCTGGGAGACCAGGGCCCCTTCTACCTCCCAGAGAACAGGATACCTGTGCAAGGCACCGCTGCGAAGGAGCTGCATGAGCGCGTATTCCACTCTTTCGCCTTTGAGCCAGCGCCGGGCGAAGGGAAGTGTTTTGTAGTTTTCTGAAATCTCCTTTAGAAGCGCTCGAGCCGCAGGAAGCCGCACCGGTCGGTTTGCGGAAAAGCCATAGATCTCGTTGATGGGCGCCTCGCTGATCCTGCCCGAGCCGTTGGTGGCAAAGGGCTCAATGGCAATGACATCCCCCTCGTTCAGGATAGTGCCTCTCTCCATAGCCCTATTGGGCACAGCAGGCTCGTCATGGGCCAGATATCTGGACAGCCCGTGGCCTGTCAAGTTATATACCGGCTTGTAGCCGTAGCCGACTATGGTATCTTCGATGACCTTACCGATCTCGGCCGTGTCAGTGCCCGGCCTTATTATCTCAAGAGCTGCCTCTAAAGCGCTTTTCGAGGCCTCGACCTGCTTATCGTGGCCGCCCAGATCAATTGTTATAGCGGCATCGGCAATATAACCGTCCACGTGCACCCCCACATCCAGCTTAACCATATTCTCGGCAAAGCGGCTGCTATCATGGGGCGAAGGCGTATAATGAGCCGCATTTCTATCCAGAGATATGTTGCAGGGAAAAGCAGGCAAAGCTCCTTTACATCTTATGGCGTCCTCCACGAAATTAGCCACATCCAAAAGTGACGCACCTATCTCAACCTTCGGCCTTGCCTCGGCCAGCACCTCGGCCAGGATTCGTCCTGCCCTCCTGTACTTCTCTAAAATTTCCGCTTCCATTGATAACACCTTAAAGCACGAGTTGCCTCTCGAAGTGAGTGAGATTCTCGCAGCCGTTTTCCTTTACAACTACCAGATCCTCCAGCCGCACGCCTCCAATCTCGGGGTAGTACAGCCCCGGCTCCACTGTTACTACGTGGCTGCTCTGCAGGGCCTCACCGATCTCGCTGAGCGAGGGTTTTTCATGCACATCCAGGCCCACACCGTGGCCGGTAGAATGGATAAAGCCGCGGCCCTCTCTCTCCGGATATCCCTGATCCAGGAAGACCTGTGAGACACAAGAATGCACCTCTCTGCCCGTAGCACCTGCCCGAATGGCTTGTAGCCCCGCGGTCTGCGCCAAAAGCACCGCCTCGTAGATCTCTTTTACCTGAGGATCGGCTTCGCCCTTGAGAACGGTGCGCGTCATATCGGCAAAGTACCGGCTGCTCTTGCTGCGCGGAAAGATATCTATGACAATGGGAGCATTGGCAGCTATTGGCCCCGTGCCTCGCGCATGAGGATCCGCGGCCTGTGTGCCGCCGGCAACGATGGTGTCAAATGCCTCGCAGCCGTCCTCCAGCAGAGATACCTCAATTATGCCGCGCACCTTCTCCGAGGTAAGTGGCTCACCCTCACGATAGAGTATCTCCCCGCGCGGCGTTGAGCCGGCGATAAGGCGCACAGCCTGACGCATGGCCCTCTCGCAGGCCCTCTGCGTGCAGGCGATGGCGTCCAGCTCCTCTTGCCTTTTTATCTCTCTCCAGCGCGAGGCGGGGCTCTCCAATACAGATATTTCGATATCCTGGAGAAGAGGTTGGTAAATTCCGGCAGGAAAACGAAACGGTACGCCCAGGCGCTTTATGCCGTGACCCTGCAAAAACTCCAACAACACCTGCAAATAGGCCTCTTCCGGCTTCTCGCATCTCTTCAGCTTTTCCATAATCAGGTATTGGGAGGTGCTCAGGCACTCATCCGCTATGGACTCCTTCCTGGCCCGACCCGTCTCCATAGAAGAGACGAGCAATGTGGTTTTCTCCTGGGCAAGAAGAGCAAATCTGTCGCCTGCTAAGAAGCGAGAGAGATAATACATATCGGCATCGCAGATACTGTCGCCGACAAAGAGAAAACCGTCCAGATTATGCTGACCCAGAAAGGTCTGGATTGGGGAAGACACGAATAACTACCTGCGAATGGAATCTGTCAGCTCGGAGACAAAAGAGGTGACGTCTCGGCTCTTCTCCACGGCCGTGCCTGTTACAATCAGATCAGCCCCCGCATTCACCAACTCTGCCGCTGCAGCCCCGCTATGAATCCCACCACCAACGATTAGCAGGACGTCTCCAAGAAGCTTTTTCACCAGGGCTACCATGTTGGAGGGCACTGGAGAGTCTGCACCCGACCCTGCCTCGAGATACACCATTCTCATGCCCATGAATTTGGCAGACAGGGCATAGGCAGCTGCCAGCTCGGGCTTTCTCCGCGGTATGAGGCGGGCATCGCCCACAAAGCCTACTGTGCCACCCGGCTCAATGATGATATAGGCCATGGGTATGGGTTCCAAACCGTAGCGCAAGACCAGTGGAGCGCCTAAAGCCTGGTTTTCCACGATGTAAGCCGGGGAACGGGAATTGAGCAGGCTCATAAAAAAGACTGCATCGGCATTTTCACATAGGCCTGCAACGCTGCTGGGAAATAGAATTACCGGCAGATCGGTCTTCTCCTTGATCTCTCGCACGGTCTCATGAAGGAGAACCCCTGCCGCACCTACCGAGCCGCCCACCATGATGGCGTCCGTGCCACCTTGTGCCGCGGCCAGAGCCATGGCTGCAGCTTGCTTTGGCATCTGGGAGTCAGGATCGATCAAAGTGAGATGCCCGGCCCCGCGCCCGGCTACCGCGGCGGCCAGCAGCAGCTCGACTCTGCCCCTCTCAAACATCATTTAAGCGGATTTGTTTTCCTTGGACTTCATCCTCAGTCCTTCATAGCCGCACTTGCGGCAGCGAGTCGCTCTAACAGGGTTCCTTGCGTTGCAGGACATGCATATCTTGAGATTCAAGAGTCTCTTTTCTGCTTCTGGAAATCTAGCCATAACTTTATCGCCTTTTTCTGCTCTGATATGAGAGCTTTCTATAATTAAATTAGCGCCGGGGTTGGGATTTTCCTGAGAGAGCTTTAGCGCCCCGCCATTTTGAACCCAAGTGTCCCTGAAAGGGACAACAGGTCTCGAGCCTGCCGCGTATGGACTCCCGCCGCCCCATGACAACGGAAATTGTCCGCTCTGCCACCCCGGCCCGTTCAATTCTCCGTCTGACCCATGCTTTATATCTGTTGCTCCTCCCTAGTAGCCGCAGGATCCTAAATTCAGGTGTTATTATGTCTCTAAGAGATGAAGCATTAGCATTTCATAAAGATGCCAGGGGCAAGATTGCCATCTACAGCAAGGTCCCTTGCGCTACCGTGAAAGATCTCTCCTTAGCTTACACTCCAGGCGTGGCCGAACCCTGTCGCGAGATCGAAAAGAATCCAGACGACGTTTATGAGTACACCGCCAAGGGCAATATCGTGGCCGTGGTAACAGACGGGACTGCAGTCCTGGGTCTGGGCGATATTGGGCCGCTCGCATCCATCCCGGTCATGGAAGGAAAGGCCATTTTGTTCAAGAACTTTGCCGGCATAGATGCCTTTCCCATAGCTGTGGCCTCCAAGGATCCATCGGTTATCGTGAACACTGTAGCGGCAATAGAGCCCGTCTTTGGCGGAATCAACCTGGAAGACATAAGCGCACCTCGCTGCTTTGAGGTGGAAGAAAGGCTCAAGAAGATCCTGAAAATACCCGTATTTCACGACGACCAGCACGGCACAGCCGTGGTCGCCCTGGCCGCGCTCATCAATGCTCTGAAGGTGGTGGGCAAGAGATTTTCCCAGGTGCGCGTGGCCGTGAGCGGAGCTGGCGCAGCAGGCATCGCCGTCACCAAGTTTCTTTGCAGCTTCGGGGTAAAGGACGCCATACTCTGCGACAGCAAGGGTGTGATCCACACCGGCAGAACCGACCTCAATTCGGCCAAAAAGGAGATCGCAAGAGCAACCAATCCCCGCAATATTACGGGCACTTTGGCCGACGCCATTGCCGGAGCGGACGTCTACCTGGGTCTGTCAGTAGCCGGCATTGTAACCCCGGCTATGATAAAGAGCATGGCTTCCGATGCTATTGTTTTTGCCATGGCCAATCCCGTGCCAGAGATCATGCCCGATCTGGCCTTGCAAGCAGGCGCGCGGGTGGTGGCCACCGGCCGATCCGACTTCCCCAATCAGGTCAACAACGTGCTGGGCTTTCCGGGCATATTCCGAGGGGCCCTGGATGTGCGAGCCTCTGATATCAATGAGTCCATGAAGGTGGCAGCTTCGCGGGCCATTGCCGGCCTGGTTGAGAACATATCTGAGGAGTGCATCATTCCTTCCCCCCTGGATAGAAGAGTCGTTCCCGCCGTTGCCGCAGCCGTCGCTCGCGCCGCTATAGAGACCGGCGTGGCCCGCGTTCCTGTGGATCCATCCGAGGTGGGAAAGAGGGCAGAGGCAATGGTAAAGAATCTACCGCCAGAGCCCTGCTAGTACAGCCGGACCTGATAAAAGCCACGATTGTGAGAGGATGATGTTCCTTTGTGAAACGGCTGATCATTCTTCACGGCTTCACGCCCGCGTGAGATTCAATAGGGTCCGGTTTCAGGCGAAGGCGCGAAGCCGCGAAGTCAAAACATTGGTTTACTCGCCTTGCTGTGCCAGGCCCTTTGAGAACATGCACAATTTTATTGCTAAAAAAGGAAAAGGAAAAAAACGGCATGAAAGGCAAGCAGCAGGCGGCTGCTTCATTCTTCATCATGCCCAGATTTTCAGGCCTGACCTTTGCTCTATTTTTCCCGGCAGGGACAAACCTTTTTGCCGGATTTGGCGGTTACCCCTTTTTCTTCTGCAGAAGCCTTTGACCGCACTGATTCTTTAATTATCACCTTTTTAGAGGAGGACCAGAGAGATTCAGCCCCATTGCTGTCTGTGGCCATGACCTGGACCAGATAGGTTCCTGCCTGGCTCCAGGTATATGACACGCGCATCGATCTTCCCGAATTTACC
>JAFGNK010000025.1 GCA_016927055.1 Methanotrichaceae archaeon | reverse complement strand
TCTAGATGCAATAGTGCAACCCTGAAACCTAGATTGGCTTGGGAAAAAGTACTCTGTGGAAGGATTGCTCACTGAGCTCGAAATAGCCAGGAAAGGATCTTTAAAATTGAACCCCCCAGACCACCATCCGTCATTTCCCGAAAGGACCCCCTAACCAGGAAAAGACAAACTTCTTCACTTTTTCACGAAAAGGATGGGACTGCTCAGATTTTCAACTGCTCCCTTCCATAAAGGTCCTCAGCCACCTGCATAAGATTGTCTCCCTTCACCTCCCCCCCGTAGTCGGGCAAGATGGCTATGCGCTTTTCCTGGTAGCGTTTCCTCAGATCCTCGACGTAAGAGACCTGAGATGCTTTCTTCTCCCGGCAAAAACGGCAGTCACAGTCGCCGATCACGTGGTTGATAACAATGGAAGAGACGCTGACACCGTGCGACTCTACCGTCTCAATCAGGCGCCGGCTCTCTTCCACGGCTGCCTTCTCTGGAATAGTGATCACGGTGATGCTGGCCGTCTCCGGATCGAGCAGGGCATTTCGCATGGTCTCGGCTTTCTGGCGCATGCTTCTGACCTCCACGAGTATGCGATCACCAAACCCGGGCTGGAGAAGGTCAAGCACACCCATCCATCTATTTCTCATGCCCAGCACTTTGGTGACAAATCCTGTAGTGATGGAGGGCAGCTGCAGCAAAGGCAGGACCATGGCGGTTGGTGCCGAATCTATGACCACAAAGTCGTACTTTTTCTCTACGTAGATGTCGTTTAATTTGTCCATGAAGATGAGCTCGGATACGCCGGGCATATTCCCGAAGTCCTCAGGTTTGATCTCCACCTCGAAAAGGCCGAAGAGGGCGGTGAAGATATTCTTGTACCGGCGAAAGAATTCTCGTGCCTCCTCTGCCAGGTCCGGCTCATAGGCATAAAGATGCTCGCGGATCTTCCTGGGCTGGTCTCCCAGATCGATGTCGAAGATGTCAGAGAGCGAGTGGGCCGGGTCCATGGAGAAGACCAGGGTATCCTTGCCCTGATGCGCCGTCCAGATGCCAGAAGCTGCAGAGCATACGCTCTTGCCCACGCCTCCTTTGCCCGCCACATAAATCAGTTTCATAGGCCCCAAATCATCCCAGTGGAGATTTAATGGTTTGCACTAACAAAAGGTTTTTCTACTTCCAACACATTTTAATAGATTCAATTATAAAGGGGGCGAAAGGTTGAGAAAGCAAATTGTTCTGATCAGCATACTTATTTTATGGGCATCTGCTGCGAATGGTGCCATCAGCGGGGAGGCGACCGGCCTGGATATTATCGGAAGCCAGGCGAATAATACCACCATCATTGCGTCTGACGGCATGCCGGTAGAGGTGGATATCATCGGCAGCACAGCGACCAATATCCAGATCGGCTACCCGACAGAAGTGATAAACAAGACATGCGGAAATGAGTGCTGGGAATGCGGCCCATGCGGCGAGCAAAAGTGCTATAGAACCCCATGGGACGACTTCAAGAGGCCGCTATGCTACCCCTGGAGTTCCTACATCCCCACCAGGTATAACCGCCAGTTCATCAGAAACCCAGGATACACGAGCACTGCCCCAAATATCCTCACTTTGAGAATAGGGTCTGCAAATCTTTAGCAAAAAACCCAGCATAAGACTTGCCTTTGAAATATATTCTCTTTTTTTTATCCTGTTTTCTGATTATTCTGCCATATTCCCGGTAATCACCACCATTAAGCTAATCTTCCCAGGAATGCTCCATGAAATCCGATCTATCGACCCGAAAGATTTTTCTACTTTTAGTATATATAAAAAGATAGTTTGAATATGAATAGGTTTAATATGCTTAGGTCAGATATGAAATTCGCAAGAGGGAGATGGAGTTGAGGTTATTAATCACATTGGCTTTGGCGCTTATGCTATCGGCTTGCAGTGCCTGTGCATTTGGCGGCCCGGGATCTGTAGTTGTGGACATAGTGGGAAGCGTAACCGATAATACAAGGATCACATCGGCCGGTATGGAAAAAGTTGAGCTGGAAATCATTGGAAGCGAGGCAAATAATACAACGATCTCTTCGCCTGTCAGGAAGGTTGCAATATGTCCTAAATATATCTGCCCTGACATGAAATTCTATCCAGAGATGAAATGCAAAAATGAGCAGGAACCCTATCCGTGGGAGAAGATGCATCTGGGTGTAGATGCCTGGTATGGCACTTTCTGGTACACAGATATCAACATGCCAAGGTGGCCCTAGTTTCAGGATCGCAGACTGATATAACCGCTTTATAAAAAGCTATTACAGATATTAAAAAATTGGAAGTTATGAAAACGGCTCAGGGTGAGGGGATAGCTAAGGGTAGCAAAAAAGACCCAGAGCCGTTTCATTGTTTTGGCTTTGTGCTTACATGATATTAATAATAACAATGTAATCATCGTAGTATTTAACTCTTTCGATATTCAAATTCAGTCATTATGTGAGAACATTGCACCACCAATATTTCCGGCAAACTTCCGCGGCAATTCCTGGTTGGATTCGCGACCCCTCGGCTGATGCCTTTAGCAGGACATATGCCTCCGGCCGCATGCAAGCGGTTAAATACACCCGAATAAACCCTAATCAAATCCATGCAAAATCCCAGCAAGACCTTCTCTCCCGGCAAAAGCGAGCTATTCTGGTGCGAAAACTGTAGCCTCCCCCTTATATCGGAAAAATGCTCCACCTGTAGTAGCTGTGGCCGAAAAATACAGCTCGCGCCGCCAGGCGACATCCGCCTCTGCTCTCAAGCGGCAAGAAAGCTTCTGTCCTCGCTTTTCACTCAAAATTACGGCTGCGCAGATTTCCTGGAGGGCAGGATAATCTTGCTCAATAAGATTGCCGGACAAGACCGCCGCGATCAGGTTTTCCTGGAAGGCCGCCACATCGCCACGCTCTGGTTTGACGTTACCGCCGGCTGCCACAAGCTGGACCTGGAGACCTCTGGCGCCGCCCTGCTTTCCAGCAGAGCAACAAAGAACCTCGTTGTATGCGACGACTCAATATTGAGAGGCCACATAAAGGGCAAGTGGCTAAAAGAGGAGAAGATCATAAGCGGGCCTTCTGTCCAGGATGACGGCGACCTGGCTAAAGGCGACCTGAATGAAGGCGATAACGTTATCTTAAAAATAGGAAAATTTTCCGGCGTGGGAGTGGCCAGGAAAAGGGCGGATGGCTCAGGCTCCATCCGCATTAAGGACGTGACGCAAAGGGATTTTGCCCTCAGCGAAAAGCAGCCCTCCCTGCAGGACGTCGTCTCCGCCAATGAAACAGAGCTGAAGAGCCTGGAGAGGACGGCAATAAGAGAGATCAAGAACTATCTGTCCAAAAACCGGCTCCCCGTAAACATTTCCTTCAGCGGGGGAAAGGACAGTCTGGCCTGCCTATGCCTGGGCCAAAAGACACTCTTCCGGCCAGAGATCCTATTCATCAACACCGGTCTGGAATTTCCCGAGACTGTACAATATGTACGGGAGATATGCGACGCCCACAAGCTCAGGCTGCAAGAGATAAAAGCAGAGGGCAGCTTTTTTGAGCAGGTGAAGAGCTTCGGACCGCCCGCCAAAGATTTTCGCTGGTGCTGCAAGACGAGCAAGCTGGGACCTATGACCACCTTCCTTAAAGAGCACTATCCCAAAGGCTGCGTGACCATTGAAGGACGCCGCATCTACGAATCCTTCAACCGTTCTGCCATCAAGGCCGTGGAGAGGAATCCCTATGTTCCAAGCCAGACCACGCTCGCACCCATCAGAAGCTGGCGGGCGCTGGAGGTCATGCTTTACATCTACTGGAATCAATTGACGCCAAATCCGCTCTACGAGGAGGATTTCGAGCGCATAGGCTGCTGGCTGTGCCCTGCTGCGCTGCAATCCGAGTTTGCCAGCCTGAAAGTTTCCCATCCCCAGCTTTATGGCCGGTGGACGGCCTTCTTGCAAGAATGGGCGGACGAGAATAAACTGGATAGAAGATACATCGATTGGGGCTTTTGGCGCTGGAAGAGACATCCACCCAAGATGCTCGAGATAGCAAAAGAGCACAATATAACGCTTCAAGCCAGCAGTGCCGGGAAGAAAGAAGTCACTTTGCAGGCGGTGGCAGGCAGATCGCCCTGCGGCCTGGAGTACTCCATCGAAGCGACGTTTGGCGCTCCCCAAAATCATCCATTTGCCTCTGTAGCCTTGGCCCTTAATATCCTGGGCGAGGTGAATTACTCAGAAGATCTTGGCGCGGCGGTGATAAAGACAGAAAAGGGAAGGGCCACTGTCTTTGCCAACGGACACATCATGATCATTGCCGGCAAAAGCCAGGCGGAGGAGCTGCTGCGAGACGTCTGCACAGTAGTCCTGCGCGTGCAGATGTGCACGAGATGCAAGATCTGCGAGAAGAACTGCAATCGAGGGGCGATTACAGTGGCAGAGACTATAACAATCGATGAGAAAAAATGCACGCACTGCGGAAAATGCGCCAAAGGCTGCATCGCCGCCGACCAGGCTGCCAAGATCTATACCAGGCTGGCGGCCATGACGAAGTAGAACCTCTTCGGCCAGGACTTGCAGGCCAAAACTCGCGAAGAAGATAGGATAAAAGGCCGGCAAAGAGACATGAAGAACTCTCTCCGAGGCAATTTATCCATTACATTTAAATAGACAGCTAATATCAGCTTATCATACTGAGGAATCAGAATGGTAAATGGAACAGTAAAATTCTTTAACAGAACCAAGAGATTTGGATTCATTGCAGGCGACGACGGAAAGGACTATTTTGTTCATGCAACAGGCCTCATGCCGGATGTCACAATTGATGAAGGCGACAAGGTCAGCTTCGAGGTAGTCGAGGGCGAGAAAGGCCCCAAAGCAGATAGGGTCACAAAGCAGTAATTCACTGACAATTCACCAAGCGATTCGTCATCAGTTCTTTATGAGCAGCAGGCCGGGAAGATCGGCCTGGTTTTGCATTTTCTTTATTTTCCAAAGCCATAAACTTAAGGCCGAAAAACTAAACCGGAGTATTTTTGACCTCTGCATTCCAGGAAGGATGCGATATGTCAGATCCTCAAATAAAAAAAATAGCTTTGCAGCTGTCCCTGGGCGAGTATGCGGTCCAGGCCACCGTAGCATTGCTGGACAGCGGCGCATCTCTGCCCTTCATTGCCAGATACCGAAAAGAGGCCACAGGCAATTTGGATGAGATTGCGATTGCCAGTATACGCGATTCTCTCTTCCGGTATAGACAGCTGGAAGAGAGAAGGAATGCCATCCTTCATTCCCTGGAAAAGCTCGAGCTGCTCACACCGGATTTGCAGGACCGGCTGCTGGCAGCCGACACCCTGGCCCGGCTGGAGGATATTTACCTTCCCTTCCGGCCCAAGAGGAAAACTCGAGCCAGCGCAGCAAAAGAGCGCGGCTTGGAGCCGCTGGCAAAATGGATCTTCACCCAGGACCGGGCAGACCTGGACCCGGAAAAGGAGGCAATCACCTTTGTGGATGCCGAAAAGGGCGTCGCATCTGCCGGAGAAGCCCTGGCCGGGGCAAGGGACATCATGGCCGAGTGGATGAGCGAGGACGCTGAAGCAAGATGCAGAATGAGGGCTCTCTTTCTTTCCCAGGGCGCTATCAGGTCCATGGCCGCTGCCGGCAACAGAGAATCGACTGAGTCAAAGGCAAAATTCAGGGACTATCTGGACTTTTCCGAGCCAATCGCCAAGACAAGCCCGCACAGGCTGCTGGCCATGCTGCGGGGAGCTAAAGCAGGCGCCCTCAATTTGCATGTGGCCCCGGCGGAGGAGGACGGCCTGGCGATTTTAGAGGAGCTTTTCATAAAAGGATACGGCCCGTCTGCAGAACAGGTGAGACAGGCGGCAGAGGACGGCTACCGCCGCCTCCTCGCCCCTTCCATGGAAAATGAGACTCTCGCTGCGGCTCGTGCCCATGCGGAAGAGAAGGCTATCGAGGTCTTTTCCCAAAACCTGCGCCAGGTTCTCTTAGACCCGCCCCTGGGACAAAAGTGCGTCCTGGCCGTGGATCCCGGCTTTCGCACCGGATGCAAGCTGGCCGTGATCGACAATCTGGGCCAGCTGCAAGAGAGCCATGTGATCTACCCTCATGATCATCAGAATAGGAGGGATGAGGCGGCGGCCAAGGTAGAGGAGATCTGCAAACGATGCGCCGTCGAGGTGATCGCTGTGGGCAACGGCACCGCCGGCAGAGAGACAGAGGCCTTCTTGCAGAGCCTCATGCTGAAGAAAGTGCCTATTATCATGGTCAATGAATCGGGGGCATCGGTTTACTCCACATCGGAGGTCGCCCGGCAGGAGTTTCCTCATGAGGATGCCACCGTGCGCGGAGCAGTTTCTATCGGGCGGCGGCTCATGGACCCACTGGCGGAGCTGGTCAAAATCGAGCCCAAGGCCATCGGCGTCGGCCAGTACCAGCATGATGTGGACCAGTCGGCTCTGAAACGTGCTCTGGACGATGTGGTCTCTTCCTGTGTAAACCTGGTGGGAGTGGATGTAAATGCCGCCAGCCGGGAGCTGTTGGCCTACGTATCCGGTCTGGGACCCAAGCTGGCCGAGGCGGTGGTGAAGTACAGGAATGAGCACGGCCTCTTTTGCTCGCGCAAAGACCTGCACAAGGTGCCCCGCCTGGGACCCAAGGCCTTCGAGCAGGCGGCAGGATTTCTGCGTATTTCCGATAGCGACAATCCCCTGGACGGCACTGCTGTGCATCCGGAGAGCTACTCTCTTGTGGAAAAGATGGCAGGCGATTTAGGCGTCAGCGTCAAAGAACTGATGCATAATGAAGATCTGCTAAAGAATCTGGATATGACCAGGTACATAGGCGAGAAAGCAGGTGCTGC
>JAFGNK010000190.1 GCA_016927055.1 Methanotrichaceae archaeon | reverse complement strand
GAAAAGCTCTTTGACCAGGATGCCGTAAAGGTAGGAGAGAGTTGAGTTCACCGGGTCTTTGGGAGGCCTCTTGTTTCGACCCTCAAAAGAGAAAGTCTCTTCCGCTACCCTGAGCATGCTGCCAAATCTGGAAAAATAAGCACCCGCTGCTGCGCCCTCAATTCCCAGAAGGCTCTGCCGGCGAGAAACGGCTTCAGCCTCTTTAGCCAGGGCAGCCAGCGATTCCAGCACCCTTTCCGGCACATCCGGATCGTATCGGCGCAGCCGCATCCTGCAGTTCTCGATTTTGCCGGAAATCATCTTTCTGGCGATGGATAGCGACTTCTCTTCATCTGCGGCCCACTGGAACTGCTTCATACGCAAGAGCACATTCTTATGGCTCATGCCCAGATAGATACCCTGAAACCAACCTCCGTGGGAGAAGTGCAGCACAGGGATATTCCTCTGCATCAGCTCCACTGTGGCCGGGGTGGTGATCTCTACGCCGCCATAAAGGCATACCTTGGAGACCTCCCTGATCCTTGCTTCATTGATCTTGCCCTCATCGTGAGACCATACCTCCAATCGCTCGCCCCGCTTCCGAATCGTCTTGCCCTGGCCGACTACATAAACAGGAACCTGATCATCCCGGCCAGGAAGGAGCATTCTGATCTTTTTCTCCGGCTCAGGCTCTCCTTTTATCTCCTCTTCTGCTTGCAGCTCCCGCAGCAAATTGACCTCGTCCGGCAAGCATATTCCCGCCAGGGAGCAGCGGTTGCAACGCGAGCTGCTCTGCAGGGGCGGGGGTATCTCATCCCGCTCAACCGTGTTTCGAAGAGCCTCCAGGAGCGCCTTTGTTCGATCCAGCAGGGCAACGTCAAACTTCACAGGCACCCTCTCCTGGGAGAGGATGTAGTAGACCACGCCCTCCTCACAGGAGAAGCCGTTCTCCCGAAGGGCCAGGCACTGGGCAGCAAGCTGCATGAGATGCGGCTCGTAGAGGCTTGCCGCCCTGGCCTGGCCGCGCTTGTACTCCACCGGCGTGACGCTTTTGCCGTCTCCCTCCAGAAGATCGATGCGGCAGCATACGCCTGCCTGGGGTGCGGCCAGAGAGACAGAGCGGGCATGGAAGGGCACAAAGTCCTCCGGTACTTCGTCTTGCTCGGCGTCAACCCAGCGGTGCAGGAACCTGCCCTCGGCCATCTCGGCGCTGTCCTGGAACTCTCCCTGCACCCACTGCAGGAAGCAGAGACGGGGGCAGTAGGCGAATGCGGCGAGCATGCTGGCCGGGACGAGATCATGGCGGTTCGCATCATCTACAAGGTCATCATTCATTGGAAAACACATCCATGATACTTCGCAATCTTTTGCAGAATCCTTTGGCTCATCAATCCAGATAAAGTTTAAGTATCATTTCAAAGAGTTGATATTTAATGGAGGATCCTTCCCTGAAATCTGACGACGACCATGACCCCCCTCAGGAGATGAAAGCCCCTCCTAAAGATCTGGGACCCACATTCCATACTCTTAAAGGATGGCGTCGACAATGGCGCATCTTTCGATACACCTTGCAGCATCAGCGTTGTCCAATAATTATTATGGCTTTTTTTATTGCCGCGGTATTTTTGGGAAGTCTCTATTTGAATGAGCTACATGTCCCTGCTACCGTTTCCAACACTCCTAAAAGTTGGATCGACTGGCTGATCAATGCTCAATCCATCCTGGGTGTTGGTACCCTTTTGGTAGCATTTTTCGTATGGCGGGGAGAAATACAGGAAGACTGGGAGAATGACCTTCCCAAGAGGCTAAGCGTATTCTTTTTCCACGAAGGGAATCCACTCATCGTTTGCCGGTACGTCTGGCTGGCGGGTGCAGATGAAATTCGAACCTGGGGACAACAGGTAGCTATGCAGGCCCAGCCTGGGCTGCTTGATAAAACAAATCCTGGAAAAGAGAAAAAAGAGAAACTGGATTTCGGGCTCGACGTGGAAACAAAAAAGCCCATACCGGTTTTGGGGCCCAAAGGGGAGGTCTGGATGCATTATTCGGTATGCTTTAGGCTTACGAAGTTGAATTCAAACCTCGATGATTACATTGTCAATCATCGTGGAGAATGTATATACCAAAACCTGGCTGCAAATGACATGAATCCTAATGATGTTCTCCAAGAAGAGGTGGATACTATCCCTGAAGTGGCTGACTGGAAGGCGGTAGTTCAGCTGAAGTTTCCTAAGCAGTCGGTCTGAATCTTTTTTGCGCAAACTGCGTCAAGCCACACAATAGATATAAGCGTCATTAACCAGTATGCCATTTGCTACAGTGCCCCTGAGAGTGATATCCTTCGATCGACCGACTGTGTTCTTTATGGCATTTATGAGATTACTATTAGGACTTAAAATAGATATATCAGATAGTGATAATGAAATTGAAGTCATGTCCCTTATTATTGATTGTGCTCTCCTTAGCGTTTCCCTAAGGCCGATCTGATCAACCAGTTGTGTAGCGATCATGAGTTGCCACTCATCCAACTCTTCGGAATAAAACCACATGGCAGTATCGATTGAGATGCCTTCTTTCTCAAGAGCTGCGATCAGGTCTCTTCCGTCGTTTATATATTTATCTACCAATGCTGTCTTAACCATTTCAGGACACCATTATTGGGATCATTTACCGCCAAGTAAAGGTCTTTTGCCTCACTTTCACTGCGTCTTTCGTATCGACATGATTCGTTCCAGGCTGTTGTTGTATACCAATATTTCAAGCTCTCTGTTCCTTTTCATATTAACTAGCTTTCCCTAGACGGATGAAAATACCATAGTAGGCTCACATCCACCACATGGCTTATCTCTACAGTCTCCAAGAGCGGACTGTTGGCCGGCGTAGCCGCTGCAGGTGAGACATGCCAGCCGGTCGCTGCGCCATCTCGCAGCAGATAGGGGGCGCGGCCCTCAACGATGATCGGAGGGAACGCGAGAAATTTCGGACCGCGCCCAATAGGGCAATAGGAGAGGAAACGACGAAAGGCAGCAAAAGCGAGCGGAGGGGGGGGCACTATTTTTTTAAAAATAAAATATCTGGTTTTCCATCCGTCACGTGTGAGCCCCTGCCTGGGTTCATGAGCGTTTCAATGGGGCCACTTCTTTTCAGAAATGGATAGATCTTGCAGGATGGATTCTCTCGGACGAAAAGAATGTTTCAATGGGGCCACTTCTTTTCAGAAATGGATAGAGAGTTTCTTTATCAGGCCCCATTTGATCAGCTCTAGTTTCAATGGGGCCACTTCTTTTCAGAAATGGATAGGACCCATGAATCATATCTTGACATCATTCGCTGGCGTTTCAATGGGGCCACTTCTTTTCAGAAATGGATAGCAGGGATACCGGCAAAATCCAGCGATACAAAAGACGCGTTTGATATGAAAATGGGCCTCACGCATACCTATGCAACCGCTATTTCTGAGGTGCATGCCCTTACTACCGAGTATCCTGCCTTT
>JAFGNK010000024.1 GCA_016927055.1 Methanotrichaceae archaeon | reverse complement strand
TGCGAATAAGTCAGAGGGCGAAGTCTCGTGCCATAGCCACCTGAAAGCACCAAACCCTTCATTATGTCACCATTCCTTGCTTTGCCACCTTTACCATGGACTTCAACCCTTCTTCTACATTTAAGGGTTTTGAAAAACTGGAAACCAACGATATGTCCAGGGAGGAGTCTCTAGGGCGCCTCGCCTTCCAGTTCAGGGCATCAGAGGAGATAGGTATGATCAGTGATTCATCCAGGCCAAAGGCGCGGGCAATCTTGAGAGAAAAGTCGTAGCGACTTATTCGCTCGCTACCGGCAGTATGAAAGATTCCCGTCTCATCTTTCAGGCTCAAGATCATATCTGCCAGATTTGAGGAAAGGGTTGGAGAATTATACTGATCATTTACGATATTGATTTTGTTTCCTCGCCCCATCTCCTGCACGGCCCAGGTAACGAAGTTCAGTCGCGAAGGATTCCAGCCATAAAGAACGGATGTTCTGGCGATTACGTAATCCTCAAGAATATCCTGCACTGCCGACTCGCCGGCAAGCTTGCTCTCTCCGTAGTAGTTGATGGGAGAAGTTGGGTCGTCCTCACGATACATGCCCCTCTCGCCGTCAAATACGTAATCAGTGGAGACGTGGATCAGCTTTGCTCCGATATCCCTGGCAGCCAGTGCGACATTTTTAGGCCCCAGGGCATTGGCCTTCCAGGCAGCGATGCGATCCGATTCGCAGGCATCTACATTGGTCATGGCTGCAGTCAGAACGATGTACTGCGGCTTTAGGCTTCTGATAAGATCGACGCTGCCGGTTATGTCCATTTGATAGGTCGCACAACCTTCCACCTGCAGTGGATGAGAGTTGTAGGTCACCGCAGTCCTGAAGCGTTCTCTGGAAGCACTCGCCACAGCGCCCCCCAGAAGGCCTCCACCAATTACAAGCAGCTCTGTCATTGCAGCACCTTTTTCTTAAGATTTATAATCCATCAAAATCCCGCTCCCCACTTACCCCTTGCAGCCCATCCCTCAATCCATAATAGTAGTATTTCATCATAGCGATCTGATTTTTTCGGGCCAATTGATAGAGATAGTAAGGAATTCTCGTGAATAGCTCCGTGAGCAAAACGTATGCGTATCCTTTCCGGCCGTTATATTTTTTTGCCACCAGAAGCCAGTTTCTCGCGATGTAGTAGAGGTATTCTTTGCTAAACTGCCCCAGGGTCACCGATACCTTGTGATGAACAACGGCATCACAAACCACCAGGAGACCAAAGCCCTTTTTAACTGCTCTCATGCACCAGTCGGTCTCCTCCTGCAATAGAAAAAGGGATTCGTCGAAAAGGCCGATCTCTTGCAGAGACTGCGCACGAAAGAGGAGGGCACAGCCGACAAGACCAAAAGGAGGTTTCTCTGTGCCCCGGCCATGCTTACGTTTTCCCTTAAGAAACAGTCTGGGATAGCCAAGAAATAGCCAGGTTCCCGCCGACCAGATTGTCTCTTTATCATCATAGTAAGTGACAAGGGGCTGACAGGCAGCAGCCGTCCGGTCGGACTGCATGGCAAAAACGAGCCTTTCCAGGACATCCGGCTGAAGGGCCACATCATTATTTATAACGAAAATGTATTCTGCACCCCGTTGCATGGCACAGCGTATGCCCACATTATTGCCGCCGGCATATCCCAGATTCCTTTCGTTCTCGATGATCTCCAGGGAAGGGAAGAACCGATGAATCCTCTCAATAATCTCTTTTCTTGTGCTGTTCTCCACAAGAAGAAGATGATTATTCATATAATCAAGCATTAGAGCGGATTGCAGAGTCTCTACCGTGTCAGAGTAATTATTATAATTGAGAACTATAGTGTATACTTTTGGTTGCGCGTTAAATTCCTGGCTGTCCCCCACGACTTCTTTTTGCATGATTTGCCGCCCAGGCTCTCCAGGGCCGCTCATCTTCCATGCACATGAACGCTCTGCGCACAGCAGCCCAGCTAATCCTATCAACAAGAGGATACATTTAAGATAAATCTTTTCCAGGTATCTGCTTGATAAGGACATCTGCAGGAAAGGATATAGATTATGATAAGCATCGTGGTCCTCAACTACAACGGGCAAAGATACCTGAACAGCTGCCTGGCATCTCTGGCAGCGCAGACCTACCGCGACTTTGAGGTGATAGTAGTAGACAACGATTCCACTGATGGCAGCGTAGAGCATCTCAAAGCCAATTTTCCCTGGGTGCGGCTGGTGATAAACAAGGAGAACCTGGGATTTGCCGGGGGAACGAATTCAGGAATCAGGGCTGCTCAGGGAGAGCTTATCCTCACATTCAATAACGACGCAAAAGCGGACAGCCGCCTTCTAGAGCATCTGCAAAAGCCATTGGCCGATTCAAAAGTCGGTGTCTGTGCGGCTAAGATGCTGCTGGCTGATGGGCGCATAAATTCTACGGGAATTTGCCTGTCTCGAAGCGGCGCGGCCTGGGATCGAGGCATGTACGAGCCGGACCAGGGGCAGTACGATGCAGAAGAGGAGGTCTTTGGAGCCTGCGCTGGCGCAGCGCTCTACCGAAAAGAGATGCTGGATGAGATCGGCCTTTTCGATGAGGATTTCTTTCTTTACATGGAGGACGTGGATCTGGCCTTCCGGGCCCGCCTGGCAGGCTGGAGGTGCATCTACGTGCCCGAAGCCGTTGTCTATCATCATCACGGGGGGACGGCAGTCCCTGGATCAGACCTCTCCGTCTATTATGGAAACAGAAATGTCATCTGGTATGTTATCAAGGATTTTCCCACAAGGCTTCTGATCGCTTCTCTGCCCTTTATCCTGGCAAGGAATCTGGCCACAATTCCCTACTATGCCCTGCGCGGCCAGGGAAGGGTTATCCTTAAATCAAAGCTTGATGCGTTGAGAGGGTTGCCCGGCATGATAAGAAAAAGGAGACAGGTCTTGCGCGTGACGCCCGATAATGAGATAGCCAGGTTTATTCGCATCAGGGCCAGGATAACGAGGCATTAGAATGTGGTTTGTAGAATATAGAGAACTTATTAAAATCCTCACGATAAGCGATCTGAAGGTGAAGTATCAGAGTTCAGTTCTTGGATTTGCCTGGTCGATGCTCAATCCATTACTACTGATGCTGGTCCTGTACTTTGTTTTCTCTAATGTTTTTAAAGCAACCCAAAATCACTTTGCTCTATATATGTTAATAGGAATAATAAGCTGGCGCTTTATAGCCAATGGCACTACATCTTCTATATCCTCCATTGTAGGCAAATCGAGCCTGGTGACTAAGATTTATATCCCGAGAAAGGTGCTGGTGCTGAGCACGGTTTTATCTGCATTTATTAGCTCCCTGCTGGAGTTCCTTGTGCTGGTCCCCTTGCTAATTATACTTGGGGCAGGGCTATCGCCCTACATACTGCTTTTCCCATTCATTCACGTAGTCTATTTCTTTATAGTCTACGGAATAAGTCTGATTCTTGCATCGCTTTATGTTTATTACAGGGACCTTACTCAAATATGGGAGGTGCTCATGCAGATCGGATTTTTCCTTTCTCCCATTGTGTATCCGTTATCCACTGTCCCGCCGGAGTACATGAGATATTACATGCTAAATCCAATGACGGTAACAATTCAGATGTACAGAGATGTGTTGCTCTATCACCAGATACCCCAGACCTGGGACCTATTATTTACCCTTGCAACAGGAATTTTATTATTGTTTATAGGCTCGGCCATATTCGAAAAACTCGAGCGCCGGTTTGCGGAGGAGATCTAAAGTGAAGTTAAATTCTTCCGGCCTGTTGAGTTCCGCAAAAGAAGAGGAGATCAATAATAATGCCATCGTTGTCGACAGGCTTTGCAAGAGCTTCAGAATACCCAAGGAGAAGAAGCTCACAGTCTATGAGAACCTGATTGGACTTTTAAAGGGAGGAACCGGCAGCTATGAGGAGTTCCTAGCCCTTCAGGACGTAAGTTTCTCCGTAAAACATGGTGAGACCTTTGGAGTTATTGGGCCGAACGGCTGCGGCAAGAGTACCCTCCTCAAGGTTTTAGCAGGCGTTCTCTACCCTGATTGCGGAACGATTAAGATCAACGGCAAGATTGCGCCGTTTCTCGAACTTGGCGTAGGCTTTCAGCCGGAGCTTTCCGCGAAAGATAACGTGTACCTCTATGGGGCCATTATGGGCCTGACCCACCGGGATGTCGATGCTCGCTACGAGGAAATCATGGCCTTCTCGGAGCTGAAGCGCTTTGAGAACATGAAGCTGAGAAACTTCTCATCAGGAATGTATGTGCGCCTGGCCTTTGCCACCGCCATTCAGACCGATCCGGATGTGTTGCTGGTGGACGAGGTCCTCTCTGTAGGAGATGAGTCCTTCCAGAATAAATGCGGAGAGAAGATTGAAGAGATACGAAAGGCTGGCAAGACCATATTGCTAGTGTCGCATTCCCTGGGAACAGTGCGAGAGCTGTGTGATCGCAGCCTGCTCATGAATGGAGGAAAGATAGTTTCACTGGGAGAGACGGAGAGCGTGCTGGCAGAGTATGAGAAGATGAGGAAAGCGAGCGAGTGAAGGACTAAGAAGGCAGAGCTGTATTCTTATAAAATTTAAGTGCTTAATTTTCGTAGGTGAATAACTGAAATGAAGTTGAATATAATCACTCCCATATTTGACGGCTGCTTCGAACCTAACCTCCCGGCTCAATTAGGAGCATAAACCGATCAATCTCAATTTTGCAGCCTCTATTTTGAGAAATAACTCAGATTAGCC
>JAFGNK010000189.1 GCA_016927055.1 Methanotrichaceae archaeon | reverse complement strand
GCTGCCCAAAAGGTCGTTGATGCTGTGGTGGACAAGATAGTCTTTGAGGTGAATGATATGTTCCGGGAATGGGAGCAGGAGCCTGCTTATCGCATCTGGGAGATCATGAAAAGAGAGTTGCTTTCTGCCCAGAGCGTTGTGGGAGTGGGCGGAGGCGCACCTCCCCTCGTGCCACTGGTAGCCGGACGCCTGGGCGCAGCAGCCATTGTGCCCGAGTATGCACCCGTAGCCAATGCTATTGGCGCCGCCGTGGCCCGGCCCACACTCACCTTGAACCTACATATCGATACGGAGATCGGGGAGTATAGCGTGGCCGAAGAGGGCCTCACGGGCCGGGTGACGGACCGAAAGATGACGCTCGATGATGCAGGGCGCCTGGCCAAAAAGCTCCTGGCAGAGCGGGCGGCCCGCATGGGCGTGGGCGAGTACGCGGGCGAGGCCGAGGTTACTTACAGCGAGGTTTTCAATATGATTAGGGGCTGGTCAACCGTAGGAAGGCTGATGGATGTGCGAATGGAAATTCCAGCAGGTCTTCTACCATCCTGGGAGAGGTGCTGAAGATGTCATCCAAAGGAAAGAGCGGCAAGACGGGCCTCATATTTTTCCCCGCCTTCGACTGGGCCATCTCACCCACTCACCCAGAGCGAGAGGAGCGGCTGCTCTATACGCGTGACCAGATCTTTGAGGAGGGGTTGATGGACCTCCCTGCCATCGAGGAGTACAAGCCCCGCCTGGCCGCGAAAAAAGATGTCGCTCGCGCTCATTTCTGCGTTCCCGATGTGGATAGCCAGGTGACGGAGGCTCATCTCATCGCCGCCGGCAGCACCCTGACTCTGGCCGATGCCCTGGAGAAAGGAGAGATCCGGAACGGCTTTGCCCTGGTCAGGCCCCCTGGCCACCACAGCATGCGTGTAGTGCATGGCAACCGCGGCTTTTGCAATATCAACAACATGGCCATTATGGTAGAGTACCTGAGGACGAAGTATGGTCACAAAAAGATCGCAGTCATAGATACCGATGTGCATCACGGCGATGGAACCCAGGAGATCTTCTGGCACGACCCGGATGTGCTCTGCATATCCTTCCACCAGGATGGCCACACCCTCTATCCCGGCTCGGGCTTCGTCAATGAGATGGGCGGACCGCAGGCGTTAGCCCGCACCTTGAATGTCCCCCTGCCTCCCGGCACCACGGACGAGGGGATTCACTACGTTTTGGATAACCTCATCTTGCCCATCCTCGATGAGTTCAAGCCCGATTTGATTCTGAACTCGGCCGGCCAGGACAACCACTACACCGATCCGCTCGCTAACATGCGCTTCTCGGCCAACGGCTATGCCCGGCTAAATGAAAAGCTGGCTCCCGATCTTTGCGTTTTGGAGGGAGGCTACGCCGTGGAGACGGCTCTGCCTTATGTGAATACAGGCATTATCCAGGCCATGGCGGGGTTGGACTACTCTCATGTCAAAGAGCCGGACTTTGTGCCCGGACGCTTCGTGCAGTCTGCGGAGATGAAGCGGGAGATCGAGCATACCGTGGGGCAGGTGCAAAAGATCTGGGACCAGAGAGATGAACTGGTAGAGGAGGCACTGGAGGGCCTGGGCGACTTTTACCGGAGGAAGAGACGCATCTTCTACGACACGGACATGATCAACGAGAACCAGGAGGAGATTGTCCGCCTCTGTCCGGACTGCGCCGGCTACATGACCATCACCACCTCTGCTCAGCGTGGCTACGGAGTATTGAACAGCGCCTTTTGCGTTTCCATTCCCCGTGGCGCTTGCTCCTCCTGCCGGGAGGACGCTAAAGAGGAGTATGCCGAGCATCTGGACGACAAAAGGATCGGTTATGTCTTGATGCAGGACAAGGATAAAGACAAGTTCAAGTTCTACAACAACATGACCCGGACGGAGAAGGGCTACTGAGGGCTGAGACCTGCCCACTCTTTATCCAGCTCTTTTTTTACGCACCGGACATTAAGTATAGGTATTGCAACCGAAATGTACGATAGAGCCGAAGAGCTTGAAGCAGCCGCAGAGGCAATCGATTCCGCATCCCTGCAAGCGGCAAAGGCCGCCGTGGTCGCTTGCTGTGAGGAGTACGTTCGCTGGGCCGACCTCTTCTCCTCTCGCCTGGAGACTGTCAATCCCTCTGACCTGCACAAGTTCGCCCGCGCCTTTTCCCTCACCTTGCTCGGCCACCTGCCCACCCGGCCCGTCACATGTCCTTTTTGCATCCAGTACGGCCACGATAAAAGCTGCACCGGCTGCGGCTACGCGGCTACACACGGCCGCTGCGATGCCGAAAATTCCGCATTCAGCCTCTTCATCGAGGCCTTCCAGGAGCTGGGGCGGGTGGTTTATCAGGACACGGAAGGCAGATCAGCCGATCCAGGCCTGGCTGAAAAGCGGCTCTGCCACAGCCTGCAAATCTCAAAGGATCGGGCAAAGCGAATGATGGAAGAGATAAAGGGATGCTCTGCTCTGCAGCTCATGGAAAAGAAAGCCCAGTATATTGGTGAAATGATAGAACTGCTTCCTTACGAGCTTCTTTGTATTGAGGTGGTGGAGAGATTTCACGTGGCTAAGGAGAGGCTAAAGAATTACTGGTGACTTAAACATAAAAAAAAAAAATGAATATCCAGATCTAAGTTAAGTACTTCTTTATATCCGCATCTGCTAACAGAGCCTTGAGCTGATTATTCTCAGATGAAGTGCGATCTTTCTCATCCCTGTCCAGCAATTCCTTTGCTCGTTCCAGCTTCTTGAAGTTGTTGTAGCTCTTCATGGTATCTCTGAGGAACTCGATGGCGGCCTTTCCGCTCTGTCCGTTTCCGGAAAGCTCGGATGTAAGCTTGGCTACATTTTCGTCGATCTCCTCTTGGAAGCTCAACCGGAATTCCTTTTGCACCTCGATTATGGCATAGCTGCAACCCTCAAACTCCTTTCCATTGGGGGTCAGGACTTTTAGTTGATCGCCCACGAACTTAAGATACATGGCATCTTCCATCTTCACAGGATCTCTGAAGAGGACGTAGTAGCCCTGCTGAAGAAGAGGGTGCTTTGTTTCGGCTTTTGCGGCCTCTAAATCTATCCGTTCATCAATGATTTTATCATGAGGATCGAGATCATCGGCCAGCTTGGTTATGGAATCAATGGCACTCGATGCCATTTTCATTGGTAATGGTGTATTGATAGAGAACCAGGATGACGGCAATAGCGTTATTTGCCAGGTCTTTTGCCATATCCAAGAATTTTGTGTCAGTCTTATCGATATCATAAATCTTGAGGTTGAGTGTCAAGCATTCGTCCAGATCTCCAAAGTCTCGCAAGGCTAATATTCTGCGGTTTAAGAAGTCATCAATATAGCCGAGCGGCGTTTTATACTGCATGAAATGAATCTTTTCCACCTTGGGATCGGTCCCAAACTGGTAATTAGAGACGATAAATAGATCATTTGTCTTTCCGCCGCCAGATGGGTGAAGTTCCACATGCAAGCCATCCCTTCGTATCTTAGGATCTTCGCTCTCCCGAATCATGACTCCACGAAGCGTGATTGTGATTTTATCTCCTGAATAGAATCGCGAAGAATCCTCAGGGTTGTCTTTATCCTCTGATATGTATTTGTCCAGGCGGCCAAGTTTAGATCCGTTAGCATCCGTATCTTTCAGTGGCGCTATCCACAGTTTGCTTGGCAATGATTCAATATTTTCGCTCATAATTTATTACCTGCCTCAGACGAATGTGCAGCCAATGCTGGCACTTTTTTACATAAATACTTTTTGCAATATTTGAAACTATATTTAAAATTAATGTAACTATGTTCAAATTATATATTAATGCAGGCTTTCCGCCCTCCTTCGACATACATGGGGAGCTGCAAACGTTTTTTGCATGGAGGGGAAAGGTTATTTGAGAATATCCAAATCACCCTATCAATGCGATTTTGCCCTGAGTCAACGAACCGAAATTGCGCCCTGGTCATCGCCACCCTCACCTCTTTTCTGCCGCCCTTCATGGCCTCATCCATCAACATAGCCCTGCCCGCCATTGGAGCCGAGTTCTCCATGGATGCCATCCTCCTGGGCTGGATCGCCACCAGCTACCTGCTCTCCGCCGCCGTCTTCATGGTGCCCTTCGGAAAAATCGCCGATATCTACGGAATGAAGAAGGTCTTTCTCATCGGCCTCGCCATATTTACGGCATCATCCTTGGTTGCGTTTTTTGCACCGAGTTCCACGATTCTCATTGGCTCAAGGGTGCTGCAGGGCATCGGCAGTGCCATGATCTTCGGCACAGGAACCGCCATTTTGGTCAATGTCTTCCCTCTGCAAGAGCGGGGTCGGGTTCTGGGAATCAATGCCGCTTTTGTCTATCTGGGCCTCTCTTTGGGGCCGTTCCTGGGGGGCCTTCTCACCCATTACTTCGGCTGGAGAAGCCTCTTTTT
>JAFGNK010000023.1 GCA_016927055.1 Methanotrichaceae archaeon | reverse complement strand
CATCGAGCATAATTTTACGATCAGCTTGTGTTATTATTGATAAGCATTTTGGTAATAGTATTACTAAATGCAATCACTTTTTTTTTTTAAAAAAGTTTGGTTTCGGTGCCTCCTCTGTGCCCTTCTGATTGCAGAGGCATTAAGGCTCGGAAGGTATCGCTTCGCCTGAGTTACAGAGCGTTTACCTCTTGCCCGTTTTTTCCGGTGGGAGAGTGCACAGTGGTCCTCTGAGGTAGATGTACCAGTAGAGTGTTGCCACAAAGAGAGCGGCTCCCACGATGTTGCCGAGGGTGACGGGAATGAGGTTGGTGATGAAGAAGTTGTACCACCCATCGCTGCCGGTCAGGTTTGTTGTGGCGATGCCCGCTGTGGCCAGCTTGGCTGCTATTGCCGGATTGTTGGCGGCAAAGATGCCCAGAGGTATGAAGAACATATTGGCCACGCTGTGCTCAAAGCCGATGGCGACGAAGGCCATGATGGGAAACCAGCAGGCAAAGATCTTGCTTATTATGTCTTCCGAGCTTATGGCCAGCCAGACGGCCAGGCAGACCAACCAGTTGCAGCCTATTCCCCGCAAAAAAGCAGTGGAGAAGTCCAGACCGCACTTGGCATTGGCCACAGTTGCTGCCCATCCTGCCCAGGGCAAGTTGTCGAAAAATCCGCACTGGTAAGCCAGGAAAAAGGCCACGAAGATCGATCCCAGAAAATTGCCGACGTAAACCAGCGACCAATTTTTCATCAGGCCCCTGACGGTGGCCTCGCCGTTAAGAATGCTGATGGGTGCAAACATGCAGTTTCCCGTGAACAGCTCCGAGCCGGCGATTACTACCAGCATCAAGCCCACAGGGAATACCGCACCAGCGGCGAACTTGACAAGGCCGCCCGGCATAGCTATCTTCCAGATGCCGCCGTCCGGATCGGTTATGGTGCCGTTGGAAAGACCACCGGCCACAATCTCGCTTAAAAGGGCTCCAAAGGCGATGTAGGCTCCGGCTAAAAAGCCCAGCACCAGGAGCTTTTGCCAGGTTATATTGCATTTCGTGCATCCGGCAGCAATGGCTGCCTTGGCGATATCAGCGGGGGCTTTGAATGGCATAATCTCCCTCCAGAGCAGGCAGCCCGATAACTTCATACCGAAACGTCTGGCATTTTGTGATGATTTTGCAAGGGTTATCGCTACTCGCTTTTCCGGGCAGTCTGCAGGATGGCAAGTGCTTGCCTGCATATCGTGTAAAAGGCTTGCGGTTGGCCGATAAATTATGAAAAGTTATGAAAAAGCAAAGCTATTAAAAAAGTAATGAAAATTATGAAGAAATGACTTCAAATTGATGACAGGTCCACAGTACGATCAAATCCCTGCTAATTTGCAGTCGCTTTCTGGATGCTCCAGCTCGTTATTAAGCCTTCTTTTTGCCGGATTGAAGCTCTTCTTGTGCCGGCAGTCCATCAGCTTATGCCAGTTATCTCTTTCCCAGATATTGAAGGATTTATCCTCTTCGGGGATGAGCTGGCGCAGGCGCAGAACCAGTCCGTCCCAGTTGACACAGTGGCCGCTGAAATCCGGGCCGTCCACGCAGGCGAACTTGGTCTCGCCGGCTACTTCCACCCGACAGGCACCGCACATGCCTGTGCCGTCTACCATGATGGGTGTAAGGCTGACAATCGTCTCCACCCCAGAGGCACGGGAGGCATCTGAGGAGACCTTCATCATGAAAGGACAACCGTGGGCGAAGATCCTGTCGACTCCCTTTCCTGAAGCCAACTCCTGTTCAATAAAATCGTTGGCCCAGGCAGTCTTGCCGCAGCCTGTTACGACATGAACCTCATCGCTGTATTCCTTGAGCTCATCAACCCAGAAGACAAAATCAGGACCTCGGCCTTCGATTACTGTAATCACATAGTTTCCTTTTTCTTTGAGGGCCTTTGCGAGCGGGAGTGTGGGCCCTGCCCCAAAGCAGCCGCAGGCGCATATGACTCTGCCGAAGTTCTCGATCTTTGTCGGCGTTCCCAGTGGGCCGGCGATATTGGCAACACACTCTCCTTCTTTCAATGTAGAAAGCTTAGCGGTGCTGGTCCCCAGAACGTAGAAGACAATATCTATCGTGCCCTCCTTTTCATCCCAGCCGGCCAGGCCCATGGGTATTCTCTCACCGCGCTCATCGACCCTTATGATTACAAACTGGCCTGGCCTGGCAGTGCTCGCAATCTTAGGAGCTTTAAACATCATGTGGACGATATTGGGAATTAGAGTCTCATTCTTTATGATCTCGTACATCTCTATTCTCCTCTTATCTTGCTAACCTTCACGGCACAGACCTTCAGCTCTGGGATCTTGGCGATGGGATCTAAGGCCGGATTGGTAAGGACATTGGTGGGCGTCTCCGAGAAATGGAAGGTCATAAAGACCACGCCCGCGGGCGACTTTTCTGTGGTCATGGCTTTAGCCCTGACTTTTCCCCGGCGAGATGCGACCTCTATCAACTCGCCGTCTTCAATGCCTAAAGTGAGGGCATCTTGCGGATTCATCTCCACCAGCTCCTCACCTCGGAGAAGGTTAAGGTCGCTCACCTTTCGCGTCATGGTTCCGGTGTGATACTGGCAGAGAACTCTGCCTGTGGTGAGGATGAAGGGATAATCTTCATCGGGTAGCTCCATGGAAGGCCGGTAGTCGACTACATTAAACTTGCCCAGGCCTCGCGTGAACTGGCCTTTATGCAGGTAGCCGGTTCCTGGATGCTCCGGGTTGGGGCAGGGCCACTGCAGCCCATTACCCTCCAGCCGCTCAAAGCTTATGCCCCCATAGCTGGGAGAGAGCCCGGCTACCTCAGACATGATCTGGCCTGGATCGTCATAGCAAAACTGTTCCTGCCAGCCCATGTGACCGGCCAGCGCGCACAGTATCATCCAGTCAGGCATGGACTCGCCCACCGGCTCCAGAGCCTTCCTGATCCTCTGCACCCGCCGCTCTGTATTGGTGAAGGTTCCGTCCTTTTCCAGGCTTGATGTTGCCGGCAGGACCACGTCCGCCAGGGCGGCGGTCTCGGAGAGGAAGATGTCCTGCACCACCAGAAACTCCAGGGATTTCAGGGCCTCTACCACATGGCTGCTGTCCGGATCGCTGACGACCGGGTTTTCTCCCATGATGTACATGGCCCGGATCTGGCCTTCAAAGGCGGCATTCATTAATTCTACCACGGTGAGGCCCGGCTTTTCCGGCAGAGCCGCACCCCAGGCCCGCTCGAACTTTCCTCGCAGATCGGGATTGGTCACCGCCTGATATGCAGGCAGGACATTGGGCAATGCCCCCATGTCGCAGGAGCCCTGCACATTGTTCTGGCCTCGCAGGGGATTGATGCCCGAGGATGGCCTGCCGATGTTGGCCGTCATCATGGCTAAATTGGCCAGGGAGAAGATGTTGTCCACGCCATGGGAGTGCTGGGTGATGCCCATGGAATAGATTATGGAAGACGGATTTCCTCGGGCGTAGATCCGGGCTGCTTCCTGGATCAGCTCGGACTTGACACCTGTGATCCGGGAGGCGTCCGGTCCGGACAGCTTCAAGAGAGAGGCTTTGAATTCTGAGAAGCCTTCCGTTCTCTGTGATATGAATTCCTCATCCATCAGCTTCTCTTCCAGGATTATGCGGCACATCTCCAGGACGAGGGGCACATCCGTTCCCGGGGTCTGCCGCAGCCAGACGTCGGCGATTTTGCACAGGTCGATCCAGCGGGGGTTGGCTACGATGATCCTGGCTCCTCTCCTCTTGGCCTCTTTGATCTTGAGGGCGATGACGGGATGCTGCTCGCTGGTGTTTGAGCCGATGATGAAGATGCATCCGGCATCAATAAGCTCCTCAATGGAGTTGGTCATGGCCCCGCTGCCAAAAGCCAGGGCCAGGGCGGCGACGGTCGAGGCATGGCAAAGCCGGGCGCAGTGGTCCACGTTGTTGGTCTGCATGACCAGCCGGGCGAACTTCTGGGCCAGGTAGTTCTCCTCATTGCTGCACTTGGCCGACGAGAGGAAGGCAAAGCCGTCTCCTTTATAGCCATTCAATTTTTCCGCTACCAAACGGAGGGCTTCCTCCCAGGATGCCTCCACCAGTTTGTCGTTTTTCCTGATGAGGGGTACAGTGAGCCGCTCAGGGCTCTCAACGAAGCCGAGGCCGAAGCGGCCCTTAACGCAGAGCTGGCCGTTGTTGGGCAGGCAGTCCCGCTTGCCTCTCACCTTTACTACTCGGTTGTCCAGGACGCCTACTTCTATTCGGCAGCCCACACCGCAGTAAGGGCAGATGGTTTCCGTGGTCTTCTCTGGCTTCTGCCATTTCTCAAATCGGGCGTAGAGGGCACCGGTGGGGCAGATATCAACGCATGAGCCGCAGAACCTGCAGTCCGAGTCCTCCAGGCACTCGGGCCCGATCCAGTGGTTGCGGTGAAAATCGGGATTGATGGAAAGCACGCCCTCGCCGCGCACCTCCTGACAGGTTCGCACGCAACGGCCGCACAGGATGCAGAGGTTATAATTGCGGTCAAAGAAGGGCTCTCTCAAAACCGGCAAATTCTTAAAAGAGATCTGATATCTGATGTTTTCCAGGCCCACGAACTGCACCGCCTCCTGCAGTTCGCATTCGCCGTCCTTGGGGCAGTACTTGCAGCCCACTGTGACCGGGAACTTTCTCATGCACTCGCGCAGGTCACCGCATTCGTTTCTCCGTTCGCAAACCAGGCAGCTGGTGGGATGATTGGTGAGCGCCAGGAGCATCTCCAGGGTGTGCCGTCTCATCTCCTGCAACTCATCTGTCCTGGTCTGCACCACCATACCCTCTTCTGCCAGGGTATTGCAAGCAGTAGGGTAGTAATCCAGACCTTTTACAGAGACAATGCAAAGCTTGCATGAGCCGATGGGCTTGAGGTCTGGGTGGTCGCAAAGTGCTGGTATGTAGGAGCCCGCACTGCGAGCTGCTTCGAGAATGGTCGCTCCCTGGGGGACCTCTACCTCTCGATCATCGATGGACAGTCTAATTTTAAACATGTTCCCAACCGCGCCGGGCAATGGTGAGGATTAATTGTATTAGAACATTGCTCTGAAATGTGAACTCCTGAAATTATTTCTCCTCCCATGAACGTCTCGGATGAGCATAGCCGGTACAGCCCCGACTCCCCGTTGCCTTTCGGCTATCAGGAGCAGATCTATGCTGAATTCCTTAACCTACGCATCCTGTCTGAAGAATGGACCCAACGTACATAACCTGGACCAAATCTTCCGGGCGCTAACTCATGCCCTGGTGAATCGACAGATAAAGGCCAAGCAGCCCTCTTCGATATCTATATCATTGGTGATGCAGAGCAACCGGACCCTCGAATCAGCCCGGAACAATCCATTTGATTGAGATTAACAAGAACTAATTAATGAACATTAAATAGTATTTTAAAATTAAAAAATTAAAAAATATAAAAGCAATGTTCTATGCTCCTTGGAACATTGCCCGCCCAGTTTTGTAGTCTCACATCAATGCATGGCCCCGCATTCCTGGCATTGTGAAAAGATGCCTATCTGCTGGCCTTGTGGAGTGGTGATGGACGAAATGCCTTGTTCTATCAACGTAATCACCAGGGACCCGCCGTATTCAAAGTGACCGAGCTTCTCACCCTTATAAACAGGCACAGGGTTTTGATCAGTCACATTCGAGAACTTATCTTCGAATACTACCGAGCCAATGGTATCCAGGCCAACCGGGATCATCGCCACATAGCCATATTCATCAGTTTTGATCACCAGGTAGCCGCGGCGGAACTGTTCGAAGACACTATAGTTCGCGCCATAACCGAAATTCCTTGCATTATAGAAGGTGGCAAAGTCCTTGATGCCCCAATAGGCCCCGCTTACATCCTCCTGCGACTCCACTACTTTGCCAGATACCACGGAATGATAATGGTGATAGGTGGTGGGCATCAGTATGCAGGAAATCGCGGTGCCATTCATGAAATACCTGGCATATTCGGATCCGTTCAATAGCTGTGTGACATTCAGCTTCTGGTTCAGCTTTGTTGGAATCTCAACATCCGGGGTCAGCGGCTCGATCATGTTCAGTACGCAATCTGTCGGCGAGACCAACACAGAGTCATCAAGCGGGCTGGCGACCGTTCGCGTGCCGGGCATAAGATCGCGAATAAAGAACTGGTTGAACGACTTGAATCCATCAGGAGGAACGATATACTGTTCCATATGAATCGATGGATCGTCCATCCACTGCGATATGGTTGCATTTGACTCTGGGCTCTCCAGGAATTTGCGCCGGGCCTCGACAAATTGTCTGGTCCAATTTAATCCAGTGTCCTCGCCAACGATCTTCTGGCCAAATTCGTTCTTGTAATAGAACCAGGCGAACTTTTCGATGTAATTGAATTCATCCTGTGCACCGTTGGGTGTCGGCTTCAATTGGTACCATTCACTGAAGAACTGGAGAAGATGGTCGAATGTCTTGCCCTTCCAGGGATTTACTGCGGTGGGGTTTGGCCAAAGATCTGCAGTATTGGGATCCGGATCTTGCATGTTAGCGAACGCTTTATCCATGGTAGTGTGAAATTCCGTGTCATTGTCGTACAGGTCCTTCAAGGCTGCTATTGGC
Organism: Methanotrichaceae archaeon; assembly: GCA_016927055.1. GTDB lineage: Archaea > Halobacteriota > Methanosarcinia > Methanotrichales > Methanotrichaceae > Methanothrix. The sequence goes on along the minus strand of JAFGNK010000023.1, from coordinate 5,005 downwards.
GACGTTTCTAAGACATCCTGCACCATCGCCGGAGATGATGCAAAATCCACGGGGTTCGGCGACACGCCAAATACTGTTGGCATGGTCAACACCGCCAACAAAAAAGCTAAATTTAATATTATTTTCATATTAGAAAACCACCTCGCGTATTATTTTTTTAAATAAGTGGTATTTGTTTAAGTGTTTTACGGTGCGAATCGACTCAATGCGAGTCGTTTCACTACCAAACTAATCTCATGGCGTACTGTCATAAAAAGTTAAAATTTGTCAGACCAATCGCGCTAGTACAGCCGGGCCTAATTAAAGCCATGATTGTGAGAGGATAGTCTGCCTTTGTGAACGGCTGATCGTTCTTCGCGGTTTCGCGTGAAACCGGACCCTTTTGAATCTCACGCGAAGCCTCGACGGGCGCGAAGTCAAGACATTGGTTTATTTCGGTCTCGCTGTACCAGTCTTTCATACAGTGATTTTCTCTATCCTAATGGCGCATGCCTTATATTCCGGCGTTTTTGCCTGAGGATCAAGGGCCGCGTTGGTAAGAAGGTTAGTAAGAACATCCTGGTAGTGGAAGGACATAAAGGCTACACCGCGCGATGACTTATCGGTAACTCTTGCTTTGGTCCTGACAAAGCCGCGCTTTGACCTGACCACAACCTCCTCTCCGTCTTCCACTCCAAGCTTTCTGGCATCCGCAGGGCTTATTTCTATTGCTTCCTCCGGCCATACCCACATGATTCCACGGGAGCGCCGGGTCATGGAGCCGCAGTTGTAATGCTCTCTTCTCCTGCCGGTGGTGAGAATCAATGGATAATCCGCATCTGGTTGCTCTTCAGGGGATTTGTGTTGCACGGCGTTGAATTTTCCAAGGCCCCGGCTGAATCTCTCAACGTGCATAGTCTCTGTACCCGGATGTTCCATAGACGGGCAGGGCCACTGCAGCCCTCCGTTGCCCAGGCGTGCATAGCTTACTCCGGCAAACATCGGTGCCAGAGCTGCAATTTCATCCATGATCTCCGAAGGATGATCATATTTCATGGGATAGCCCATCTTTTCGGCTATCTTGCAGATTGTCTGCCAGTTCTCCAGACCACAAATTGCAGGTATGGCTTTTCTCACCCTTTGAATGCGCCGCTCGCCATTGGTAAAGGTTCCGTCACACTCCGCAAAGCTGGCAGCAGGCAAAATAACGTCCGCATATTTGGTGGTCTCAGTAGGAAATATCTCCTGGACAACAAGGAAGTCCAGGGCTTTGAGTGACGCTTGGACCTGATTGGTATCAGGATCGGTCTGGGCGGGATCTTCCCCCAGGATATAAAGCCCCCTGATTCCCCCTTCTCGAGCACTTTCCAGCATTTGAGTTGACGTCTGGCCGGGAGTTGCGGGCAATTTGACCTTCCAGGCTTGTTCGAATTTGGATTGTATATTCGGGTCCGCTACCGGCTGATAACCAACGTAAGCATTGGGAAGAGCCCCCATATCGCAGGCCCCCTGTACGTTATTTTGTCCACGAAGAGGCATTACTCCGGTCGATTGGCGTCCCACGTTGCCTGTGAGCATAGCCAGGTTGCCCAAGGACATCACATTGGCAGTTCCAGTAATATGCTCGGTTATTCCCAGGCTGTAGATAATCATTGCTTTTTTTGCACTGGCATAGAGTCGGGCGGCCTGAATGATATCTTCCTCTGAGACTCCGGTTATCTTGGAAGCTCTTTCAGGCGGATATTCCATAACCACCTTGCGGAATTCCTCGAAATCCTCAGTACGGCTGGCAATAAAGTCACTATCTTCCAGCCCTTCTTTCAGGATGACATTCATCATTGCATTCAGTAGAGCGATATTAGTTCCCGGCTTCAGGTTGAGCCAGATAGAGGCCTGGTCGACCAGCTCGATCTTACGGGGGTCGGCCACAATGATTTTTGCGCCCTTAGAAACTGCCTTTATCATCTTCAGACTGATGATCGGATGGGCCTCAGTTGTATTGGAACCGATAACGAACAGGACATTGGCGTCCTCAATCTGGTCAAAGGAATTGGTAGCAGCTCCGCTGCCAAAGCATGCCGCAAGCCCTGTTACCGAAGGAGCGTGGCAGACTCGCGCGCAGTTGTCCACATTGTTGGTGCGAAAAGCGGTCCGGGCAAGTTTCTGCATCAGGTAGTTCTCTTCATTGGTGCACCTGGACGAAGAAAATGCTCCCAATGAATCAGGACCGTATTTGTTTTTAACCTCAGTGAACCTCTGGGCGACCAGGTCGAGTGCCTCTTCCCAACTGGCTTCCTCAAGTCTGCCGTTTCGTCTTATCAGGGGGGTGGTCAAGCGGTCGGGATGATGGACAATCTCCTCCAGGCCAAAACGGCCTTTAACGCATGCTTGCCCCCGATTCACCGGGCTTTCTCTGTTCGGAGAGACTGAGATAATTCTGTCTTCATTGACTTTGAGCTCTAATCCGCAGCCAACGCCACAGTAGGGGCAGACGGTCACGACCGTCTTCTCTGGCCGCACCCATTTCTCAGACCGGGCGAAGAGGGCACCGGTGGGGCAGACATCCACACATGCCCCGCAGAACTTACAGTCCGAGTCCTGCAGAGACTCGGGCCCGATCCAGTGCATGTGATGAAAATCGGGATTGCTGGACAATGCACCTACCCCGCGCACCTCCTGACAGATTCGCACGCAGCGGCTGCACATGATGCAGAGGTTGTAATTGCGATCGAAGAAGGGCTCTCTTAGAACCGGCAAATTCCTAAAAGAGATCTGATATCTGATGCTTTCCAGTCCCACGAACTGCACCGCCTCTTGCAGCTCGCATTGGCCGTCATTGGGGCAGTACTTGCAGCCTACGGTGACCGGGAACTTCCTCATGCACTCGCGCAGGTCGCTGCATTCGTTTCTCCTTTCGCAAAACAGGCAGCTGGTGGGATGATTGGTGAGCGCCAGGAGCATCTCCAGAGTGTGCCGTCGCATCTCCTGCAGCTCCTCTGTCCTGGTGTGCACCACCATCCCCTCTTCTGCCAGGGTATTGCAAGCAGTAGGGTAGTAGTCCAGACCTTTTACAGAGACAATGCAAAGCTTGCATGAGCCGATGGGCTTTAAGTCCGGGTGGTCGCAAAGTGCTGGTACGTAAGAGCCCGCTTTGCGGGCCGCCTCGAGAATAGTGGATCCTTTTGGAACCTTTACTTCTCGATCATCAATGGTCAGTCTAATTTCAAACATGTTCCCAACCGCGCCGGGAAATGGTGAGGATTAATTGTATTAGAAGGTTGCTCTACAGCAGTAGCCTAAAAAAGATCCATAAAAATTGACATTCGCGTGAGGCAAAATCGAGGCAAAATCTTATTTATATTCAGGGTTCTTTCCCCAAGCATAAAGATGATCAGCCTGAAGATATCTTAGCCTCAGAGGCGCGGTGTAGAAAAGATGGCAAGCAAGATTAATTTAAACCGGGTGGAGATGCCCAAGCAATCTCCAGAGAAGAGGAAACGCAATTTCCAGGAGGTTGCCCTGGGCTACAGTGCTGAGCAGGCGGCGGAAGAGGCAGGCAGATGTCTTCAATGCAAGAAGCCCAAGTGCGTGGAAGGCTGTCCTGTCGGCGTGGAAATTCCGGCTTTCATTTGTGCCCTGCGAGATGGTGATATGCTTGAGGCGGTAGTGGCTCTCAAGAGAAAGAACAGCCTGCCCGGAATCTGCGGTCGGGTCTGTCCTCAGGAGGTGCAGTGCGAGAGCCGGTGCATCCTGGCCAAGAAGGGGGCGCCAATCGCCATTGGCCGCCTGGAGCGCTATGTGGCCGACTGGGAGCTATGCCAGGAGCAAAGGCCCAAGTGTGAGGTCGCGGTGCCAACTGGAAAGAAGGTCGCCGTGGTAGGCTCCGGACCGGCGGGCTTGACAGTGGCAGCAGATATGGCCAAGTACGGCCACAAAGTTACCATCTTCGAGGCCCTGCATGATGGCGGCGGCGTCCTGGTCTATGGTATTCCCGAGTTTCGCCTGCCCAAGGGCATCGTCCGATCGGAGATCGAATACGTCAAATCTCTGGGCGCTGATTTGGAGCTGGACTCGGTAGTGGGCAGACAGGTTCAGGTGGAAGAGCTGCTCAAGGGGGACTATGACGGCATATTTCTGGGGATTGGAGCCGGAGCGCCCCGCTTTCTCAATGTTCCCGGGGAGAATCTGAGCGGTGTCTACTCGGCCAACGAATACCTGACAAGAGTCAATTTGATGAAGGCCTACAAGTTCCCGGAATACGATACGCCCATCAAAATCGGTAAGATAGTGGCCGTGGTAGGGGGAGGAAACGTGGCCATGGATGCGGCCCGCTCGGCCATGCGCCTGGGTGCGGATGAGGTTCATGTCATCTATCGCCGCTCTCGTGAGGAGATGCCTGCCCGTCTGGAAGAGGTGGAAAACGCCATGGAGGAGGGCGTGATCTTCGACTTCCTCACCAATCCTACCCGGTTTTTGGGTGATGAGAGGGGCATGGTAAATGCCATGGAGGTAGTGGAGATGGAGCTGGGCGAGCCTGATGCCTCGGGAAGGCGCAGACCGAAAGTGAAGAAGGGCTCGGAGCATATCGTGGATGTGGATACGGTGGTCATCGCCGTGGGCACGGTCCCCAATCCCCTCATCGCCTCCAACACGCCGGAGCTTGAGACCACCAAATGGGGCACGCTCGTGGTGGACGAGCGGGGCAGAACGACCATGGAAGGGGTCTGGGCCGGAGGTGACATCACCAGCGGCGGAGCCACGGTCATAAGCGCCATGGGTGCGGGCAAGATCGCTTCGGCGGATATGGATGATTGGCTGAAGAATGATGGGAAGTGGAGCAAAGAATAGAGTAATTCGCCCATTTTTTTTTTGACTTTTCAGTTCGCTGCTATTGTTTTTTAATACAACGGGAGTGCGGAGGGTCACGAATTCCCCATCTTTTAGGTTGGGGATGAAGTGAACCCTCGCCCGGATTTCATGTTTTCCTGAGATTGATTAACCGGCTAGAATGCAACCGAACGCAAAT
>JAFGNK010000188.1 GCA_016927055.1 Methanotrichaceae archaeon | reverse complement strand
GTGCGGAGGCGAATTCTTGGGAGAAGGAAATGCCAGGGCATTAAAACGCTAGTACATCTGGGCTTAAATAAGCCTAATTTTAGGCAGTAGGGCCCCTGGCATCCGTCCAGACGGAACAGGGAGGGATATTCACTGCCTGCCTTGCAGGAGGATTTTCTCAAACCGATTCATCTGGGGCGACAACCGGCAGCAATCCATGGGCAGCTTATGGAATTCAGGGACAGGATCGATATGAGGCTATTCAGAGGCCTACCTTTTCCTTTATCTGAGAAACATCGGATTCTATTCTAGTCAACCTATCTTCAATGCTTCCCTTCAGATCAACACGAAGCTCCCCAATCTCTCCGACAATAGCATCACGTGACTCACGGACCTCTCCTGCCAATGAGTCGCTTGACGCTTTTATCTCACCAACAATGGCATCACGAGAGCTTCGGTTATCTTCGCGTGAACCCCTAATTTCTTCACGTGTGCCCTTAATTTCTTCCCTTAATTCTTCATGTGTTTCCTTTAATTCTTCATGTGTTTCCTTTAATTCTTCATGTGTTTCCTTTAATTCTTCATGAGTGGCTGTGATTACATCCAATATTTTTTCGTTTACAGTAATAAGTTTTGTTAGCAAATGCGCAGCCACATCAATCCTCTGATCCGTTTCACCTCCGGATACAGCCTTGAAGAAGCTATCAAAATCACATGTTGCAGGAGAATACTCTTTCCGGATATCGGTTACATTGATAAGGGCGTTCTTGATATCAATAGCCTTAAGCAGCTCCTCCAAATTAGCAGTTTCGCCCTCAGCTACTACTCTGACCAGTCCATTATCAAGGTTCTGCACATATCCTTTCAGCCCCAAATTCTGAGCAATGGTTATAACTCTGGCCCTGTAGCCGGTCTTCTGGACCTTGCCGGAAATATAAGCAGTTAGTCTCTGCATCAACTCAATTCTTGCTCTCTTTTTATATAAACGTTCACCCGATGGCAGCAAGTCATGCAAAAGCTTTTTCCCTTTTGTCGCCCTCAAAGCCGTCATCAGGAGGATAATAGTAATTGATGCTCAATCCCTTGTTCCAAAAATTAGCTGCACAGTTCTCTTCATTTTCTCTGACCGCTCTTCCCAGCCAGAAGGCCTGCCCTCATGCCTGACCCCGTCCGCTGGGGCCCGGACAACCCCCATCCTCTATCCCAGATGAGGACGGAGCTGGTCTGGGACGGCAAGTACGACGAGTACGGCCGCCGCCGCAGCGTGGATGTGGCCGGAGCGTCAATGCCCATGCAGAAGATCGAGACCGTGGACATGCCCAGGAGCGAGGCTCTCGCATCCGGGCAAACTACGTTGGGGGAGCTGTCCACCACCGTGCGGGAGGACTTTAGAAACCGGCTCATCTGGGGCGACAACAAGCTGGTCATGGCCTCGCTGCTCAAGGAGTTCCGGGGCAAGACTCATATCATTGGTCAGAACCTATGTAAATGATGGAAAATGATAAAAGCGTACAAGAATCTTTCTTATCAGGAATTGAATAAATGGTGAAATCCAGCAAAGCAATCTACTCAAGCAAAATACTAAAAGCAGGATCGATCTTAACAGAGACAAAGATCCTTCTGGCTGATTGGGACAACTCAGTTTCTGTGAATCAAGATCTTGATCGTTTCCGCCAGAATAATATTCTTGGAAAGGCATCTCGTTCCAGGGTAGAAGATATCTTAAAGGTATTCAAGCAACGCTACTTGGTTGAGGAGCATGTCACCAAAGCGCTTGTCAGCTTAGTAAAAGCAAGATGTCCTGCAGATAGCCTAAATCAAATTCTCTACTTTCATGCGGCAAGATCAGATCCGCTCATTCATGACTTTGTAATTGAAGTTCTCTGGCCAAGGTATCAGAAAGGAAGGCAGGACATTATAGTTAGGGACGCTGAAGACTGGATACGTGAGAAGATCTCCAAAGGAGTAATGACTAGCCCCTGGTCAAAAAATACTATTATGAGATCTGCAGGGGGGTTGATGAGCACATTAAGAGACTTCGGCATCCTCCAAGGACTAAATAATAAAAGTCTTATTCCCGCTTATTTGCCCGTTGATGCCTTCTCTTATATCGCCTTTTACCTGAGCAAACTCCAGCCATCCGGCAAACGTCTTTTGGAGAGCAAAGAGTGGCAGTTATTCTTCCTGGGAACAGATGCAGTGGAGCGTCTCTTTATGGAAGCCCACCAGCAGCATTTCCTTGATTATAACGCAGCAGGGTCCGTAATTAGAATTGTCTTCCCATCCGAGTCCATCGAGGAGTATGTTCATGTTATCCTTGAAAGAGCGCATTGAGCTATTGGAAAATGATATAATGGCAAAGCCGCCGCGTGTAAGTGTTTATCATGACATGCCGTTTGCGATATTGAGGTATGATCCTCATGAGGAGTGGACGCTGCATAAAGAGCTAAGCCTGCTGGCCACCAGATTGAACACTATCGGAAAGGATGTAGTGCTGATCTCATTGGCTGAATTGCTTTGGGAAGCTATTGAAAAATCCGAGGGCTTGGATGAAATAATAGACCTCGAAAAGTCGATGGGGTTTGAAAAGGCTCAGGAGCAGGTTACCATCTACCTTTCAGATTCTGATTACCGACCTCTCAGGGAAATGCTAGCAGAGCGCTTGAAGTCCCTTGATCCTGAGAAAAATATTGCTTTTCTGATCAGAGCCGCTTGCATGGCTCCGTCGATATATCCTATGTCCAGGCTGCTCGACGAGATGCATGGCTACACCAGGGTAACGACAATACTCTTCTATCCAGGGACAATAGAGGGGACAACCGGCCTTCGTTTTATGGATTTAAATGACAGGGAAGTTCAGGGAAATTATAGAGTGAAGATTTACTGATGTTAGAGGGAGATGCAGGAATGGAACTAATCGGGGATCTACTCTCCAGGGATCTAAGCCAGGTCATTGAAGAGATAATACAGGTGGATCAACTGGATGAGCAGACCGTCTACTCAGAGATTACTGAGTATGTGGCGACGGACCGAATTAAGGATCACTACAGGTCGCTCTTGAAGGCAATAGCAGAAGCGCCATCCGAGCCTCATGAAGGTGTAGGAATCTGGATCTCGGGTTTCTTTGGCTCCGGTAAGTCTTCCTTCGCCAAGAATCTGGGCTATTTATTGGCCAATCCCTCGATACTGGGCAACAGTTACAGTGACCTTTTCAAGAATCAGCTCAAAGACAGAAGGACCAGCGAACTGGTGGATTTCATTAACAAGGGATTTCCCACTGAGGTGATCATGTTTGACATCTCCAAGGCCAAGGAGGTCAAGAGAGGAGATGAGAAGATTGCAGAGGTCATCTACCGGCGATTGCTCTCCCATTTGGACTATGCTGAGGATTACGATATTGCTGAACTGGAGATCGAGCTGGAAAGCGATGGACGGCTTGATGAGTTCGGAGGGCTTTGCAGTGAGGTCAATGGCAAGGAGTGGAGCGCGGCCAGAAAAGGAGCTATGAAGATCAATTACGCCTCTGCAATCCTTCATAAAATGAATCCCGAGACATTCCCTCAAGCCGATTCCTGGGCCAAGTCTCTGCAGGGAAAACATCCTACCATTACTGTCGAACTGGTTGTTGATCGGGCCTTTGAACTCACGGCAAGAAGACGGCCCGGAAAAGCGCTATTTTTCATAATCGACGAGGTCGGACAGTACGTGGCTCGCAGTGTGGACAGGATTGAAGATCTTCGTGCTGTTGTGGAGCAGTTTGGCAAGGTCAGTAAGAACCGCTTGAAGGCAAAGAAGTCCATAGCCCCCTCATGGATCGCTGTTACATCTCAAGAGAAGCTGGAAGAGGTTGTGGCTGCTCTGGATTCAAAGAGGGTAGAGCTGGCAAAGCTGCAGGACAGGTTCAAGTACAGAGTTGATCTGGCACCCGCTGATATTCGAGAGGTGGCAAGCCGCAGAGTGCTGGCCAAGAAGGATGATGCGCTGCCCGTCTTAAATAGCTTATTTGATAGAGCCCAGGGACAGCTGAACCTTGGCTGTCGGCTGGAGAGGACATCAAGAAGGAGCGAGGTCCTGGAAGAGGAGTTCATTCAAAGCTACCCGTATCTTCCTCATTTCATCGATATGTCCATCGACATAATGTCTGGTATCCGATTGCAGCCCGGCGCAGACAAGCATCTGGGGGGAAGCAACCGGACAATTATCAAGCAGGCTCATGAGATGCTGGTCAATGAAAGGACGGCTTTGAAGGACAAACCAGTAGGTGCCCTGGTGACTCTCGACAAGATCTTTGACCTAGTGGAGGGAAACATCTCCACGGAAAAAAGAAAGGACATCGATGACATCAGACGGGGTTTTAAAACTGAGTCAGAATGGGCCTTGCGGGTGGCAAAGGCGATATGCCTGCTGGAGTTCATCAGGGACCTTCCCAGGACCGATTCCAACATAGCCGCCTGTCTGGTGGATGAGGTGAGCAGGCCTGCTCCCTTGGCCGATGTGAAAACTGCGTTGCATCTCCTCCAGGAGGCCAAGTTCGTCCGGGACTCGGAGGATGGGTGGAAGCTGCAGACTGCAGAGGAAAAGAGCTGGGAGACGGAGAGAAGAAGCCTGGAGCCGAAGCCCAGGGATAGGAGAGATATGCTCAATGAAGCCGTCTCCGGCATGTTTGGCGATCTGGGGCTGAAAAGCTATCGTTTCGGGAAGCTGAAGACCTTCAAGGTTGGGGTCAGCTATAACGGTGATAAGGTAGAGGATGGGCAGATATCACTTTCCATCATAAGCTCGGACGATGAATCAGCTTTCCAGGCTAAAAAAGAGGAGATCAGAGCAAAGAGCCGGCAGGAAAGCCATAGAAACGAGATATTTTTTGTTTTTCCGCTAAACGCTGAGATCGATGCATTGGTAGCAGATCTGCATTCCTCCAAGGAGATGGTCAAGAAGTATGATCATCTGCGGGCACAAAACAAGATCGCCGGGGAACAGGCTGCGCTCTTGGAAACGGAGAAGAAGGAGGTTAGCCGGAAGAGGGCCAGGCTACAGGAAAGTGTAGCTCTGGCTTTTATGAGTGGGGCCTCCATGTTCCGGGGCAGCTCCAAGGACGGATCGGATCTGGGAAAGAGCCTTGAGAATGCCATTAAGAATCTCTTGGATGATGTCGTCCTGGATCTTTATCCCAGGCTGCCCATGTGGGCCCGCCCCCTCAAAGGAAATGAGGCAGAGGAGCTTCTGAAGGCGGCCAATTTGAGCGGCCTGGCTGCTATCTTTTACAACAGCGAGCAGGGGATGAATCTGGTTGTAAGAGAAGGCCAGAAATTTGTGATCAATTCCCAAGTGGAGGTGGCCAAGGAGGTTCTCGACCATCTGGCCCGGGAGCATGAATACGGAAGCAGGGAGACCCGGACCGGTAAGGCTCTTGAGGCTCACTTCGGGGGCCTGGGCTACGGCGGAGACCAGGATATGCTCAGGATGGTTCTGGCAGTGCTCTTCCGAGGGGGAGCGATTGAAGTCTCCTTCGGTGGGCAGCGTTTTGATTCCTATCAGGATCCGGCCAGCCACGAGGCTTTCACTAACAGCCGTACATTCAGGTCAGCTCTGTTTACTCCTGCTACCGTCATCGACATTAGAACTCTCACTTCTGCGGTAGAGAGATTCGAGGAGATAACCGGCGGGACTGTTGATGTGGACAAGAATGCCATCGCCTCCGCCTTCAAGCAGTTCGCGGAGAAGGAGCTACGAGGGCTGCTCCCGGTAGAAGAGAGGATCAGGGCAAACGGCCTGCCTGGGTTAGACAGGTTTGAGAAGGTTAAAGAGATCCTCCAGCAGGCGAGGAGGGGAACGGCAGAGGGGGTAGTGGGCACTTTGGCCGGGGAGGGCAGGTCGCTAAAGGAATCCCTGGACGGAGTCCACAGAATCAGGGAGATCATGAACGACGAGGCCATCAGGTCCGTCAAAAGAGCGCGGCTGGCTCTGAAAGAAATGTGGCCAATTCTAAAGGTCCGTCTCGAAGATGATGACGAGATCAAGATCAAGGATATGGCTGGGGAACTTGATGCTCTTCTGTCGTCCGGGGATTTGTATGACAAGCTGGGTGAGATGAAGAGAGCCTCTTTGGAGATATCAGGGCGCTACTTACAGATTTTCACCAATCTGCATGATTCAAGGAGGAATGCCTTCCAGGCAGCCATAGAGGAGATCAAGCTAACTCCTGATTGGGCGTCTATCAAAGAGAGCATGAGAGGGCCGATTTTGCGAGAGCTGACGGCAAGGGGATGCGAGGATCTGCAAATTGCACAAAACAGCGTTTATTGCTCTCGTTGCAGGGCAAGCATTCCGCAGATGGAATCCGACAGCCGGGCGCTGGCGGACATCAAGACCAGCGCACTGCAAAGGATGGCAGAGCTTTTGCAGACGGCAGGCGAGCAGAAGCGAGTGGAGAGGGTGCGCCTTTCCAGAGTATACAAAGGCAAGATCGACTCCAAAGAATCGGTAGACAAGGCGGTGGAAGCCCTGCGAGAGCACCTAATGAAGCTTCTCTTGGAAAACGCAAGCATAATCCTGGAATGATGAAGATGAAGGAAAAAATGGGCAATTCTATTCGTTGCGGAGGAAATCACCCATATCATCTTTTTCTGATATCATCCATCTTCCTTTTCCCAAAATTTTATCCAATTTGACTTTTTTGGCTTTCTCCAGAGGAGAGGAGCCGTGGCATCTTACGTAGCATTTGAAAAGGAGATCTTCATGAATAGCCCTCTTGTGAGGATCGCTCATGAAGCTCTCGATCAGGAAATCTCTAGTCTTGAGGATCTGCTCAATGGCAGCGCCTAAATCGCCTTTCTTGAGCTCCACCAGGCAGAGCACTTTTCGGCCGCCTCTGGTGAAGAAGACCGCAAGATCGCACAGCTTGCCATCATATCCCATGTCCTTACGAAATGGTCCATTTGGACCTTCGTCAATTCTGAAAAACAAGACGACTTCATCAGTGGCGCGTCGCACACTTACAGTGACTTTATTCTCCGTGAAGCTGTTGCCTTGCCTCAAGCATCTCGATAGCAGAGTATTAAAAGGCATCCTGCTTCACCTAAATCTGGAAATAAATCTTGGATACCTGCTCTGACACATCCCCGAAGGTTCCCCAGTCGATCATCCCGTCCTCGGAAAGCACATTTTTGGCCGTGCCATCTTCAAAGAGGTAAACCGACACCTTATCCTTGGAGAGGAATGCCTCCGACGTCTTCAGGTAAAACTTCTCCGCTGCCTCATCCGGTCTCTCTCGTTCAGCACCCTCCATGATATTGACCAGATGATCGACGATGTAAGGGCTGTGGGTGGTGACGATTATCCTGATCCCCGAGTTCACGAGGATGGCAAGCAGCTCTATGATCTTGGCCTGGGCCTCTGGATGAAGGTTCATTTCCGGCTCGTCTATGACCAGAAGATCTCCTGGCATGGCTACGTAGGTCAGATAGAGATACAATGGTGAGAGTGACTTTACCAGGGAGGCTGTGGCAGGGATCTCCACGGTCTTTCCGTTCGCCCCCGTTGGCTGGAAGAGTACTCTGTTGGCCTTGAGAACAGGGTCCGATTGGATGAGTTGCAGATCTCCTTTTAAAAGCTCTGTGCGAAGGAGGGTCGCCAATTCCAGGTACCGTCTCACATGAAGATCATTGCCGGCGGTCTCCTCTCTGTCTTTAAGATTGCCTCTATCCCTGATACCGGCGATCATGCTCATCAGATCTGCTATTGGATAGGATTGATTGAAAGAACCCGAATCAATCCTGTTTCTAAGATCCTCAATTTTTGGTGGAGAGAGTGCCAGGGAGGAATAAGAAATTCTTTCCGGTGGGAAAAAGAAAATTCTGGGGTAAATGGAACGAATCATGAGGCTTAATACCGCATCTTGAGGGAAATCTTCAATTCCAGCAGGTAATGACTTTGAATCATCCTCGCGACCAGTCACATAAAATTTTATTGATCTTTCTCCTTTCTTTTTCTGAATATTAAGCATCTCTGGCCCCTTAGGTCCTACTATTATTTTCCATGAGGAAGCGGAATTGATAATACCCTCGGACCATTCTTTCATTATATCACTGGGATCGAGATTAAGCTCAAGTCCGTCAAAAAATGAATCTTCAGTTCCCAGGAATGTGCCCAACGAGCGAGAAGCTGTCCTTGCAAGATCATTCAAGAATTGGGGTCCACGAGACTGCTGAAGCTCAATTATATCTATTAAGGCAGTGCCGTTTTTGGTAATTGAAGAGCTTACTTCATCCACCTCAGGATAACTAATGAAACCAAGGTTAAAGTCCTCCAGCAACCTAGGGAAACAGAAGTCAGAGAAAGCAGATGCAAGGAGGTAAGCCGTCCAGGTCTTGCCTGTATTATTCTGGCCGATAAAGACGGTCAGAGGTTTAATATTAATATTTGCTTCCCTTACTGGCCCCAGATTTCTGATAACTGCATGCATTCGCAATTCTATTGGCAAAGCATTGGTTAAATTAATATCGCTTCTCCTCCTCATCGAAACCATTTTAGACTCTGAAGATGTGTGATTCCTCATGGACCGATCAGCGATTCACGACATGACTTTGCGGGCGCGAGAGCTTCTCATGGGCGAGACGCAAGACTTGCTGCAGGGCATTTACGGTCTGGACAGCAAGGGCAATTTTGAAGATGTGAAACGTCTGCCCGCGGCCTTGTCCCTGCCGGAGGTGGTAGCGACCAGAAAACGCCTGGAAAAGTCTCTGAGCGACGAGGAGCAGGCGGGGCTGAAAAGGCCGGAGGCGGTGGCAAAGCTGGTCAAAGAGGCGGCCTTCACTCACCTTAACCGTCTGGTGGCCTTCAAGATGCTGGAAGCACAAAAGCTCGTCCGCGGCACGGTGGATCGCTATCAAGAGTCCAATGCCTTCAAATTCTATCTGGCAGAGCACGAGGAGGACTACAAGCTCTATGAACAGGGAAGTTTTCCCCAGAACGAGATAGGAGAGGGGCCGAGGGACCGGGCCTATCGCCATTTCCTGCTCTGGCAGTGTGCAGAGCTATCGAAGGAGATCAAGGTGCTCTTTGATCCCGAGAATCTGGCCAGCCGGCTCTTTCCCAGGCCCAGGGCGCTCAAGTCGCTCCTGGAGATGCTCAATGACCCGGCGCTGCAAGAAGCCTGGAGAGAGGAAGAGACGGTAGGCTGGATCTACCAGTACTTCAACGAGGATGAAAAAAAAGATGTCTTCAACCGCCTCTACAAGAAGAAGCAGAAGATCCGCACAGAGGACATCCCAGCGGCCACGCAGCTATTCACGCCCCGCTGGATTGTCAAGTTCCTGGTGCAAAACACCCTGGGCCGGCAGTGGATGCAGATGCACCCGGATTCGCGCCTGGTGGAGCGCCTCGACTACCTGGTTCCCCTGGCTGGAGAAATTCCGGCAGAGAAGATGAAGCCGGTGCGAGAGGTCGAGGTGCTCGACCCGGCCTGCGGGACCATGCACTTCGGTCTGGTGGCCTTCGACCTTCTGGCCGAGATGTACAAAGAGGAGATGGAACGAGCCGGTGGGCCCGGTTGGCCGGAAAAGCCTTCCGTTTCATCCACCGAGGCCATCCCGGCGGCCATTATCGCCAACAACATCTTCGGCATCGATATCGATCTGCGGGCCGTGCAGCTCTCCGCGTTGGCCCTCTACCTGAAGGCCAAGAGCCTCAATCCCAAAGCCGTCATTACGGAGAGCCACCTGGCCTGTGCTGAGCTGCAACTGCCCGACGACGCCAAGCTGGAGGTGTTTCTCCAGTCTTGCAAGTTCACCCTGCCCGTTTACGAGAGGATCATCCGCAAGCTGTGGAGCACCATGCGGGGCGGATCGGGCATTGGCGCCGGGTCGCTCTTGCCCCTGGAGGGATCGATAACCCTAGAGGTGGAACGGGAGCGCCGCTCTCATCTCACCAGTTTGCAGAGGTTCGAGGATCTGGCAGAAGCACCGCAGGAGCTGGCCCGCACCAACGCCTGGGGGCCGGAGTTCTGGGATGTGCTGGGAGACCAGATCGTCATGGCCTTCAACAGCTTCGCAGACGAGCAGGCCGCAGCGGGAGCGGACGAGAGCTACTTTGTGGGCGAGGCGGGAAAGGGGATGCGGCTCTTGGATATCATGCGCCGCAAATACGACTGCGTGTTTACAAATCCGCCCTACATGACCAGAAGGAACATGCAAGAGCCGCTGGCAAGTTTTCTGGAAGCCAATTACCCCCATGCCAAGAGCGATTTTTATACGGCCTTCATCGAGCGCTGCCTGGAGCTGACCAAGGACTACGGGCGCTTCGGGCTTCTGACTATCCATTCCTTCATGTTTGTCTCCTCTTACGAGAAGTTCCGGGAGGAGATCAGCACCCAGGCGGCCATCGAATCGGGCTGCCATCTGGGCCCAAGATCGGAGTTTGAGATCTCTAATCCCAATGCGCAAGGGTTTGTGGCCTTCACCTGTCGCAAAGGCTCGGATGATGTCAAGCTCTACAATCCGGATGACAGTTGGTACGGAACCTGGTACAGGCTCATAAAAGCTGAGGGTAAGGAGAAAAGGAACCTCTTTGAGAAGCAGCTTGCCGGGCAGACGGAGGGCGTCTACGTTTATCAGCAGGCGGACTTCAACTCCATTCCCAGCAGCCCCTGGGTCTACTGGATCACTTCGGGGCTGCGGCGGCTGTTCGTGGATCTGCCCAAGCTGGGGGAGACAGCACCACCTAAGCATGGAATGACCACGGGTGACAATCTTAGATTTCTGCGATTTTGGTGGGAGGTAAGTAATAAACTGATAGGATTTGGTTGCATAAGTCGTGAAGAAGCACAGAATTGTGGTAAAAAATGGTTTCCTTATATGAAAGGAGGTGGCTTTCAGAGATGGTATGGAAATCAGGAATACGTTTTGAATTTCTTGCTAAATGGTAGCGAGTTGCTTGGAGCAAGAGAAGACGGTACCGCTCCAGGACACAGACATGATAATCCAGTTTTCTATTTCAGACTAGGAGTGACATATCCGAGGATTACTTCTGGCAGATTTAGCACCAGGGTATCTCCGAATGGATTTATCTTCGATGTCAATGGTCCATGCGCCTTCCCAGAAAATGTTTTCCAGGTACTTGGAATTCTAAACTCTTCGGCGGCCCGATATGCACTTGGCCAAATCAATCCGACAGTAAGCTTCCAGGTCGGCGACCTGGCCCGCCTGCCCATCCCCACCCAGTCCAGCAAGCAGCTTGAGAATCTCGTCGAACGTGCCATCTCCCTGGCCATGAAGAACTCCACCGAAGACGAAACCACCTTCGACTTCATTGCCCCGCCCTGGTCCTGTTCCCTTAATGACACCTCCACCGAACTCTTTCTGCGGGATGATGCCCTGGCGGACGTGGAGAAGGCCATCGACGAGGAGGTCTACCGGCTCTACTCCATCTCCGATGAGGATCGAAAGGCCATCGAGGCCGAGCTGTCTGATCCAAAAGCGTTGGAAGGTAGTAATAGTAATAGTGATAGTAATAACGACTACATCGACGATGAGGAACTGGCCCGCCCCTGGATCTCCTACGCCGTAGGCATCGTCATGGGCCGCTTTTCGCCTGACATCTCCGGCGCTTTGGGCCAGGGCCGTTTTTCTCCGCCGGTAGCGGCGCAGCTTCGCTCCCTGGCTGACAACGATGGTGTGGCCACCTTAGACGAGGGCCATCAGGACGACCTGGCCGCCAAGGTCTGGAATGCTCTGGAGACGGCTCTGGGCGAGTCCGGGGCCTCGGAGGTCGTGAGCACTGCGTTGGGTGACGGCCACCCCGAGCCATTGCTGCGCCGCTACCTGGAGCGCGACTTCTGGAAGATTCATCTGCAGCAGTATCGGAAAAGGCCAGTCTACTGGTTGCTGCAATCTCCGGCCAAGAGCTTTTCCGTTTACGTCTTCCATGAGCGAGCCACCAGGGATACTCTACCGCTCATAATGGGCACCCGCTACGTCTCCGGCAAGATCAACCAGCTCAAGAACCGCATGGATGAGATGCAGATGGAGAAGAAGACGGCTGAGGGCCGGGCCAGGAAGTTGCTGGAAAAGGATCTAGAAGACCTGGAGACAAAGCTCCTGGACCTTGAGGCCTTCGAGGCCGCCATCCGGCGCGTCCTGGGACAGAAGAACGAGCGGGGCGAGACGGTGGGTTGGGCGCCGGAATTGGACGACGGCGTCATCCTCAACCTTGCTCCCCTGCGAGAGCTGATGCCCTCCTGGAAAGAGCCGGAGAAATTCTGGCGGGAGCTGGAGGAGGGCAAGTACGACTGGTCCTACACGGCCATGCGCTACTGGCCCGACCGCGTGGGGGAGAAGTGCAAAAAGAACAGGTCGTATGCGATAGCTCATGGGAGAACCGAGCTATATGGGGGGTGATTGATGGAAAGTTAAAGACGGCAATCTTTTTTTAGGCTGTTAAAGTAACAACATTAGTACTGTCCCATTATTCGGATTAATTGATTTATGTTGATATTCTAATCGAAGTTTGCAAAAACTTAAAGTGTTAGATTATACATATTCGCAGAAAACAAAAAGGGTCAGTGTGTAATATGGCGGATATTCCTTCGCAATTGAATTTTGAGCATTTGTTATCTCACCTGTTCCCTGGTTTTTTCACCGCATTGACTCTGTTCATGGTCATTGACATTCTTAGCCCTTTAGATATAACACAGTTTATCCTAAAGGATCTTAATGCCATGATAGCTTTTTTGGGATTCGTATTTCTAGTAGGTATTATACTCGGCGTGATAATAGATGGATTCCATCATCGATTAATTGAGCTTAAATATTTTTCATCCCTCGAAAAGGAGAGAGGTGAAGAACAAAATAAGAATTCTCCACCACATATCAGCACAAAGTTAATAGCGAAACATATAATTAACCAATCAAGATGTCTTGAGAATCAATGCAAAAAAAAGTTAGAATGTAATATTTATAACGATCGTCAATACGAATTGCTAAAAATATATTATGCCTTTGACATTGATAATATAGATAAATACATTGCTCTTTATGACTATATGAAGAAATCTGTTTACTGTTATTACGAATTTTATGCTAATACCGCTATAGCTATGGTTCCATTTGCTTTTATAGCTCCTATATACATGGTAAAGAGATTTGATATTGATTATTCAATTGCATTAATTACGGGAATTATTTTAATAGTACTAGCTATCGCCTGCTTAGACTTTGCCTGGATGGCTTATAAGCGGTGGCTATCAGTCCTATATTTCTCCTTTTGCCGATGCTTATTAGAAGGAAAGCCCCGTGATAAGAAAGAGGAGGGACATTGAGATCTATTGAGATTGAAGAAACTTTGATTGCATGGTTTTTTATATTGGTTTTTTCACTTTGTATTCCTCCTATACTAAATGCAGAAATTTCCTGTGAACCTACGTACCTAGAAATTAATATGTCTCTTAGTGAGAATTTTACATATAGTATCTACATCAAGAACATTGGATCAGAAAACGTGTCTGTTAGATGCTTAACTGCTAACATCAATCAGGTCAATATAAACTTTATTCCCGCAAACGCTCAAATTACGCGAGGTAATACAACATTAATTAATATCTGCATAAACACTACGCATGCTCTACCAGGAGATTACAAAGGATTAATTTATATCTGGAATGACAATTCCCATGAAGTACTGGAGAAGATACCTCTTAACATTAGTGTGAAACAGGTCTATCAACCTTCTCGGCACCAAAAACCTTTACCATTATGCATGAAAAGATGAAGCCTATCAAAAGAAGGGATTATGATAGGCAAGGTCTCGGGTTATTTACGTAGTATCATCAAGAGACAGGTGGATGACAAAGGCATCGTGGTTTGGTACGATCCCGAGGGCCATTACCAGCAGTTCGTGAAGTCCCTTGACCTGCCCGGCACTCCCCTGGTGAAATACTACGGCAGCTTCTTCGCCCTGCGCCACCGAATCGACCCCTTCCTTTCTCTTTCCGATCCACCAAGGCTGATCGTCTACGTACCTCTGGATCGCTCTCAAACTCACGATGCACTCGTAGAGGCCGAGGCTGCCGGCGTAATCATTTTTCCGGGAGCCCAACCCCGCCCTCGCAACACCCGGCTCTCAGTCGTAGCCAAAGCGGCACTGAGGGGCAAAATGGGCGACCAGGAGCTGACCCAGATCGAGAAACAGATAGATTCGGGCAAGCTCAGCCTGGCCGATCTCGACAGAATGGCAGATGGCGGCCCGGGGAGCTCCCGTGGGCTCCTCTCCCTGATCTTCGGAACCAGCAGCCCACATGATGTGGCGCTGAGATTCTTATCCGGCGAGCAATATGATGAAGAGATTCTAAAGAAGGAGGCACTGCCCGAGCTGGCGTCGCTCCTTTTGTCGGAGTTCGAGCTGGCGGCGCAGGAGTGCGAAAGTGCAAAGGATCTCAAAGAGCGATTGGCCAGGCACATCCTGACCACAGATTTTCTTAAAGCCCTGCAGGGAAACACTCCACAGCAGCTAGCTTCACTAAAGATCGCATCTGAGCCAGCCGCAAGGAAAGCCTGCATCGGCCTGGCTAAAGCCTGGCGACTGAGAAGAGACTTGAGAGATAGCTATGTAGCTGCCTCAAACCAGGTCTCTGCGAATCTCAGTCTCTCCAAATTATCGCTCAACACGGATCAGATCTTAAATGTCGAGACCTTTCTTGAGACCGAGCAGGCACTGCAGAGCATGGTCGAAGACGCCCTGGCCCGGGCCCAAGAAGCCAGAGCAGATCTGGTGGAAATAGCAGAGCAGCATCAATCCGGATTCTGGTCGGAGCAGCCAGTGGTCCAGGCGCGCTGGAGCACGATTTCTGTGGCCGGCCAGGTTCTCCTGGAGGCCGACAGAGTGGAAAAGGAGCTGCGACTCTGCCAGGAGAGTGCTAAATCCATTTTTGCGGCTTATGTCGCTGGGGAACGTCCCTGGCTACTCCTGGATTCCTCCTACCGCAACATGGAGAAGAGGTTTAACAATCTCGATCTGGAGATCGGAGACAATCTGGAGCACCTTATCATCAGAGCCCGGCAAAGATACATGGAAGCCACCTCAAAAATGCTGGAATGCTTCCTGCACTCTTATCAGCAAGTGGGCTTCCAAATCCCCGGAGTCCTCCGCCAAACGGAAATATTCGAAAGCCAGGTCAAACCGGCTCTGGCCGAGGGCAAGACCGCCTACCTCTGGGCCGATGCCTTGAGGTTCGAGATGGCCAGAGAACTGCTGCAAACCCTAAATTCTGAATTTCAGGGGGAGCTGAAACCCGGCATAGCGTCTGCACCTACCATAACCGAAATTGGCATGGCCTGCTTGCTTCCGGGAGCGTCTTCTTGCCAGGTCATAAAAGCCTCAGAGGGCAAACTTGCTCTGCAAATCGACGGGACGATCATCCGGGATCGAGCAGACAGGGTGCGATTCCTGAGAGATAAGACCGGAGCGAAGCTCTTCGAGGGAGACCTGGATAGCCTGCTTCCCAGGCCAGTAAGAGCCGTCTCCAAGGCCATTATGGATGCAGATCTGATCCTTATTACTTCTCAAGAGATCG
Organism: Methanotrichaceae archaeon; assembly: GCA_016927055.1. Lineage (GTDB taxonomy): Archaea > Halobacteriota > Methanosarcinia > Methanotrichales > Methanotrichaceae > Methanothrix. The sequence continues at coordinate 3,010 of JAFGNK010000188.1, read as the reverse complement.
ATAACCTCTGCGAGAGTGACAATATCTCATTGGCCCGAACCTTCATGAACGACCTTCTCTCCCGCCTGCAAAAAGCCATCCGCAATCTCTCTCGACTGGGCGTGAAGAAGATAATAGTCACTGCTGACCATGGCTATCTTTTTGGCGAAGAATTGGGCGTGGATATGAGCATCGATCCTCCGGGAGGAGATACTGCCGACCTGCACCGAAGGGTCTGGATTGGCCGGGGAGGATCATCGGGTCCGGCCTACCTGCGCGCCAGATTATCTGATCTGGGACAGGTTGGAGATCTGGAGATGGCAACTCCCTGGGGTCTGGCCTGTTTCCGGGCCAAGAGCAAATCCAAGGCATATTTCCATGGAGGCCTCTCCCCTCAAGAGCTGATCATCCCTGTTCTTACTCTGATGCCTATGGCAATTGAAAAGAAGTCGAGTGGGGATATCATCTGGTCTGTGGACTATGGTGGCAGAAATCTCTCCACCAGATTTTTCTCCGTGAATATATCTGCCAAGACAGGCCATAGCCTATCTTGCATCGAGCCTTACCGTATCCGGCTGGAACTCAGGGAGCATGGCGTTTGCATATCCAAGGCCATCTCGGCATCTTACGGCTTCGAAGATGCTACGGGGGAGATTCAAATGAAGAACGAGGAAAAGGAGCCCTGGACAATGGAGCCGAACACCATAACCTTACAGATCACTAAAGATCCCTCGGAAAAGAAGGTAAGCCTTCATCTGCTTGATGCACTTAAAGATCTAGAATTAGCAACAGCAAAATCAATCGATGTATCGATTCAGAAATACTAAAGGCTGCAGATCAGAAGTCATGCATGTAAGCAATACAGTTATCAAGAAATCAAGGAGACAATTATGCCCAAGCTCGATCAGAAGGTCACTTCCGTCTTCGCAGGGAGAGTGGTTCGTAAAGACTTAGTCAGGAAGGTAAAGGTAGGGGCCAACGTCCCCGTCTTTGTGCTGGAGTATCTCCTGGGCAAGTACTGCGCTACCGATGATCAGGCAACGATCGAAGCAGGACTCAAGGTGGTCAATTCCACCCTTGCAGACAATTTTGTCCGTCCCGACGAGGCCAACAAAGCCCAGTCTTTTGTCAAAGAGAAAGGCAAGCATACCATAATTGACAAAGTCAAAGTCCGATATCTATCTGAAGATGATAAGTATTGGGCAGAGTTCGTGAACTTCGGCCATAAGTACGTGCATATCCCTGAGCTCTATGTCCAAAAATACGACCGTATCCTCATGGGCGGCATTTGGGCTCAAGTGGACCTGATCCACAGGTTCGACGAGGAGGCAAGAGGCAAGCGCAGCCCTTTCTGGATCGAGGAATTAAAGCCCATCCAGCTTGCCAGCTTCGACCTTCCCGAATATATCGAGTCGCGTCGCCAGTTCACCAGTGACGAATGGATTGACCTATTGATCCGAAGCATTGGCATGGAGCCATCTCACTTCCACCGGAAGTTAAAGCTCCTTTTCTTGATCAGGCTGGTTCCTCTGTGTGAGCAAAACTACAATCTCATCGAACTGGGACCCCGTGGAACCGGCAAGTCTTATGCCTACCAGGAGTTCACACCCTATGCCATACTTCTAACCGGCCCGACAACCGTGGCCAATCTATTCTATAATATCGGAACTGGCAAGATGGGCCTGGTGGGCCTATGGGATGCAGTGGCCTTCGATGAGGTAGCAGACCTGCAAAAGATGCCTAAAGAGGTCATAACCACCCTTAAAACCTACTGCGAATCGGGCACCTTTGCCCGAGGTAAAGACGCTCTCTCCGGAACGGCATCAATTGTCATGTTTGGCAACACCAACCAGCCTGTGGAGATCATGGTCCGGTCTTCTCACCTCTTCGCACCCATGCCTGAAGTGATCCGGGAGGACATGGCCTTTTTCGATCGCATTCACTTCTACTTGCCAGGATGGGAAGTGCCCAAGATGCAGGTGGATTTCTTCACGGACCATTATGGTTTCGTGGTGGACTTTCTGGCAGAAGCCTTGAGGGAGCTTCGTCGCCATAATTTTGTGGATATGGTTGATCACTATTTCTCCTTCGGCTCTCACCTTAATGCCCGCGATGTCAAAGCGGTGCGAAAGACCGTATCTGGCCTCATCAAGCTCATCTATCCACATGGGGATATCACAAGAGAGGAGATGGCCGAATTATTGGAGCTGGCCATAGAAGGACGACGCCGTGTCAAGGAACAGCTCAAGAAAATGGGCTCCTTCGAATACCATCAGACTTCATTCTCTTATATTGATAATGAGACCCGAGAGGAACGCTTTGTAGGCGTTCCGGAAGAGGGTGGAAGGGACCTGATCTCCCAAGATCCCCTTGCACCGGGCTCGATTTATGCCGCGTCAGTTGATGATCAGGGAAAAGCAGGCTTATTCCGCCTGGAAGTCGGATGCGCCCCGGGCACAGGAAAGCTGAAGATGGCTGGCGGCATCGATAGCACCACGAAAGAGTCGATACAACGAGCTTTCGCTTATCTCAACGGCCATAAGGTCAGCATGGGAATTGCCCAGGCCTTTGAAACTACGGACTTCCATGTTGAGGCCATAAATCTTATGAATAATCATATATCTTGCGATGCAGGCGTGGGATTGGTTGCAGCCATTTACTCAGCCCTTATGAAACAGCCTGTAATCCCAGGACTAATGGTCTTGGGCGATCTCAGCATTCAGGGAAATATCAAAGCAGTACGCTCTCTTGCTGAACCTTTGCAGGCAGGGATGGATAATGGTGCTAGATGTGCTCTTATCCCCATAGAGAATAAACGGCATTTTCTCGATGTCTCTGCGGATATTGTGGAGCGTGTCGATCCCGTTTTTTACAGTGACCCATTTATAGCCGCAAGGAAAGCGCTGGGACTGAAATAAAGGAAATGTACACCAGTTGCCTGATCTCACACGCTCCCAATCGCCACCACCGGGTCCATGCGAGAGGCCTTCCAGGCAGGATACAGCCCGGCCACGAAGTTCACCAGCAAAGC
>JAFGNK010000187.1 GCA_016927055.1 Methanotrichaceae archaeon | reverse complement strand
TAATTGAAAAAGAGTGTGATGACTATGAATAAGGAATATTTTCTGATTTTGGTCACAATTGCATTGTTGATATCGTCGATAGGTCTGACATGTGGTGCAGACACTTTATCCACGAGGCCCGGTGTGAAGCTTGAGCCTGTAGCAGAGGGTTTTACGGCACCCATGGAATTCATCAGCGCCGGAGATGGAACGGGAAGGATGTTTCTGGTCGAACAGACCGGCCTGGTCAAGATCGTAAATGCCGATGGCTCTGTGCAGGCCGAGCCGTTTTTAGATGTCAGAGGCCGGATGGTTGAGCTGATGACCAGATATGATGAACGCGGTCTCCTGGGTCTGGCCTTCCATCCGGACTTTGCCGAAAACGGGCGCATATTCGTCTTTTACAGTGCACCTCTTCGGGATGGGGCAGCCGAAGGTTGGAACTGCACCAGTCACCTCTCAGAGTTTTCCGTCTCCCTTAGCGACCCCAATAAGGTGGACATGACGAGTGAGATGGTGCTCCTCCAGGTGGACAAGCCCCAGTTCAATCACAATGGCGGCACCATTGCCTTCGGCCCGGACGGCTACCTCTACATCCCTCTGGGCGACGGCGGCAACGCTGACGACGCCGGCCTGGGCCACGCACCCGATGGAAACGGCCAAAATACTGCAACCTTCCTGGGCAAGATCCTGCGCATCGATGTGGACCGTGTGGACCAGGGGATGGCTTACGGCATTCCCGACGACAATCCCTTCCTGGGCCAGGAGGGCATACTCCCGGAGATTTACGCTCTAGGACTTCGCAATCCCTGGAGAATCTCTTTCGATAGCGACTTCAGTCTCTTTGTCTCCGATGCCGGTCAGAATCTGTGGGAAGAGGTGGACATTGTTGCCAGTGGCGGAAACTACGGCTGGAACATTCGGGAAGGTACGCACTGCTTTGATGTGAAAAATCCCGATGTGTCTCCTGCCAACTGTTCGGACAGGGGTGCCGGAGGCGAGATGTTGATCGATCCTGTAATTGAGTATGGACATGATCTGGGCACAGTGGTTGTGGGCGGCTATGTTTACCGTGGCCAGGCCCTTCCCCAGATGCAAGGAAAATATATCTTCGCAGACTGGTCCAATGATTTCGCCCAGGGCAACGGCACTCTCCTGGCGGCCACGCCTTCTTCGAAGGGACTGTGGAGCTGGGAGGAGATCGAGATCGCCGAGAGTCCCAGCGGCAGGGTGGATAGCTTCATCCGCTCAATGGGAATAGATGACGACGGAGAGATTTATCTCCTGACCTCCGATGAGCTGGGGCCGACTGGCAGCACCGGCAAGATCTTCAAAATCGAGGCGGAGTGAAAGAGTGGAGGACCTATGGAAAAGGTCCCTTCGCTATTTTTTGAATATTTTTTTTGCGTAAGGAACGGTAGATCTGATGTATTTCCTGGAAACTGAAGCGATCGATTCAGCCGGCCAGAGCTGTGGCCAGGCGAAGTTCGATTCTCATATAAGCCATTCACAGAGGCACATTATCCACCTACAATCAAGGCTTTAATTAGGTCCAGCTGTAATCTTTTGAATCTATTCGATGTCTATCAATATCAAAGTCAAGCTCTTGATCCGAACCACAATCGGAAAGATTAATGGACGAATGGTGGGCTAAGCCGATCACCAATAGATATATGCTATGACCATAATAAGGATGAAAGATCAGATCCTTAGGATGCAAAGGGAATAGAAAGCGATAGCCAGAATATATGTGGGGGAAAAAAATAAAATGAATATGTTTCTAAAGGGGTGGCAGAAAAGGAGGTAAAAAGAATGGGAAATAATAATATATCAATCATAAAAACGCTGATCATTGCGATTGTCTTCGCCATGATGTTTTTAGCGGTGACTGTTGGAGCTGATCCTGGACTTCCGGGTGGCTATGCGAAGATCAAAGATTGGGATCAAGCACATGAGGCTTTTAGTTTTTCTTTAGGAGAGGTTGCCTCTGAAAGTGGGGACTTCTTCATTGCAGCAGATAGAATTCACGTTTTTGATTCACCAGGAATAATTGATATGGGGAATATACCTCTTGTTGATATAAAAGAGGCACCGGAATCTGGATACCAGGAAACGGCGAAACCAATTGAAGCACACTCTTATGTCATCAGGTCACACGGAAAGTATGGAAAGATTCACATTGAAGACATATTCACTCCTGAGGATTATGAATGGATTTCCGTTGCTGAATATGATTTTGAGTGGGTCTATCAGCCCGATGGAATGAGTTGTTTTGCAGTTGGAGAAGCTCCCAGCGAGCCGGCTACCCAGGGGCAAACTGGGGCTGGAGGAGAGTATGAATGTCCTCGGGATGCTAAACAGGCGTATCAACGGTATATGGCAGCTTACAACAGGCTGGCTTCCTTGATGGCTGAAGGCAAAGGGGATACGCCAGAAGGGCAGGAAGCATATCAAGAGTTTTCGAAGGCCAAAACCTGCTACGATAGCCAGGGGCAAACTGGGGCCGGAGGAGAGTATGAATGTCCTCAGGATGCTCAACAGGCATATCAAAAGTACATTTCAGCTTACAACAAGCTAACCTACTTGATGGCTGAAGGTGAAGCGGGTACGCCAGAAGCGCAGGAAGCATACAAAGAATACGCTGCGATGAAGGCCTGCTACGAGAACAAGACCTCGGGAATAGGGCCATCACCCACGCCCGCAATTACGCCTACATCAACCACACCACCAATCACACCAACAACTACATCAACAACCACACCAATCCCTAAACCAAATTCTACAACAATGCCTGCATCTGCCCCTACCTCAACCCCTTCCTCAACCGATGGTGAGCAGCAGCGCCTGTATCCTGTGGCTGACGGGGACGTATATGCTTACTCGTACCTCAATTGGAACCGGGCCAACTGGGGCATGTACAATACTATGGGCGCCGGTTGGCACCCGGTGGGTGGAGAAAAGCGCGCGTACCTGAGATTTGATCTGCCCCTTGGTCTTGACATCAGCCGTGCTGTTCTCAAGCTTTACCAGTACCACAGCGCGGGTCCTGTCCACACACTCGGTGTGTACAGAGTAACCAGTCCGTGGGAGGAGGGTACCGATACTTATCACTCGGGTGAAGTGGAAGAAACAGCGGCACCTGGAGAGCTGTGCTGGATGCAGCAACCGTCATTTGATCCCGTGCCTGCAGCGACCTTCACATCAGCCGCTGCGGTGCCGGCATGGGTAGAAGTGAATGTCACCTCGCTGGTGGGGATGTGGCAAGGCGGCGCACCCAACTACGGCCTGGTGGTCAAGATAACCAATGAGCATCCCACGGCGAACGATCCTGATGCCAGGTCCGGATTCTATACAAAAGAGCATCTAGACCAGGCAAACCGCCCTGTCCTGGAGCTATCGCTTACATAGCAAGCGTAGCAATTAAAAATATCGGATTTGCGGAGAAAGCAAACCTGGTAGATCTTGGCGAGGCCATATTGGGTATAGTAACGGACGTTGTGAAGACGTAGATTTCTGGCGGGAAAAAATCGGGGCAGGGGGATCCTCCAAGGCAAAAGGAGATTTCCCTGAACTCCCAACAAGCCAGGATTTTTGTCTGGTACAGCCGGGCCGTTAAAAGCAATGATTATGAGAGGATAATGTGCCTCTGTGAACGGCTGATCGTTTTTTGCGCCAATCAAAGCTTCGCGTGAGATTCAATCGGATATCCGGTCCGGTATTCACGCGAAGCCGCGAAGCCGCGAAGTCAAAACATTGGTTTATTTCGGCCTCGCCGTACCAGGATGGCCGCCCCCAACTTCGTTGCAGCTTCGAATAAGTAGCGACGTGTATTTGAATTACACATACTCAAGATATGGTAGTCTCTGCGAGGATGCAGATACTATGGTTATGCATTCCCGGAGATTCAAAATACGCAAATACGGATGTTGGTGAGGATAATAAATGAAAAAATGTGTTGCTGCGTTATGCTTTTGCATGGCTTTGCTGGTCTTACAAGGTGTTGTCGCTTATCCTGCGCCAATTCATATCGGCCATGGCCTTATCGGGGACCTGAATCCTTATGAAACAGGTGCCGTTGTATTGGGTTCTTATTTCGATGCAAATCAAGGAACTTATAACAACTATTGGAGCTGTGAATCTCGAATATTTGATTACTGGCGTTTAACGTCTTTTGGATTACATTGGTGTTCTCCATCGTGGCGATATCTTCCTGCTCCTGGCTTTAAGAGAATTAAATAGATCTGACCTGGTGTCCGTATCTTTGACCTGGGAAAATGAGTGGAAGGCTATCTCATGCACCTCTTACAACCTTCTCTCCCTGCCTTCTCTCCCGGGCATAATGTAAAATGGCTTGAACTTCATATCCATCGCGATTCTTTTAGCGTTTTTACATTTTATTTTTGTCTGAATGAGATATCTGATATATTTGATTCTTTTCTCTGCTATCTTTGTAGCCTTTTTCTTTCCCTTGTCCCTTATCTCCTTCTGCGGCATGGCACAGATGGAATCTGATGCCCAACCAGACGCTGCATTCATGTTTGCAGTGACACTTGAAAATGTAAACGACTCCCAACCTCTTTCTCCCGGGGTCTTCGTGGTACATAATGATAACCTGAGTCTGGATTTTATGGGTGAGTTAGCGCATGGCGCACTGGAACCGCTGGCGGAATATGGCAGTCATGCAGATTTTGCCGAATATGTGCAGGGGCTCGATGGTGTCGTTGAAGTCTATGCAATAGATGCCCCCGTTTTGCCAGGAGAAAATACTTCTTTCATCATCGAAGTGAACTCCTCTAAGCCGCTATATCTTTCAGGAGTGCAGATGGCAGTGGGCTGCAATGATGGCTATGCCTTGCTGGATGGCGTCGAAATTGTAGATATGAACCTTACCGCAAGATCATCGGTCACAGAGGCCCTGAATTACGATGCCGGGACTGAAGAGAATCAGCCGTTAGGCAGTGGTTTTTCCGGCGGACAGCCCGATCCAAGTCGGGGGGAGGAGAACATAGAAAATGGCATCCCCACAAAAGAGCCTGTAAGCCCACATCCACAGCTAACAGAGCCGATCCTGACAGTCAGCATAGTCGCCTAGATGAATCGGAAAGGAGAGTAAAGGAAAGCTAGTGCTGCTTTTTTTTTGTCCCGCCCCAAAGAAGCGGGACACTCTTACTTTATCCGGATTGTTAGTTTTTTCAATCGGCTTCATTGTAAAAAACTATGGTGTTACATAGCTCTCTTTAGAGACGGGAACGCCTAAATGCAATGGCTAAAAGAGACTGACGGAGGATGTCTTCCATGGAGGTAATCGCGTGGACCCTTGGTTGAGAAAGCTGGGATGGAACTCGTTTTTCGGAGAACATTTCCGGAAGTATGCCATCGGCCATGAACCGGGAAGGATTTCACGAGTAGATAAAACCAGCTGCAAGGTCCATACGAAGAGTGGCGAGGTGAGGGCCAGGGTCTCGGGCAGGCTGCGCCAGGACGGCCTATTTCCCGCGGTGGGAGACTGGGTAGCGCTTTCAAGGGATGATTCAGGCACCTGCACTTTGCACGCTATATTGCCACGAAAGAGCAAGATCTCTCGCAAAGATGCGGGAAGAGTGACTGGTGAGCAGGTGATCGCCACCAACATCGATGCCGCTTTTATTATGACTTCCCTTAACAAAGACCTGAATTTAAGACGACTGGAGAGATATCTGGCTGTGGTGAGACAAAGCGGCGTTGACCCGGTCATTGTATTAAACAAATCTGATATATGCAGAGATGTTGATGCAAGGGCAAACGATGTAATGGCAATCGCCCCAGATGTGCCGGTATATGCAATCAGCGCCACAGAGCGGACAGGGATGAAGCCGCTCTTGCTGTACATTCGGGATGGCAAGACGGTAGTTTTGCTTGGCTCATCCGGTGTGGGGAAGTCTACCCTCATCAATGCCCTCGAAGGCGTTGAAAGGCAGAAGGTCTGCGAGATCAGGGAGGATGATAGCCGGGGTCGGCATACCACAACTGCTCGGGAGCTGATTCTGCTGGAAAAAGGTGGAGTTATCATCGATAATCCGGGCATGAGGGAGCTGCAGCTATGGGACGCGGGCGCAGGTCTGCAAAGCACTTTTCAGGACATTGAAGAGCTTGCTATGCAATGCAAGTTTTCTGACTGCAGGCATGAGACCGAACCCGGATGCATGATAAAAGAGGCGATTGCAAACGGAACGCTATCGCAGGTCAGGTTTGAGAGCTACGTGAAACTGCAGCGGGAGCTGCTTGCCATGGAGAGAAAGAAAAACCCTGAGCTCAAGTCGGCTGAAAGGAAAAAGTGGAAGAAGTTAGTGCATATGGCCGGGCAAATTCGGAATATGAAGGAAAGG
>JAFGNK010000186.1 GCA_016927055.1 Methanotrichaceae archaeon | reverse complement strand
GCATCGGTCGCAGTGGCCGTGGGCGGCTCAAGCGGTAGCAGTCAGGGAGGCGACGCTGCCGCCAAAGCATACGGCAACGGTGAGACGAAAGGGACTACAGTGGGTGGCATTGGTCTTGGTGTGGCAGTAGGAAGCGGTGGAGACGGATTTAATGGCGGCAGCGGCACAGGCATTGGCCAGGGGATAAGCCAGGCGGAAGGCCTATACACTGGCCCGGTGAGCAGCGATCCCAATCCTGATCCAAACTCAGATAGCATTATAAATTCTGCAAAGAGCGTGACCCCGGACAATACCAATTCCGGCATGGGCCTGGGCAGCGGCCAGTCCTTCAATGGATATTCCTTAGGAATAGGCATCGGTACCGGGGGCAGCGGAAACGGAGGCAACGGCGGGACCGGCCTGGGTGAAGGCTATGGTCTGAGCAGGGCTAAGAACGTAACTTTAGGCGGCATTGCTCTCGGGGCGGGCATAGGCACAGGGGGAGATGGATTTATTGATGGCGGGGATGGCACAGCCATCGCCCAGGGCGACGGATTAGCTGAAAATTCCAGTTTAGGTGGGGTGGGCCTGGGTGTTGCAGTGGGTACAGGTGGTCATGGTAGCATTGGCCAGGGTGGAATAGGTGAAGCCTCTGTTTATGGCAGAGGTATTGTCGAAGAGACGGATGGGTGATCTCAAATGGAGAAAAAAATGCATAAAACTGTTTATATCATGCTCCTCCTGGCAGCTTTGATGAGTTGCGTGAGCGCAGAGAGCTGGACTGGCCAGGTGATCACCAATAATTCTTCCTGGCAGATCACTCGCCACAGCACCAATTTGACTATGGACATATCCGGTTATGTGGATGGTACCATCTCTCCAGTGGAGCGAGGGGGGAGAGTGCTCAGCCCCTATGCACACTATTCAAAGGATGTTGCTGCCAATGGAGCTGATATCAAGGAAAGAACGGCTGCTTATCAGGGCAAGTATACTGCCCAAGAGCTGTTAAAGATGAGATCGAGAATATCATCGGTAGGATATGAGATTGACAAGCCTGCCGGCACTCCGATATGGACCGTCGAGTTTTATGCCGACTGGCCGGTGACAATAAATTCAAGCAGAAGCATAAATTACATCGGCCGAAATATCAATGATAGAGAGTTTATCGGCAATGGCGAGGACAACGTGGGTGCTAATTTCCTCTATAACATAAAATTAACTAAAGAGCAGAATTTTAATTTCTCTTCCCAGAGCCTCAATGCCACAATTATTGCAACCGATGAGCAGATTCTCAGAGCGAAGCTCGATGAAGACAAAGAGATCGATTATAAATTGAACGTCCATTCTACCGGTATTGCCGATCTGAAGTCTAAGCAGTCCGGATCGCAGTATCTGGTAGGATCTAGCAACTATGAAATTCTATCTGAGAATGAAGAGCGATATGTTGGCGACTATAATATAATCCGAAATATCAGAATGAGGGCCAATCATACTCGGGAAAAGTTCGAGGATGATAATTGGCTGCCCTGCTGTTCTGACGGGTGGGCGGGAATGACTCTCCGGGATAAAATTGGGCACAGTGCCGAGTCTGTCTTTGATTGTACCTGCTTTAAATCAAAAGGGAATTAGCGATCCATCCGGGCGCTAACGCCTTGCCTCCTGGATGGATAATTTTGGTTCCTCGCTATTTTAGTGTGGGTGTAACAGGAGATACAATTCCTCTGGAATACCAATCCAGCCATCTGCAGTAAATGGTGAGTTATCTTGGCTTGCAGATTTCTTGATCACCGCACCAAATCCAATTTCATGAGTTGATTATCCTTTCTTGATCCAATAAAGATAAAAACCAGTCCTGCAATCATGCACAATCCAAGAGGTATGATAAGTGACAGTCAAGAGAGAACAGGTGCTCATTGAGGCTCTGCCTTACATTCGTGAGTTCTATGATTCCATCATGGTCTTCAAGATCGGCGGCTCTATCATGTCCGACCGTGCCGTGCTGGAGGACTTCATCCAGGATGTGGTGCTCCTCCGCTACATCGGCATCCATCCCATCATTGTGCATGGCGGCGGCCCGGAGATCTCCCTGGCCATGGAGAAGTTCGGCAAGAAGGCGGAGTTCGTGGGCGGCCTGCGCGTCACCGACAAAGAGACGCTGGGCATCGCGCGCATGGTCTTGCTGGGCAATATTAATGCGGAACTTGTCAACCTCATTGGCAAGTACGGTGGCAAGGGCATCGGCCTGTCCGGCCAGGACGGCATGTTCCTGAAGGCCAGGAAGAAGGCGCTGCTCAAGGTGGAGGGCATGGAACCTGTGGACCTGGGATTCGTGGGAGATGTTGATAAGGTGGACCCGGAGATCCTCATGATCATGGCCGGCAAGGGCTACATCCCCGTCATCTCGCCCATTGCAGCAGATGACCAGGGCAATAACCTCAACGTCAACGCCGACACGGTAGCCGGAGCTGTGGCCGTGGCCATGCGGGCCAAGAAGCTCTTTTCCATCACCGATGTGGAGGGCGTGCGCATGAATCCCGACGACCCGGCAAGCGTCATCTCTGAGTTTCCGGCATCCGACTTCGGCCGGCTGGTGGCAGAAGGTATTATCAAGGGCGGCATGATTCCCAAAGTTGAAGCATGCGTGCGCGTGGTGCGGGACGGAGTGGAGAAAGCCCACATCATCGACGGCAGAAAGCATCACGCCATACTGCTGGAGCTGCTCACCCACGAGGGCGTGGGCACGATGATAAGCAGGAGCTGAAGCACAAAGACTATAACATGAGTCAAAAAATCTGTTTTTTTTTTTTACCATTCTTATCGATACTTCCCTCTCCCGCTCTTTGCGCACCTGTCGCACTTTTCCTCCCCGTCCGCCTCCGTTGGCCACTTGATCTTCGTATCGGGCAGCTCGAAGCGGGCGACCACTGGGGCGTGGTCCGACTCGGGATAGAAGATCTTGGAAGCGAAGACGATGGACTCGTCGTGCAATAGTTCGTTATGCACCTCTGAGCCCTTGAAGTGGGCCAGCATGGTCCTTGAAACCAAAATGTGGTCGAGCATCTTGCCCCTGCCGTTATGCAGGAACGAGTAGCGTGCCGGCTCGGGGATGTTTCTCTCCGTGGGCACCATGACCCGCATGGAGAGGTCCGTATTGCCGGTGTTCTCCACGTCGCCCCGGATGGCTTCGATGGAAACCTCATCAAACTCCTCATTGAAATCGCCGCAGACGGCAATAAAAGCACACGGGTCCACGTCGAAGAAATTGTCGATGAGAATGCGCGTCTCCAGCGCCTGTCCTATGCGCTTCATGCTTGAGATAAAGACGCCCTCTGCCCAGCCTGAGGCCGTCCTCCAGGTCCTATCGTCCAGTTTGTGTCCCTGGATATTGGTAGGCCGGCGGCTTTTGAGATGCAGGTTTATCACATCCACAACCATGTTGTTGGGCAGCTGCACCTTGGCGTGCAGAATGGGCCTCTCCCAGGAGATCTCTCGCGCCGCATCCTCTTCCGGAAGCGCCGTGACCTTCTTGTAGCGTGGGGCTGGGGCATACTCATGCAGATACTGGTCGTGCTCCACAATATCGTAGCGGCTGAGGATGACCAGGTTGTGGTGTTCGAAGACCTCTCTTGTTTTCGGATCGATAGTTGTGACTCTCTTGTAACCCTCGTAAGGAGTGCATTCCAGGAGACGGTTCATGGCCTCCAGGCGCCTCTTTTTGCCCCTTTCATGCTGGCCGCAGACCTCCTGAAGGCACAAAATGTCAGCATCCAGGCGAACCAGTTGAGGGCGAAGAACGGGTATGCGCTCTTCAAGGCTTGGAAATCGGTCCCGCCTGTCGTCCAGGTTCATGAGGTTGAAGGTGGCAATGTGCAACTTAATGGGCATCTTGTCTCTCCCTACGGTCTTGCTTTTATCATAGCCTGGGCGGGCTTTTATCTTTGCGGTTGAAGAGAGCCGAGAGGGCTGTGTCGCTTATTCATTTTTGTTTGCTCCCTCAAGCCTTTGGCTGGGCTTTGCTGCCTTTACACAGAGTGGATCGACACCATCAGACGGCACAAAATCCCGGAAGGCATCTTTGCATTCGCAGAGTCGATCCTCGGATTTCCGATCCCCAGATTGCCGGTCCTCTGGCGGCTGGGTGAAGATTGTATTGCAAAAGCCCTCTTCTTTCGCTTTGGCCGCAGTCTTTTTTAAAAACGCATAGCGGATGAGCATTTCCCCCGGCAGGGCTTTTACCGGGCCGGTGCGGATGGGGCAGAGTATCCATCTCTCCCTACATAACCCATCCTGGCCAGAGCGTCGAGAATGATGCGATAAGCTTCGCTTCCCGCTCGCGGCTCATCCCAGGCCGCTAAGAGGTGCTTGATTTCCGGGATGGATGCCAGCTTCTCAATGGAGCGGACAGATGCCAGAATGTCCTGATAGATAGGCATATCTCCGACAATGGGAATGGCATCGGCAGAGAAGAGTGCGCCCTCTTCAGCCAGCCACAGGGAGATAGAGTCGGGAGAGTGGCCCGGTGTGTGCAGCACCTTCAGGGTAAGGCCCCCACCCAGATGCAGAACGTCTCCCTCTTGCAGGGTGCAGTCGACCTGGACAGATCCTCCCACCAGGGTGCGAAAGCCAGGGACGGGGCGCTCTTTCGCCTGCAGGTCCACATCTTCTATCCATGCCTTTTTTTGGCCGGAAGGATCCGTTATCTGAAAAGGGATTTTCAGGGCATGAATGTGATCTGTTATCTGCATTTTGTCCTCACTGCAATTGTTTTCATTGACACCCAGAACTCTACTAACCAGGCATTAGTCCTGTCGCTTTTAGCTTATGGAGCAGTTCACCCTCTCCAGCCTTGGAAAAAGAAATGGTATAATTATCAGAGCTGATATCCTTGAATTAATTGAGAAAGATCAAGGCTCAAATTTCCGGTTTCTTTGATTACCACGTTGCCGCTCACGGTATTGTTGTTGCAAACCGCGTATTGCATAATTTCGTCTTTAGATTTTTGATTTATCAATGTATTATTGGAGAACGCGCAGTTGCTTGAGAAGGCAATATGGATTCCGGCCCAACCTAAACGCGAATTCTTAACTATCGCACCATCGGAATTGGCAACAAAAATCCCAAGGGCATTAATTCCCTCTATTTTTGCTCCTGGGCAATTTACCAACGAGATATATCCTGCATTGAGGTCTTTAATTTCTAAATCGCTTTGGTTCTCGTAGTAATATATCGGCCTTCCATCTATAGTGCTGTTCTTAAAAACAATAGCATAATCCTCGGGTATAGATCCCGCCAGAGAAATTGTGGAATTGATAAAGGTCATGTTTTCGAAATTTATCTTTCTTGACCAATCCAATGATAATGTAGCATTTCCAAAAGTGCTGTTCCGGAAAGTGACATTCTTAGCATTCATCATCCAAAGGCCGATCCCTTCAATGCTGCAGTTCTCAACAATGCAATCTTCTGCATCAAAGATATCGATCTCCGCAAGTCTTTCGCAGTTCTTGATGATGCAGCTTTGGGAAACTGCTAAATCATCATCACGCTGGCCTAGAAGAGTATCGTTGAAGAAATCATATATCGGATCGAATAGTTTGTAGGAATAAAAGGGAGACATCAATCCTTTGATCAAAATGCAGTTAGAAGTGCAGTCATCGATCAGGCCGTTTTTTACCCCTTCAAAGAGTATGTTTCTGCCTGTGCAATTCTTGACTGAAACATTTTCGGAATAGGATAAACGGAAGCTTTCGCCACTCAATGCCGTGCAGTTTTCAACCCTCACGTTCTTTGCATATTGCGTGCCAATCCCCACCGGCATTGATGATCGATTTCCTTTCCCCAAATTCTTAAAAGTGAAATCTTTGATGAGCAGAAACGAATCAATGTCACGGATCAATAATCCATTTGCAGGCAAGTCCTTTAGCTCAAAATTCTTGATAACGAATGGATCGTTGTAAGTACCTATGCCTCCATAAATTATGTCTGCAGCAAGTCCTTCATCTGCGACGCTGATCTCCTCCCCGTTTGGTCCTGAGCGAATATTAACGATAAGCTGAGTATCGGTGGATGTAATTATGTTCGCATAACAATCAGGACATGACTCCATTTCCGAACCTGAGATGACCATAATCGCGCTCAGGAAACATAAAAGATACCTGATCAAAACATTATCCCTGCCTATTAATAATTGTCATCGCAAATTCTATATGAACTTATCCCTAATTGCCTTAGACATCAGGCATGATCAGCCTCCTGCCCCCGTGCAAGAGCGCTTGGCAAGCAAGTGCGCCTGACAACAGTCGGAGAGGTGATAACCTTTGAGCGAGGTTGTTTGACAACGGTTGCAAAATGCGTTCCTGCTCAAGTCTGCCCCAATTGCGGAGAGGCATATATCAGTGAAGCGGTTACAGCCGAGCTGCTTAAGGATGCTGAAGAAAGAGCAAACACAGGGGCACAAGTCGACATCCGGCAGTACGTTGCAGCCTAGATTTATTTAACGCATTGAATAATTTGCCTCATCCAGGCTGAGCCTGCTCTGGTTCCTCAGGCCCGCGCGGCGGCCTCCTGCGTGCCCGAGCACGAGCGTGCCAGGCGAGCCACGATTAGGCAGCAGGGATCCGAGCGCTGGCAGCAACCTCGGCCCTGCGGCTTGGCACTGCTTCCGGTAGCCGGCAAGGATCGTCATAGCTACAGACTGCCATAGATTGCCTTTGAGATGTCTTTGTGCGCCTTGTGCGCTTTGTGGTTGGCCGTTGCTACTCGGTTATAATTGTCAGCTAATGATAATAGAAAATCGCCATCTTTCCCAGGATTAAATCCCCTGAAGGGGGTCTAATTACCCATGTTATTTCGTCCTCACTCCGTCTCTCTTTTCTCCAGTTCCTGCTTCATGCGGCACTTATGCATCTCTTCTTCCCCGTGCACCTGCAAGGCCTCTCGCTCCTCCTCCTGAAACGCCCTCAGCCGTGCCATGAGTAGCTCATAGTTCACCTGGTGTCCATCAAACTCCGGTCCATCCACGCAGGCCAGCCTGGTTGTTCCGCCCACCTCGACTCGGCAACTGCCGCACATGCCCGTGCCGTCGATCATTATGGGATTGAGGCTGACGATGGTCTTGATCTGGCGGGGCCGGGTGATATCGCTGACCAGCTTCATCATGATTACGGGCCCGATGGCCACCACCAATCCCGTAGTCTCTTTTTGCAGGGCCTCTTCTAGAAGCTCTGTCACCAGTGCTTTGCGCCCTAATGAACCGTCATCTGTGCAGATCAAGAGCTCGTCTGAGACGGAGGCCATCTCCTCTTTCAGGATGACCAGTTCCTTGTTGCGCGCCCCGATGATGCTTACCACCCGGTTTCCCAGGTGCTTCAACTTGCGGGCGATGGGATAGAGGACGGCCAGGCCCGTTCCCCCACCCACGCAGATAGCGGTGCCCACTTTTCCTACCTTTGTGGGCTGGCCCAACGGGCCGGCCACATTAAGGTAAGAATCGCCCACCTGTAGGGTCTTGAAAAGAGCGGTGGACCGGCCCACCACGTGGAAGATGATGGTTATGGTACCTTTCTCGGGGTTGATTTCGGCCATGGTCATGGGGATGCGCTCTCCTATCTCATTGGCCCTGAGCATCACGAACTGCCCGGGCTGAGCAACACGAGCGATCTTGGGCGCTTCGATCTCGTTGAGAATGATGTTTCCGCCGGCCATCTCCCTGCGCCTGACTATTCTGTACATGCGAGCCTCATCAAATCCTTGTGTTGTTCTGATAAAAAAAACTATCGAGAAAAAATTATTTTTGGCGATAATCTCCTATACTTGATATCTTTTTATCCTAAATATTGTCCGCGCTGGGTCAACTCTTGCCGGATTTGCCTGTCCCCCTCACGATTCTTCCAGAAAGTTGATCTCGTCTAAGATGTGCTTCAAAAAGACGGAGTCATACTTGGTCAGCCCAGATCAGTTCCACTCTCCTAGCAAAGAGGTCTTCAAGGAAGAATGATAGTTTCATGAAGTTATCGAAGGAACCTCAAAAGCAAAAAGAGAAAAACAAAGAGGGCGGGCCTTAAGCCGTCTTCATACTGGCCGCTTCCTCCAGCCCCAGCTCCTTGATGGACTCGTCTCTCATCTTGAACTTCTGGATCTTGCCGCTCACGGTCATGGGGAAGTCGTCCACGAACTTTATGTATCTGGGAACCTTGAAGTGCGCGATCCTTCCCTTGCAAAAAGCCTTAATCTCCTCTGCCGTGGCCGATGCGTCCTTCTTGAGCTTGATCCAGGCCATTATCTCCTCGCCGTACTTTTTGTCCGGCACGCCTATGACCTGCACATCGCTTATGGCCGGATGAGTGTAGAGAAACTCCTCGATCTCCCGCGGGTAGATGTTTTCCCCACCCCGGATGACCATGTCCTTGAGCCGACCTGTAATTTTGCAGTAGTCCACATCATCTAAAGTACCCAGGTCGCCGGTGTGCAGCCAGCCTTCCTTGTCCACGCACTGGTCGGTGGCCACCGGATTGTTGTAGTAGCAGCGCATGATCATGTAGCCGCGAGCGCATATCTCGCCCGTCTCTCCACGGGGGACCATCTTGCCTGTCTTGGGGTCCACGATCTTCATCTCGGTGTGCGGCATGGGCCTGCCGATTGTAGTGACCCTCTGCTCCAGGGAATCATCGGTGGAGGACATGGTGATGCCGGGTGAGGCCTCCGTCTGGCCGTATGTGATCACTACCTCTTGCATATTCATGAGGGTGCTCACCTTCTTCATGAACTCAATGGGACAGGGCGATCCGGCCATGATCCCTGTGCGCAGGCTTGAGAAGTCGTACTTGGAAAAATCGGGGTGTTCAAGCTCTGCCACGAACATGGTGGGCACACCGTGCACGGCAGTGCAGCGCTCCTTCTCGATTGCCGACATAACGGAGACGGGATCAAAGTACTCGGCCGGCAGAACCATAGTAGCGCCGTGCGTCATGCAGGCTAAATTGGAGAGCACCATGCCGAAGCAGTGATAAAAGGGAACCGGTATGCAGAGTCTGTCTTTTTCCGTAAACTTCATGCATTCGCCGATAAAGTAGCCGTTGTTCAAGATGTTATGGTGCGTGAGAACCACGCCCTTCGGGAAACCGGTTGTGCCCGAGGTGTACTGAATGTTGATGGGGTCGTCAAAGTCCAGGCTCTCTTCCCTCTCCTGTAAAATCTCATCGGGCACCTCTTCTCCCATCTTCATGACCTCATCCCAGGTCCACATGCCCGGCTGCTTCTCGCCCCGGATCGTCACTGCCGTCCGGAGAAATGGCAGCTTCTCGGAGTGAATCATGCCCGGCTGGGCTATCCTGGCCTCGGGGCAGACCTCGTAAAGCATCTGGATATAGTCCGAGCTCTTGAAGCGGTCCATGAGCAGAAGAGCCTGTGCCTCTGACTGGCGCAGGGCATACTCCAGCTCGTGTGTCCGGTAGGCGGGATTGATGTTTACCATGATGATGCCTGCTTTGGCCGTGGCGAACTGGGTGATGATCCATTCCGCTAAGTTTGTGGCCCAGATTGCCAGACGATCGCCCTTCTTCAGGCCGAGGGCGATGAATCCTTTCGCGGCGCGGTTGAGCTCCTTTTGCAGCTCGCGATAGGTGTATCGCTTCCCCTGGTGGATGGATACAATTGCGTCGTTATCAGGGTATTTTTCCGCTATTTCATCGAACATATCTCCGATGGTCTTTCCAATAAGTGGTTTTTCCGAGCCGCGAAAAGCATAGCTGTGCGAGACTTTGCCTGGCATGGAATGGCAATTCAATCGCTAAGAGGATATAACATTATCTTAAGGAAAGTTTAAAGAATGTGGAAATCAATTCACGAATGATATTATAAAAAGGAACTTTCGACTTTGGCCCTTGGCAAGAAATGATATCTTTTCGGGCGTTTTTCTGGCAACGGCGATGAATTGGAGAGGAATATTCTTTGCGGGCACACTACCCAATCCAAGATATTTTCCTGTGCAGGAGGGTGCAAAAGGCAGCTTCGGCCGCGCAGAAATCCTTCAGATCTGCTGCTTCATATTTTTTGCCATTTAATTTGTTATTTGACCAACAGGTATATAACCCAGTTAATCCTTTATAAGCTGTTACATTTTCGTCGATTCAAAGGGATTTGTTGAGATGTTTTTTGTAGCGAGTTCGATTCTTTGAATCGATACAAAAGGTACGTGAATCAAATGTTTGAGAGAAAATACGAAAATCGCGGTAGCAGCAGCAGCGGCGGCTACAACAGTGGTCCGAGAGAAATGACAGACGTAACTTGCTCAGAATGCGGCAAGCAAACCCAGGTTCCCTTCAAGCCGGACGGATCCAGGCCGGTTTATTGCAGCGAGTGCTACCAGAAGCACAGACCTGCCAGGGCACCCAGAAGATATTAAGCTGATTTGATTTAACAGATCTGTTTTAGCCGAAATTGCATCCGCAAGGGCAAAACCGGCTATGTGGGGCGACATCCTGCCCTGCAGATTTCTGACTTTTTAACTGCTCGCAGCTTTGCCTTTATGAAATATCTTCTGAGGCATTTGGCAGGCGACGCTAAAATATAATACTAGATACATGTTAATAACTATGATAATATTAAAGAATAATAAAAAGCACAATAATAGGTATGCAATGGGTAAATAAGTAATGAAAAATAATGAATTGGTTCTAATCACTGCGGGAAACGAGGCTTCATGGACACCGTAATGCAGAGAAAGATCCAGCGAGCCTAACGCAAAGGATATCGAGGCCTGTGGGGACTGAAAGGAGCTATTGTATTCTGATGCAGCACAAGCAGATCGCAATTCTCGATCCCGCATCAAACATGATGATAGAGGTGGACGAAGGGATAGCACCGCTGCTAGAGGCCATCTGGAACTGCGGCATAATTACCTGCAATTCCTGTCAAGAAAATAAGCCGGGCATCATATGGATTGAGTTTCTCGCCGCAGAAGATGCAGATGCGTTTTTGACCCGTATAGTATCAGGCCTTGATCCCATTAATAGTCCTGAAGCCGACAACTGGCTGTACTCCAGAATAACGGGTGCGGATGGAGGCTGGCAATATACTGCTCATCCTCATGATGCCAGGGAATACATTGATGAAGAGTACGGTACCATAGAATTGAACGCCTCCCAATCGTGCGCAATTACATTATCCATATCGATCCGCTTTCCTGTGGGAGATTACGAAAGACTGCGTGATCTTCTCGGCAGATAACTTGCGAAAACGCAAATTACTGCCAGAGGATCATAGATCGCCTAAGACAATTTTAATTTAAGAATAACGTATAT
>JAFGNK010000185.1 GCA_016927055.1 Methanotrichaceae archaeon | reverse complement strand
CGGGTGAAGATGTGGTGGGAAAAAGAAGCGAAATCGGATTCAAGCAAAGCTGGGGTGGATGGCTAGAATGGCTAATCCGCTTTACTTTTGGCTTTGCATTCGTCTAGCTTTTTCGCATGAAAAACATCCAGAAAACAGGATGGGATGTGCCTCGCGAGATAGGGTTATGCTTCTCAATTCTCGATAGTCCTTCGCATAATTCGATACTGCTAAGTCGTCATGGCAAAAAACCGGATTAAACGAAAAGAGCTTGTGCATCCGCTGCAGCCGGCGAAGCAATAGCACCCAAATTGCGCTTAATGGCTGCACCAAGCTCATCTATCTGAACAGGCTTGTTGAGATAATCGTCAGCACCCGCATTATAGCAAAGTTCGCGGCACATATCCGGCTCAAATGAGGTGACAACTATTATCTTGGGGCCCTGCGGCCATCTTTTGCGAATGATTCTCGTGGCTTCAATTCCATCCATTTCCGGCATCTGGATATCCATGAGCACCAGGTCGTAAGGATGCTCCTCCAAAGCTATCAGAACCTCCTGGCCGTTCTGGGCCGTATCAGCCTCCAGTCCGAGCTTCCTGAGTACAATCAGAGCCATCTTCTGACTTACCGGGTTGTCCTCGGCAAGAAGAATGTTCAAAGTCGGTCTGGCCAGCATAGTCCTCATCATTGGCTTAGATCTCTTGGTATAAGAATTTTTCTTTAGTAATTAATTTTGGGGCAGAATTATCAGATTGTTTAAATGATTTCTACAAGTCTATTTGCAAAGATCTATAATTCTATATTAAGATACTATCATCCATAACTTACAATTAATTTAAATAATAGTATTATCAATGGTCAAACATTCAATTGATGTTATTTTTCATAAAAATGCCAAGCGGTTTCTGCGATCCTGCAGGCTTTTTTTTGGGGCATCAATTTTCTATGCTTGTGCGCGACAATTAATCTCAATTTGCCGGAAATCTCAGGAGGAGCGGGGAATTGAGAGCAAGCCCTTTTTATTGCTGGTTTTTGGCCTAGTAGAGATGGGCAAAAGGAATGGGCTGATAAAACCGAGATCACAATATATTTAGATTCGATATTAAGCAACCGGAAAAGCCCAATGCAAACTTTTTTCGGCAAAGACGCACATCTAAGTCATCATGAAAGAGCATACTGTGCCCCAATCATGCAATCCGTCACCCTCTTTTTCCTCATCCCTATCATCCACCTCATCCACCTCATCGCTGTCATCGCCTCCTCTCCCATCTTCCCAACCTTCCCCTGCCTCTTCATCCCGAAAATCTTATTCACCAGAAGCAGACAGAGTCAAAGATGGCCTCTTTTTTACTCCCACCTTTCAGGCTCTGACTATAGGCATCCCTTTCTGTGTCTTCAAGCTGCTCTTCGGCCTGCTTGCCCTGCGTACTGGTGCGGCTTCTGTCCCCCTTTTCGCCTTCGGCTGGCTGGTGATAGCCTGGGCCCTGGCAGACCTATTCATGAATTTGGCCCGAATCTTTTTTCACCTGGCCGATCGGACATCTCCCATCGAATACTGCACCCTCGCTCAGGCAGGAAGGCTCTTTAAGAGGCCCAGGCTCTTTTTAGCCTTCGACACTCTGATATCATTTTCCATAATCTGTTTCGTTCTATGGTCCGGCTGGATAGTGCTCCTGGGCCGGGGAGAATCCTATATCTGGTATGCTGCTACCACTATGAACCTGATTAGCATCTCCATTGTCAACATCTGGATGGAACTTCGTAAAGGATCGTGAGGGGCCCTCAAGTTAGTAAAATAAATTATATATTAACACAGTTAAGCCAATGGATTTGAGGTATGATTAATTAAGAGACAAACAAGCATGTTTTTGGCTGCTGTCGCGGCCCTCCTTTTTGCAGCGGCCACAGCCTCTGCCGGCAGCATCTGCGACAATGCTCCCTGTGAAAATGCCATCAATGTCATGGCCTGGAGAATTTTACCATTGAGCTGCAGTCCAATGCCGGTTCAACGGGTTTTGAATGGTGGACCCAGTTTGATACCGCCTACCTGAGCCTTGTGGACTCATACGAACAACATTTCCTGAAGATCGCAAGGCATTAATGAGGCGAGAGCCAATCATCTCTTTGAGGCGGATGAAGATGCCAACCTTGAGACTTCTTTCCTGGAATGTGAACGGCCTGAGAGCCATTTATAAAAAAGGCTTCGTAGACTGGCTTAAAAGAGATATGCCTGATGTGCTCTGCTTGCAGGAGACAAAGGTGGCAGCCGATCAGGTTCCTTCTGAGCTGAGAGCCATGCCTGGCTACTTTTCCTACTTCGGGTCAGGGGAGAGAAAAGGGCGGGACGGAGTGGCCCTCTTCTCCAGAGTCGAGCCCCTCAGCGTGAGATACACCCTGGGAATCGAGGGCTTTGATGATGAGCATCGCGTCATCGTGGCAGATTATGGAAAGTTCCTGCTCTTCAATGTCTATTTTCCCAACGGCAAAGCTTCTAAGGAGCGGCTGGAGTACAAGCTGAAGTTCTATGATCTCTTTTTAGAGCACGTTGACCTGCATAGGGCCCAGGGCAGGAGAATTGTGATCTGCGGGGATCTCAATACAGCCCATAAAGAGATCGATCTGGCCCGGCCTAAAGCCAACGAGAAGATCTCAGGATTTCTGCCGGTGGAGAGAGCCTGGATGGACCGGCTGGTTGAAAAGGGCTTCATAGATACGTTTCGACTCTACCATGCAGAGGGCGAAAACTACTCCTGGTGGGATCTAAAGACACGGGCCCGCGAGAGAAACGTGGGCTGGAGGATCGACTATTTCTTTGTGAACGAAAATCTGCGGGAAGCCGTCTCATCGGCGTTTATCCTTAAAGATATCACAGGTGCCGATCACTGTCCTGTGGGCATAAACCTCGAAGTCGACTAAAGATTCCCAAGGATCTTTTTTTCTAGGAAAAAGGTTTTATCAGTAATTGAGCATGAACTTTTGGGCTTGAATATAGGAGGAAAAAAATATGAGGCTGGCCTGGCCACCGCCCTGGCATTTAATTGCGTCTGTTTTGGTCTCGATTATAGCCTTAGCCCTGGTTCATCTCTCACCTTCATCCCTGCAGGGGACCCTATCGTTCCCGGCCCTTATTCTGGTGCTCCTCATCCCGGGTTATCTTGCTGTACTCTATGCATTTCCCGGCAAAAGCGACATTACTTTGCAAAGGCGCGCACTTCTCAGTCTGGTCTTCTCCGTCCTGCTGGCCGGGCTTTTCAGCCTCATTCTGACGGCTACTCCCAGAGGATTGAATAGTGCATCTTTAGCCACCATTCTCTCACTTTTGGCCATATTCCTGGCAGCGGTGGCCTATGGCCGCTGGTCGAATCTGCTTCGCAATAGAAGATTTCTCCTTCTGCCAAAAAAGGGACGGCGATCGGTGCGGGCCTTTCCCGGCATTTCGGGGGCAAGCATCAAGAGCAGGCGTGCCGCTCTGGCTATCGTCCTGCTGGCAGTCTGTTTCATAGCGGCCCTGGCTTTTGTCTTTGCCCCATATCATATTCTGTCCGGGGAGACATCCACGGAGCATAAGGTCACCTGGCCCGGAGAAGCATTAAGCTATCAAACACTAAGCTCTCAATTATTAGGCTCCTTATCATTGCCTTACAAAGAAGAACGCCAAGGGGTCAATTTGTCCCAAAATAAATCCCGCCAACCAAGCAGCCAATTCCGGGCCGAAAGCTCCACGAGCATCAATTCTACGGGACTTAATGCCACAGAGAATAATTCTCTTGAAATTCCTGAAGATGAGAGCCAGGCAAGCATTTTCAGCGCGGGAGGAGGCGGCATGGGGGGTAGCAGCTCATCGGGTAGCACTCAAACCGTGGCCAAGCAGCCTGCATCCCAGACGACCAAGCAGCCCCAAAAGACTGCACGCTCTCTTCCTACTGATATTGGCATTGCGGCTGGCAAAGTGCAGAGCAATACCTCTGTTGCCGGAAAAAATGTTTCCAACTTAAGCATCCCCACGAGCAAAGAGAATCAGACAGGGAAAGACAATCAGACCTTGAGTGATAATTTGACTTTCGATCAGGTAGATAAGGAAGAGGTCAAGATTGCTGCTAAACCCGCGCCATTGTCATCCTCCACAGCTATAGCCAATGAAACGCAAGCTTCCCTGGCAAGGAGCCTGGCATCCTCGCCGCAGGCTTTATCCTCAGATAAATTATCATCAGAGCCATCATCTATCTCCGAGGTATCTCCTTTCCCAGAGGCGTCCTTGCCATCCACTGAGTCTTCTTCATCTCTTGCACCGGACAATTATACCAATGAATCCAATTTATCTCGCGCCGCTACCCAATCAGAAATTGAAACAAGGATAGATAAGTCTCAAGAGCAAGGAACTATTAATTCCGATCAGCCGCCTGCTCTAAAAGCCCTTGTGCCGGACAGAGCCAGTCCTCAGCAACAGGGCGCAGCAATCTTCTGGAGGGCGGAGGCTACTGATGAAGAGGGCGACAAAATCCTTTACAAATTCCTGCTGGATGGCCAGGAAGCAAGGAAATGGTCCAAGATCAACAGCTGGAGCTGGCTAACCACAGATTTGCCTGCAGGAGACTACCGGATTTCCGTCCTGGCCAGAGACGGCAAACACGCCCCTGAGGATTCATTTGACAGCAGTATGGATGCAGTCTTCACCTTGAGCCGTCCCAACCAGGTTCCCGCTTTGCAGGAGCTCAAATCGAACCGGGCCAGCCCTCAGGGCAGAGGCAGTAAGATAACCTGGACGGCCAGCGCCACCGATCCGGATAGCGACCAGATTTACTATAAGTTTATGAAGGACGGTAAGGAAGTGACCGACTGGTTTACCTCCAATTCCTGGGTCTGGGATACCTCTTCGGAAAATCCTGGAGACTACAAGATTGCGGTGCAGGCTAAAGACGGCCTGCATGCATCAAAAGATTCCTTCGACAGCTCAATGGATCGCACATTCACTCTGACCTCTCCCAACAGCATCCCACAGGTTACTGAGCTAAAAGCGGACCGATCCAGTCCTCAGGCCAGAGGCTCCGTCATAACCTGG
>JAFGNK010000184.1 GCA_016927055.1 Methanotrichaceae archaeon | reverse complement strand
TAGACACCGAAATGACAAAAAAACAGAGAGAAATTCTTCAGGCGCTAAACTTGTGCGCCTGAACTTTTCGGGAGGTTAGGTCAACGAGTATCCAGCAATCCCGGATTTAATTTAAGCTGAATTTATATAGATCTGGAAAGATTCTGATGAATAAAATGAGGATAAAAGCCATCGTTCAGATAATCAAGTAGGCTCGAATCCCTCAAATCGTTTCCTCAGTTCTTCCATCTGAGAAGGTGAAAATATCGTGGCTGCGTTATACACCTGGTCATGGTGATCGAAGTGTAGAAAAACAATTCGATTCCCAATAATTGCGTAAATTATGACAAAAGGATCGACATGCACGCCACGCAAGCCCTTTAGCTCATGTCTCTTTGGAACTCCGATCTCCGGATTCTCGATGATCTCTGAGATCTTCTCAAATACCTGATTCGCTAGTGCCTGGTTCTTCCTGGTTAGTTTGTGGAATCTCT
Source organism: Methanotrichaceae archaeon (assembly GCA_016927055.1). GTDB lineage: Archaea > Halobacteriota > Methanosarcinia > Methanotrichales > Methanotrichaceae > Methanothrix. The sequence continues at coordinate 10,523 of JAFGNK010000184.1, read as the reverse complement.
TGTCAAACTGGCAAGTTGTTGTGTATGAGAAGGTCATGTATTAGAATGAAAACCGCGGTTGTTTTTCAGAGGCTTTTGAGGTGATACAATAGCTCTTCTTTGCTCTTGAAATCAGTCACTCTGCCGGCTTTGTAGTCCTCAACGCCCTTTAATATTCCTTCAACCAGATCGTCTTCCTTGGGGGCATCTAACAAAACCCTGCTTCTAACACACTGATCAGCACTTGCCATTGAATATACCTTACATTCATTCGCTAAATAGATTTTGTACAGGGATGCTATGCAAAGGCCCAACTGACTGCTTGCTGGAAATGCCTTATGGATTCAGGCTTTAGAGCCCCGGCCTGATGGTACCTGGCCCACCCGAGCGCGCTCGGCCCACATGTTGGCGCACGGGGCGCGGGCAAGCGCATGCATGCGGGCCCTGGGGCGAACGGCCCCGCTTACGAAGGCAGCGCACGAGAATGCGAGGCGAGACGGTGAGGGCGGCGAATAGGGAATCATTAGCGTTCAAGCGTGAGCCAAAATGAGGATGGCTGTGATCAAGGTCTCCAGATTTGGAGTCGTTTCACGCTACTAAAATCTCGGTCATTTGATGCCAATGTGCTCAAACCTTCCTGTTTCATAGTTGCCAGATGAAGAGCGTCATTAGATAAGAGTCTGGTGTGAACCCCTCCAATTGGACAAAAAGTTAAGCAATGCCAACTCATGGAGGGAAGTGCATGAAGAAAACAAGGCGGCGCTACGACCGAGACTTCAAGATATCAATACTCGCTGAACTTGAGGCAGGCAAGCCTCTTGCTCAGGTCGCCCGTGAATATGGCATTCATCCGAGTCTACCTTCTCGAGGAAAAAGGAATTGTCCGAGAATCCCGAAAAAGCATTCAAGGGTAACGGAAACAAGTACGATCTGGTACTCACCAATCAGCCTTTCGGCAAGAAGAGTAGCGTCACCATCGTCAACGAAGAAGGCAAAGCCGACCGGGAGGCTCTCTCCTACAACCGCCAGGATTTCTGTGCCACAACATCCAACAAGCAGCTCAACTTCCTGTAGCATGTTCGCAATCTGCTCAAGATCAACGGCCGGGCGGCGATTGTGGTGCCGGATAACGTCCTCTTCGAGGGCGGAGCAGGCGAGACTGTGCGGCGAAGGCTGCTGCAAGACTGCGATCTTCACACGCTGCTGCGCCTGCCCACGGGCGTCTTCTACGCTCAGGGCGTCAAGGCCAATGTGCTCTTCTTTGATAGAAAGTCAGCCAGCGAGACGCCATGGACGGAGAAGCTGTGGATCTACGACCTGCGGACCAATCAGCACTTCACACTCAAGACAAATCCGCTCAAGCTGGACGATTTGCAGGACTTCATCAAATGCTACAATGCTGAAAATCGGTACGACCGAAAAGAGACGGAACGCTTCCGGGCCTTTAGCTATGAAGATTTGGTGAAACGGGACAAGGCCAGCCTGGATATTTTCTGGCTCAAGGACGAAAGCCTGGAGGACTCCGACAACCAGCCCGATCCGGCGATCCTGGCGCGGGAGATCGTGGAGAGCCTGGAGACTGCGCTGGAGCAGTTCCGGGGCATCGAGGATGAACTGAAAGAAAAGAGCTGAGCCCCACGTGCGGCCCGATCCGCCCTTGAGGCTTTTGTCCCATCTGCTCGGCATGCCCCTGAAGTTAGCATAGACCAGCTCCGATACCACCGTCCAAATGAAGGCAGGCGAGCCCCAGGCGGGCAACCGCCCCCTGCAAGTCGCAAGTCTCGCAAAACATAGATGGATAAGCAAAAAGATGAATTATCACAGGGAAGGTTTTAGACCATGTCCAACACAGAGACGTTCCTAAAAGAGGCATTTGCCGGCGAATCGCAGGCTAATCGCAAGTACAGCGCTTTTGCAGCCAAAGCTGATAAAGAAGGATTTGCCCAGGCGGCCAGACTATTTCGCGCTGCAGCAGCAGCAGAAGAAGTCCACGCCGTAAATCATCTAAGAGTTCTAAAAGGCATCAAGTCCACCAAAGAGAACCTGGAGGCAGCCATATCCGGAGAGGACGAGGAATGGGAGGCGATTTATCCGAATATGATTGAGACGGCCAGGGCAGAAGGCAATAAGGCGGCTGAGACATCCTTCCACTATGCCAACGAGGTGGAGAAGATTCACTCCCAGCTCTACAAGAACCTCTTAGCAAGCCTTGGCACCAGCCGGGAGACGTTCCCCTACTACATCTGCCCCTACTGCGGCAATACCGTGGAGCGAGAAGCGCCCGGTATCTGTCCCATCTGCGGAGCCGAGGGCAAGCTCTTCATGAGAGTTGATTGATCGAAAGAACGGATTCCTGAGAGCGGATTCCCCAGAAGGGATTCCAGAAATGGATATCTGAAGATAGATTATAATCTTATTTTAGAGAGAAGACGGAAGGGCAAGTCTCCTCTCGCCTTACAATTTTATAAGCTTTGACGCCTATAAGATATTGCTATGAGCAATGATTTGCACAATCCTCGTCCCGAAAGCCCGGTGAATGATGTATTCAGGGCCATCTACGCCCGCCGCTCGGTCCGGGATTATCTTCCCAATAATGTGCCGGATGACATGATTTTAGAGCTGATCCGGGCCGGAACCTATGCACCAAGCGCTGCCAACAAACAGCCCTGGCGCTTTGTGGTGATAAAAGACAGAGAGCTGATAAAAAAGCTCTCCGACAAATCCAAAGAGCTGTGGATCGAGCTGGAGGCCAAAGCCTCCAAGCCGGAATTGATCGCTCTGGCCAATATGGTCTCCCGTCCGGGCTTCAATATCTTCTTTAATGCCCCGGTCCTCATAATGATATTCTCCCATCCCGACGCCTTCTCCCCACAGATTGACTGCTCCCTCGCCGCAGAGAACATGATGCTAGCGGCCCAGTCACAGAAAATGGGGAGCTGCTGGATTGGCCTTGGCGCTCCATTGGGCCAGGTGAGGGCAATCATGGACGATCTGGGCGTTCCATCCGAATGCAAGCTGGTAGGCTGTCTCATCTTCGGCTATCCGGTCAAGCTCGATCAGAAAGCTCCCAGGAGAGAAGAAAATGTGATACTGAATTGGATCGCATGAATTAGATTGTATGAAGATATTGAAGGTATTGAAGCCACTGAGATAGATTGACTGAAAAGCTAAAGCTATGAATGATAAAAATAAGATCCAAATCGAGTTCGTGCGATCCTGGCATGAGGATCAGATAGTGCAGCTCTATCGCGCAGCAGGCTGGTGGAAGGAGGAGATGGATGCAGGTAAAATCAACCATCTGATTCAGGGAAGCTTTCTATTCGCTGTGGCAATTGATATTTCTACGGGCAGGGCCGTGGGTATGGGCCGTGTGATTTCCGATGGGATTGCAGATGCATATATTCAGGACCTGGTGGTGCAGGGCGACTGGCGAAGCAGGGGAGTAGGAACAATGATTCTAATTAAGCTTTTAGAGGAATGCAAATTTCACAAGATTAGCTGGATAGGCCTGATAGCAGAGCCGGGAAAAGAGGAATTTTATCGATCCCAGGGATTTGCACCCATGCCCGGACATGTGCCCATGCTCTTTGCCAAGGAGGCAAAATAATGCTGAGCGACTCAGACTTCATGCCCGTCTCTCTCTCCGACCGGGATTTCTTTCACAGGCATTACCAGAACTATCCTCAGGTCCATAGCGATAACACCTTCACCAATATGGTCTGCTGGAATGACTACGCTCATTACAGGTACGCCTATGTGGAAGGATGCATAGTCCTCTCCAGCACCATTGCAGGTATGACGCGCTACCGTCCGCCCATCGGCCCTCGCAATCCCAAGCTACTAGAGGAGGTGCTGAGGCTTGCCATAAAGAGTGAGGAGGAGCATTCTTTGGTAATTCTGCATCCGGATTCAAAAGAATGGATAGCGAACCTTTTTCCGGGTCTGCAATTTCATGCGGAGAGAAGGTACTTCGAGTATGTCTATCTGGCAACGGATCTGGCGGAATTGCCGGGCAAGAAATATCTAACCATAAGGCACCAGCTTAATAAATTTCAGAAAACCTGCATGCCTCTGGTTGAGATTATCAGCGAAAGCAATATCAGAGAGGTCAGGGATTTTGTTGATCTATGGTGCGATTGGAAGGACTGCGATTCAGATCCTGTGCTCGCCAGCGAAAAAGATGCCCTGTCCTTTGCCTTATCTCACCATGAAGAGCTGCAGCTCTCCGGCCTTGCCATTCGAGCAAAGGGCAAGATAGGGGCCATTTCCCTCTTTGAAGGGCTGAATAAAGATACCGCACTGGTGCATTTCGAGAAAGGTCTTTCCGATTGCAAAGGAATCTACCGGGCCATAAATGCTGAGACTGCCAGAATCCTGGCACGAGATTATATTTACATCAACCGGGAGAGCGACATGGGCGTGGAGGGCATCCGGGAGGCTAAGATGCGCTATCGGCCCCATCACATGGTAGAGGTGCATCTGCTAAAGAGAGACGATCTGGAGATAGGTTCTCTAAAGGCAGAGAGCAGAGCAAATAGCACCCCGCAAAGCTTTTAAGAAATAGTAATGAGTAATTGAGTTACTTATATTGTTATCTCAAAAAGCTTTTCTTGAGGAGCGCTATTTTATTGAGGGAGGTGCTTTATGAAATTTAATCCCGTTCTAATTTTGATATTAATGGCTCTCTTGTCTCTGCCGGCATTTAGCCAGACAACCGAAAAAGACTGGATCGACAAAGGCAATGCTCTCCTGAATCAGGGCAAGTTCAATGAGTCTTTGCAGGCATATAATAAATCTATAGAGCTCAATGAATCCTATGCAGAAGCCTGGAACTATAAGGGCATTGTTCTTTTCTTCATGGGCAATTATAATGCGTCACTGATTGCACACGAGAAGGCAATTGATATCGATCCAAATTATGAGCTGGCCTGGTACGGCAGGGGAAAAGCTCTCGCCAGCCAGGGCAGATACAATGAGTCCAAAAAGAGTTTTGATAGAGCTTTAGAGATAAATCCTATTTTTTCTGGTGCCTGGAATGCTAAGGGCAAGATTCTTTTAAGCCAGGGTGAATATGAAGAAGCCATCAAAGCATTTGATAGAGCCATTTCTGCCAATATAAAATATTCAGAGGCATACTATAATAAAGGATTGGTTCTGGGCTTTCTTGGAAAATATGATAAAGCGATCAAGGCATTTAACAGGGCTACAGATACCAATCCCCAATATATCGAAGCCTGGTATTACACCGGATTAATTCTCAGCAACAATGGCGAGTATGATGAAGCCATTAAATGTTATGAGAAAGCTATCGAGATAAATCCAAAAATAGCAGTGGTCTGGCATGGCAAAGGCCTGGCACTGAGACATCAAGGCAAGCTTGATGAGGCCTTGAAAGCATATGACGAAGCTCTCGATATTGACCCCAGGCTTTTGGACGCATGGAACAATAAAGCCATGGCACTTTATCTGTTGGGCAATTATAGCGAATCTCTCAATGCATCGGAAAGAGCCCTGCAATTGAATGCAAAATACGCAGCCGCATGGGATACCAAAGGCATCTCTCTCTCTGCCCTGGGCAGATACGAGACCGCCCTGGAAAGCTTCGATGAGGCTCTAGTATTGCAGCCATCGGTGGCAGAAGGGTGGCTGCATAAAGGAGAAGCTCTCACCCACATGGAGCGATTCAACGAATCACTGGAGGCTTATGAAAAAGCAATCGAATTGAATGCGAATTATTCCGAAGCCTGGAAAGGAAAGGGCAATGCCCTCCAGACACTTGGCCGTGATGCCGACGCTCAAGCAGCTCTGGACAGGGCCAGGATGCTTGGCTGAAGGGCTGCTTGCCAATGGATATAACGGCCTGGCTAAGAGCAGCCTGGCCAGCAGCCCGAGCCAGTATGTGGCTTAGATCTAATCTATTCAACCTTAAAATCCATTTTCATTTTATAGTATAATCCTGGCTGTTTGTCCCATCCTTGAGCCGATGCATCGCCAGTAAGATTGACATAAGTAGTTTGTTCAACATTATACCAATTATTCAGGCTTTGATCGATTGAATTCTCTTGATTGAACTTTTCTATTTCTTTTTCTACGAAATCGTCATCAATGGTTAAATTAGGATTTGGCTCAAAAAGCCTCTTTATATCTATCCGGCCGGCAGGCAGCTTTTGTGTGGGAAATCCCGTGGCAGAACCTATCATCTCCAAAGTCGTTAAGTTGAATTCATCGCTACATCTTCCAGCTACATCCATTCCCAGAGAGAAGCTGGAAAGCCCTGCATTCACACCGCTCATCCACTGGAAAGAGGTATCGCCATAAATCCTGGAATCGATTCTGCTCTGTTTCCCAAATCCATCGACCAGCAGAGTTTGATCCACGCCCTTGCTCTCTCTTTCTTGAGAATCCAAAGAGATTTCGCTGCCGTCTGAAACCGCATCTGTTATGCCAATACCCTGTGAGAATATGGAATTGGGGCTAATCCTGGCAGTATCCTGGAACTTCGAGCCAATGGTCTCGACCTGCGAAGTGACTTGTATATTAGAATTTTTATAGTTTGTCGTAAGGCTGCCATCAGAGACAGCAGATTTTGATGACACGGATGCATTCGATACATCACACCAGGCGATCGCTTTTCCGCCCCAAGCAAGATGACCTGAATCGGTTTGCGCCCAAGCCTCCATTTGATCGTCGTTGAAGCTCAGTCCATAAGAATAAGAGCTTTGAGGGCTAGTTGAAGATCCACCCCCTTGCAGGGATACAGATTCGCCATCAAGCATGGCATTGCCATCAAATGTTATATTTTCTCCGCTTATGCTCTGCGATGAATAATCATCTGAATTGTATATGCTGCAAGAGAAGCTCACATCTGCAGATGCATCTGTTAAAAGAAACATCATAATAATAATTGATAATTTTGTTTTCATTCTGAATCACTCACCCATCCATACTCCATATTCGATTGGCAGGTGATGTCCCCATCCTGCAGGGTTCTTGAAAAATCATAGCCTGTGTAGCTCTGCTCATAATCGGGTGAGACGCTGTATATCAAATCGACCTTCTGATCGATGAAGTCGGCAGGCTCATCCAGAGCAGTATCATCAGCCTGGAAGGAAAATTCATAAGGTTGAAGCGGCCTTCTATAGACCAGAGGGATATCGCTTGAATCTAAAATCAGATAGTGTCCACCGGTCAAGTAAAACTCATAGCTCCCATTGCCGGGATCAGCCAATCCGAGACCGGTGCTTTGGCTCCTAATTAGACTCAGATTTTCTTCTTTCGATAATCCCGTGGAAGTTACTGCTGATATGGATACATTCAATTCGGTTAAATTCCTGCCCAGCACATGGCTGGTGACGATGCCGGAATACTGGGAATTGTCATTGGAGAAGTTGATGGTCTGGTCAAGGATCATGAGCCCGAGGTCCTCGGATTTGACCTTTATATCCGCCTCACCATAGCCATTTATGTATAAGCCGGGCATGAATAAAAATGAGTTCTGGGAGAAGGTCCTAATAGCGCTGGAGTTGCTTTCGTTGCAGATGAGATAAGACCTGGTGAAGGCTCCTGCTTCAGTGGAAGCATTCCCTAAGATGGGAATTATCGCCAGAACAACGACCAGGATGATAGCAGGCCTCATGTGCCACCTCCAAAATGGAAAAACAGGTTGAGCATATTGCCCAACCATATGTTCATTTCAGACGATACCTTTTTGCAGCTTAGTATTACCATGTATCTAGGTAGAAGCGCTGCGTTCCTGCCCCAGAGAGGTCGACATCGATGTCGACACTGTTATATCCCCAATCATCGGTAGGATCGTATGCTCCAGAGAACTCACCCCATGCCTTGAAGCCACCCGACAAGGTCATGTATGCGCCAGGAGCCATGAGTTGCTCGAAGCCAACAGTTGCCTGGCTGCCCATGTCCGCCTCGACGAAGCGATCATCATCGACAGCGCTAATTTTTATGGTGGGGTCAGAGTTATACGTCCACGCGTCGAAATAGCTATTCCAATTGGAATCATACCCATATATACAGGCGTAATTGCTGCCTGAAAACTGGGCATCGCTGTACAGGCCGCTGAGTGCCATATTCTGACCGGCAGTAGCTGTGCCGAATCTCATGACATCGGCAGGCGTCTGCAGATCTGGGGACTTGGCGCCAACCACAGCGCTGCCGTATTGGGTTAGAACGTCAAGAGTATCTACAGTCTGGCCCTCGTATGTGAGCGGTGTGGCAGTCACGGATTGTGCGTAATTATTAACATACGCACTTGTATATCCATATGGACCGTTGTAATCATAGAAATCGGCTGAAGAATACACATCTCCAAGCCAATCCAGATGCTCTCCCGCCTGGGTATCGATTACCTTATTGAACTGATAACTCAGGTAGTTCGTCTCCTCCCAGGCACCCGCCATTCCAATGATGGTCATGAAAGCCACCATTGCAATTAATATTCTCATACTCTTTCGCCTCCTAATAAGTGCATACTTCTTTGATTTGGCAATTAATTGGATTTTCGCCTAATCAAAAAATTTGCATATATTATGTGGTTATTCTTTATTTATGAAAACCACTTAATCATTATTTAGATATTTTTGTATTTAGCAATGATAATGTAAAATATTAGCGTCAACTATATCGATTCGATATTAATTTTGATTAGTTAGATCCAATATTACTGGTAATTTTGAAGATGCCATGATTCTAACTAATATTTGGATCATTCAATATCTTTATTAAGATCTTATACTACTGTTGTATATTATCTGCAAAAAGCTTATATATGCAGCTCTTCGTAATAATCTTACATCAAAAAGCTAATGTCAAGGAAAAAATAGAAGTTTAATAAGAATTGGCTAAGCGTTCGATAAGGGAGGGACGAATCTGGGCTTGCGGACATATAAACCACGAGAGATTGACAGAGAGATCTCTTAAGATCAGTTGAATTATTAAATAAATTTATTTTTATTAAATTGTTGAACGAAAGGAATTACAAGATACTATGACCCGCCCGCATAACATTGAAGAGCATCAGCCAGATCCAGGAATGCTTTCGGCCGCCGAGAATGATCAACATCATGAGATTGATGCATCATCAGATGCCCGTAATGATTTTAATACAGATTGCAAACGATATCAGGATTTATTCGGACAAGCACCGGATAGTTATTTATTCACAGATCTAAAAGGAAATATTCAGGAAACCAATCCAGCAGCACAGGATCTTTTTAAGGTTAATGAACATTTTTTGAAGGGCAAACCGCTTATAATATTCATAGCCAAAGAAGATCATCTCGCTTTTAATACCAACCTGGACCGCCTGATGCGAGGTCAAAAGGTGCAGAGTTGGGAGACTTTTATAAATCCCAGGAGGGGCGGGCCTATACCAGTTGTTCTTTCTGTAGACTATATAGATAATTGCAGAGGCCAGCTAATCGGCTTGTGCTGGATTTTGCATGACATGAGAAAGAGCAAACAAATGGACAAAGCGTTAATTCGGCAAAGAGAGATTGATGAGACCATAGCCAATTTATCAAGGGCCCTTTTGGCAGACGCCAGTATTGAATATATCTCTACCATATTTTTGGAGAATGCCAAGCGCATCACAGGCAGTACCATTGGCTATTTGGGCTTTATCGATTCCGAAACAGGCTCTATGATATGCCCAACTATGACGGAAGATGTTTGGGAACTATGCCAGATAAATGATAAAAATATATTATTCAATACGCTGGGTGGGCAGCTCGGCCATAATCCGATGCCCCATAGATCTTTATTCTGTAATGATATTGGAACGTATTCTGAATCTTCCAAAATGCCACCGGGACATATCCTTATAAACCGTTTTATCTCAGTTCCATGTGAAAAAAATGGAATATTTATGGGGCAGATCACCGTTGCCAATTCAGATCGCGATTATGATGAAATAGATCTATTTGCGATCAAATGTCTAGCTGCAATTTATGGACTTGCAATAGACAAAAAACAGATAAAAGATGAGCTAGAGGCAGAGAGATCCAGGGTGGAAAATATCTTAGAGAACGCACCTTTTGCAGTCATTATCTCCGATAACGAGGCACTCATTCAGTTCGCAAACTCTGAAGCCAAGAGAGAATGCATTCAGTTTTTAAAGAAGGAAGGCGCGAATCATATAAATTTCTGCGACATGAAAGGCATTCCTTACGATGCTCATGACCTTCCCCCAATCAGATCAGCCCGCTATGGCGAGAAGATCATAAACGAAACCCTGATTATTCTCTCTCCTGAAGGTAACAAAAAATATCTTCTGGTGAACAGTATGCCCATAATGGGCCGCTGGAACAAGATTAGCGGTGCAGTGACCACATTTACGGACATAACTGAGTTAAAAATTAGTGAGCTTAAAGGCATAAGGCAGATAGAGGAATTAAACAAGCAATTGGCTGCAAACAGGGGTTTTGAGGAGTCTAAAATCAATTTATAGTCTTCAGCAAAACAATCTATAACCTCTATTTAGCAAAAACTTCTCTATCCATGCCTTACCATAGCTCAGTGAGATAGAG
>JAFGNK010000022.1 GCA_016927055.1 Methanotrichaceae archaeon | reverse complement strand
CTTTTCATTGCGGGCCAGCGCCTCCCTGACCTCCCAGCTTTTATCGGTGGCCAGCGCCTCCAGCGCCGACGCAGGCGTGCGGGGATTTTGCGCCGCTGTGACCCGCACGTCCACGATCCTGTCGGCTGAAAGATAGACGAGCAGATCCTCCGGGGTGGTGGGATTTTTGGCGATGTTGTTTCGTACCTCCCAGAATACGTCCTTGACCATCTTGCTCATCGATTCCACGGAGAGAAGAGGATTGGTGGCTGCCGCAGCTCGAACATGCTCGTCAGAATCGCGGGCGAGAAAGGCCAGGGTCTGGGCATTGACCTGCGGGCTCTTGGCCGCCGCTTCCTTTACTAGATAGCGATTCTTCTGCAAGGTGCTGTCGTAGTCCACCATCTCATCTGCGGCCAGCATCTCTAAAATATCGCTTGTGGCACGGCTGTTCAAAGCCACCGCCGCCCGCACATATCCGGAGCTGTCCTCAGCCAGCCGGGCCAGGGCCTGCGAGGAGGTGCGGACATTGCCGGCTACTGCTTCCCTCACCCATTGCACCTTGTCCCGGGCCAGGACGTCAAGGATCTTCTCAGGCGTATCTGCACTCCAGGCCACCTTTCTCCTTACATGCCAGTCCCAGGCGCGGGAGAGCTCTTCTGGATCGTCCGATCCTTTTTTTTCCTCAGGCAGCCCGCTCATTTTCCACCCCACCTAAATCCAAGTTTATATCTCAATTCTGTAGCAAGCAAAGCCATAAACCTCTTCCAAGAGTGCCTTTTTCTTTCGCTCATCGTGCTGCTCCAACCTTCTCTCTACCACCAGCAGGCCGATGCCTGGGGCGATCTGGCGGATGAGGCTCTCCTCTCCCGACAACACGGCATACTTGAGGAGGGTTTTATACTTGCCCACCAGGGCGGCCAGCTTTTCCTGCACCAGATCGACGTGGCTCTTGATGTCCTCCTCACGAAGCCTCTCAAACCTCTTCTGGCTCCAGCCGCCTTTGGAGTGCTTTCCCATTACCTGGCTTTGCACCAGCTCCTCCGCCTCAAAACCCTCCCGGGAGAAAGCCACCCCCAGGAAGGTCTCACCAGCATGGGCAGAGACTACTAACACCGATGTGTCCATCATCTCCCCCAGGGGATCAAGCGCAAAGGCGCTGCCTTCCCGAGAAGAGCTCTCCAGGACAGGAAAAGGCGGAATTAAAAGCAGCGAGAAAAGCTGGGGACTATGCAGAATTATCCCGCCTCGACTGGACCTAATGGCAGAAGCTAACTTTTTAATTTTAGGTGGAAGTGCAGCATCCTCAGGAACGGGGCCAGGGTAAAAAGCCACCAGTAGATCATCCCTGGGAGAGCGGCAGGCTTTGAGCCTCTCCAGGAGCACATCCATCTCCCGGAGGCTCAGCTTTGTGGCCTTTGGCTTTTGCTCCACACACCTGTCCACGTTAGCCTGCACCGGTGGAGAGATGGCAGTAGAGGCGGCTGCTTTTACTGTCTTTTGCTCGGCGGCTTTGAGGGCTAAATTGACCTCCTGGTTAGCACTGGTGAGCTTTCTAATCTTCTCCTCCCGCTTCTCTAAAGTGCGCAGAAGATCCTCTTTTTCCCCCTCCCGCCTGGCCAGGTCGGCCTGCAGCTCCAAAATGCGATCTTCCAGCTTCTTCTTACCGAAGAGGTCTACCAATTTCGCTTCCCCCTAATTGTTTTAAGCTCCTCTGAATTCAACGCGTGGACGGAAATCATTCAGGAGATAATCTGATGCCTGCCTGCTTTAAATAGCTTTTAGGAGGTCAGCACTGGCTTAAATATAGCAAACTGCATTATATAAACCGGATGAGAACATTTCGTTATAAAAATTCAGATCAGGCCGGAGACAGACGGTGATTATCGCACAAACTTCTCGATCAGGTCGAGCGATGTCGTCTCCAGGCCGCACTCCTGCAGGTGATGGGCCAGCAAGCTAGCCCTTTCGCCCTCAGGGTGGTAGACCAGAATCTCCTGGGGCGAGACGTGCTCAATCATCTTCATCAGTCCGCGAAAGTCCAGGTGGTCGCTCAGTTGAATGGTGGGATAAGAGCTGTCTCTTCTTCCCGTGAGGAAAAATTTGTTCCTGCCCGCTACCCGGTACAAATTCCTGGGCGTGACCACATTTAGGGCGCCCCCGTTCACCTCGGCCAGAGGCCCGGCAGCATCTCCCATCAGCTCTTGCGTCAGAATCAGGCTCTTCTCATCCATGCCGATCTCATCCTTGTAGCCCATGGCCCTCATGAGAGCCACTGCCCGCTGGGCTTTGCCGAAGGCATAGGCACCAAAGCTTGCCCCGGACTCTAAAGCCTCAGAAAAGCCGGCCAGGTCGTCCTCGAAGATGCAAGAGGGATCATAGGGATCGCCATAGTTGGCTTCCGTGACCAGAAAATCGCATTTTGGCAGATGACTGTAATCTTTTACATCCCCGGTTATCAGCACCCTCTCACCCGTCTCCGTCTGCCAGGAGAAAGCAGTCGAGCCAATGGTGTGGCCGGTAGAGTGCGTATCCACTCTCACGCCATCAACAACAATGCTCTGCCCTACCTCAAAGGTGCGGCCTTTGTACTCCCGTTCATAGCGAATCTCCAGAGCGCGTGCCGTCTGTACGGAAGCGATCGCCTGGGGCGAGAGCATGGCCGATTTGCCGTAGTGATCGCTATGGGCATGAGTGATAAGATAGGCATCGGGCTGCACGCAGGCTTTGGGAGCACGGCTGGTATCTATGGAAAAGTGGTGAGAGTCGAAGCGCATGGAGAGATGAGGCGCGCAGCCACCCCTGCTGTTGATCCTGCGCACCGCCTCCAGGCAATAGTCCCCCCCTGCCATTTTCTCCCGATCCCTCCTTTCCACTCCTCTCTTCCACGTTCTTCTCTTTTTCTATTTTGGTCTCACTTCAATACACACTAACCCTTCAGGGCATGGTTGATGGCTTTTATCAGCTCTTCTTTGGAAGTGACGCCCATCCACTTGGAAACTTCCACCCCGTCCTTCTCCAGGATGATGGTGGGCACGACCATGATGTTTTTCTCCACAGCCCGGTCGCCCTCCTTGTCCACATTGATCTTCTTAAATTCCACCTTATCGCTGAAATCCTTCTCAAGATCTTCGAAGATGGGAGTCTGCATCTTGCACGGTCCGCACCAGTCCGCATAAAAGTCCATCAGAATGAGTTTAGCCATAACATATCCTCTCTGTCGTTATCCGTCTTCGCCCGGCATCTCAAGCAAGAGCTAGAGTGGCCGATGCCCTTCCTGGTATATCAAATTATCAAACTATGTCAAACTTAACGCCGATCTTAAATATCCTGAGAGTTGGTAAAACCAGCATCTTTCGTCCCGTCTTAACCCTGATCTCCTGCAATATTTCCTCGATTCTCTCCTCCGTGGCCGACACAGTGAACCACAGATTGTAGCCGCACTCACTGGGACGCAGATAGTTGTGCGAGACCTCAGCATATTCGTTAATGACTTTTGCCGCCCCATCCGCCTCTTTCAAGGAGACCTCTAGAGCGGCCAATATTCCACTACGCCCTAATTTGCGCAGATCAAGAATCGGCCCGATCCTACGCACCAGCCCTCCCTTCTGCAGCCCAGCCAATCGCCCTATTACCTCTTCTTCCTCCAGCCCTAAGGACAGGCCCAGATCCCGGAAAGGCCGAGATGTTATGGGAAAGCCGTCTTGTACAGCGGACAGCAATTTGAGATCGACCTCATCCATAACTACACCACCAGGAGGCAGGATGGATCGGCTTCCAGGAAATCACCCGTCTCGGCATAAGCCCGTGCCCGGCAGCCTCCGCAAATAGAAGCATAGCTGCACCGCCCGCACTTTCCTTTAAGGGTCCGCTCTCGCAGGCTAAGAAGCTGGGGGGCATTCTCCCAGATATCTATAAAATTCTTTTCCCTGATGTTTCCGACCTTCAGGGGAAAATAGCCACAGGGATAGACGTCGCCCTTTCGCGAGACAAAAACGAAGTTTCTGCCTGCCAGACAGCCCCCGACATGGCCCCTTCCGGGCCTGGCTATTCGAGCGTACTGGGGCGCGCAGGTGACCTGCACCTCGAAAGGTCGCCGTGCACGCTCCCGGTCGATCTCCAAGAGAAGCTCCTCCTGCCGCTCTGGCGAGATGAGATCATCCTCTTGGCCCCGGCCCGTGGCCACCATGAAAAAGAAGTGCAGGGCACATGCCCCAACTCTCTGGGCCAGATCAAAGATAGCCAGGACATCAGACTCATTTCTGCTGGTGAGTGTGTTGTTGATCTGAAAATCGACCTTGCCACGCAGACTCTCAATTCCCTGCATGGCCGCCTCAAAGCTCCCCGGGCCGCGGATCTGATCATGCTTTTCCGGATCGGCCGCATCCAAACTGATGCTGACCCGCGAGATGCCGGAAGCTTTTATCTCATCTGCCACTTGCGGCGTTAAGGTGGTTCCATTGCTGGCCAGAGAGACGCGCAGGCCCAGAGATGTGGCATGACGCGCTATCAGGAAGATATCGGGCCGCAGCAATGGCTCGCCGCCGCTTAAGATGACCATAGGCTGCAAGGGTACAATGCTGCCCAGAAAAGATAGAGCCTCCTTTGTGGAGAGCTCATCAGGATCGGGCTGAAAAGAAGCAGAGGCGCGACAGTAGCCGCAGGACAGATTGCAGGCTGCCGTCACCTCCCAGGCCACTATCAACATCACAGCAGGCCTTTCTTCACAAAGAGTTCGGCATTGAGAATGCTGGCACCCGCCGCGCCGCGCACGGTGTTGTGGCCGATGCAGATAAATCTGATTCCCGACCTGATCCTCCCCACAGATACGGACATGCCGTTGCCTCGGCCGCGGTCCAGCCTTGGCTGGGGACGGTCAGGCTCGTCCTTGACAATGAGTGCCTTCTTGGGCGAGGTGGGCAGATCAGCGAGGCCTGGGTCGAAGTCCAGCATAGCCTTCTTGACCTCCTCGGGTGAGGGATCGTCTCTCATGGTCACCCAGATGGCTTCCGTGTGGCCGTCCATAACCGGCACGCGATGGCAGCTTGCGCTTACGGAAAAGTCTGCATTCACGATTTTTTCGCCATCAAAACGACCCAGAATCTTCTGAGGCTCGGTCTCCACCTTCTCTTCTTCGCCTCCGATGTAGGGAATGATGTTGCCGAGGATAGCCATGGAAGGCACACCATCGTAGCCAGCTCCGCTTACTGCCTGCATGGAAGCCATGTGGACGCTCTTGATTCCAAACTTCATGAGCGGTTTGAGAGCCAGGGTAAACATGATGGTGGTGCAATTGGGATTGGTGGTGAGATATCCGTCCCATCCCCGCTTCTCCCGCTGCACCTTTATCAGATCCAGATGATCGGCATTGCACTCCGGTATGAGCAGCGGCACATCCTCAACCATACGATAGGAGCTGGTATTGCTGGCAACCGCACAACCTGCTGCCGCAAAGGCAGGCTCAACCGTCTTGGCATCTGCCGCGGGAAGCGCCGAGAAGACAATATCGGCATCAACCTCTCTCGGATCTACATTGACTACCGTCATCTCACCAATCTCGGTAGGCATCTCGCTCTCCAGACGCCACTTGGCAGCCTCGCTATATTTCTTGCCCGCGCTCCTTTCAGATGCAGCGAGGCTTGTCAGCTCAAACCAGGGATGATTCTTTAATCCTTCAATGAAGCGTTGCCCCACGGCACCAGTGGCACCTAAGACGCCAGCTTTGATCTTGGCCATTATCAATCACCTTAAAGCTAGCTTTGGCCTTAGGGCCAGGGGTGTATATATTTCTTGTCCGAAAGGAACCTGTTGGAAAATCAAGCGGAAAACTGGAAATGGATTGCCATATTACGGACAAAAAAATGAGTGTGATTTTCAGGATTATCGCGCACCTGCACAGGATCTTTCCAGAACTCGATAGCTATTAGCAAACTCGCAGTTGACCTCGACCACCTCTTCATTGAAGTGCTTGAGGCTCTCCGGAACAGGTCCCAGCCCATCAGCTTTATCCTGGGTATCAACCAGAGCGCCGTGGGGCACGAACTTGCCGTCCGCCAGCTTGACGCCGATGACCGCCGCAGCGTGGCCCACAAAGCACTTCTTGCCTAGAGTTGAGGCATGAACCACGGAGTTGAAGCCCACAAAGCTCTCATCTTCGATCTTTATGGGTCCGTGAATTACGGCTCCATGGGCGATGGAGACCTTTTTTCCAAGCTGTATGGAGCTTCCCATCAGGCCGTGGAAGACAACGCCGTCCTGGACGTTGCACTTATCGCCGATGATTATGGGATTGGCCTCGTCCGCACGCAGAGATACGCACGGCGCAACATAAACCTCCTCTCCAATGCGCACGTCGCCTATTACCATCGCAGATTCGTCCACATAAGCCGTCGCTGCAACCGTAGGTATGCATTCATTGCGGTTCCATGATGTCTTGGGATTGGCCTTTAGCATATTAGCACCACCTCTTTGGTTATTCTGCATTCACCTTAAAAGAGATTGCCATTAACGATGGTTTGCAAATGGATGTATACTTTATTGTCGATCGCGATAGATAATTTAACTTAACCGAGGAAGCTTTTTTGGACCGGCGGGAAGGACCACGAATACGAATGTAAAACGAATTAGGTATTTTTGCGATATGTGTAATATTATAATCTATAATCGCGATAATTGCCGCTAAATTTAAATATATGAGAGACGAAATTAGGTCAAAGCCATTGAATAATCCTTCAAGGGTGATGGAGGGGATAAGGAGGGATTTATGAAGCAGGATTCAAGCAATTTTTTCGATGCTATCTATATTAATTGCAAGTATTGATTGCGAATAATTTAATATCTATAAAAAGGTGTCAAAATTATGGCAGAAAATGTGTTTAAAGAGCCGCCCGGTGGGCGATGG
>JAFGNK010000183.1 GCA_016927055.1 Methanotrichaceae archaeon | reverse complement strand
ATTTAGGCTGATGATCTTTCCGGGATATAAACCTAAACCCACATTTTCATGCTCATGGGTGCCTAGCCAGGCATGACGGTTTCAATTGCAAATACCATGGTTTACCTGCCAGCATCTAATTGTCCTTGCTCTGTTCGAGTATAGGACAATTGTGTTGCGCCAATTATGATTTTGTATGACTTTGTCCAGGAAATCAGCCATATACTATATGCGGCTTTCGGCCAAGAATGGAATAAGGTCCTCAATCAGCGTGTATCTCAATTTCACAGGAAGAGCTTATGACAATTGCAGGCAATTGCAGGCAATTAGACGATAACTATTTATCATCCGTGTGTTTTTGTTGCTACACAGAAATGAATTAGTAATATCAATTGTTAATAAAGGCTGATTAAAAATGATAAATTGTGAAAAGACTGGCAGGTGGTTCTGAGTGACAGAGCTTACGAGAAAGATGCGCATTGCCGAGCGACTGGGCTTGGACCACGAATATGGCTTTTCGGAAATGAACAAGATATTGATTCTGCTGGCCCTCCTGACCCTTTTGGTCATCACTATGGCTGTTGCCATAACCTTTGGCGCCTACAACATATCCGTCATCGACGTATACACAATTGTGATGGCTCACCTCTCTCCTTTTGTCGATCTCTCTGCGATCACCAGGCTGCACAACACCATAGTCTGGGAGCTTAGAATCCCGCGCGTCCTTCTCGCCATGATCGTAGGAACCGCTCTTGCAACCGCAGGCGCTGTCTTTCAGGGCTGCTTTCGAAATCCCCTGGTGGAACCGTTCATACTGGGCGTCTCTTCCGGTGCGGCCTTCGGGGCAGCTCTTGGCATCGTCTTTTCCAGCATCTTCCTCTCTATCCAGCTCTCCGCTTTCATCTTCGGCTCCCTGGCCGTGGCCATGGCCTATTTCCTGGCCAGGGTCAGAAAGGAGACACCCATTGTAACCCTCATCCTGGCCGGAGTGGTCATAGGCTCCATCTTCCAGGCATTGGTCTCCATACTCAAGTATACGGCCACGGATGCCGCTTTACGCGAGATAGTCTTCTGGCTGATGGGCGGTTTTTATTACGCCACCTGGAACGATGTCGCCCTGCTTGCACCTATTATTATACCTTGTTTCCTGATAATGTGGGCTTTGGGCTGGAAGCTGAACATCCTCTCCATGGGAGACGATGAGGCAAGGGCTTTAGGGGTCAACCCTGAGAAGTACAAGCTCATTCTGATAACCCTGGCTACCCTGGTCACGTCCTTGGCCGTTTCTACCGTGGGGATAATCGCCTGGGTGGGCCTGATGATGCCTCACGCCACGCGCATGATGCTGGGGCCGGATCACCGTTATGTGATTCCTGCCGCTGCCATGCTGGGCGGGTCATATCTGTTGGTCTGCGATACCATGGCGCGAACGCTAACGAGCGCAGAGATCCCTGTGGGAATCATCACCTCCATCCTAGGCGCCCCGTATCTCTTCTACCTGCTAAGAACTAGAGGGAAGGCGATGCTGGGATGACGCAGATGCTCGAGGTCAAAGACCTGCACTTCAACTATGGGAAAAAGCCCATACTTGATGGGGTCTCCTTTGAGGTGGGCGAAGGGGAGCTTTGCGGCCTTTTCGGCCCCAATGGCTGTGGAAAGACGACTCTATTCAAGTGCTGCTTGAACTTCCTGAAATCACATAGCGGATCGGTATGCATGGATGGCAGAGAAGTCAAGAATCTCCGGGTAGAGGATATGGCAAAAATCGTGGCTTATGTGCCTCAGGAGCACAAGCCGCCCTTCCCTTACCTGGCAAGAGAGGTCGTATTGATGGGCAGGACACCCCGGCTAAATGGATTCTTTGGTATCGGCAAAGAAGACAGGAAGAAGGCTGCAGATGCCATGGATCTTCTGGGACTGACTGAGATTGCCGACTTTCCATATAACCAGCTCTCCGGCGGGCAGCGTCAGATGATACTGATGGCGAGAGCCATTGCTCAGGAGACCAAGTTGATGTTTCTCGATGAGCCGACTTCGGCGCTGGACTTCAGCAATCAGATCCGCATCTGGAGGATAATGCGCCTGGTTGCAGAGAGTGGGGTGACCATCCTGGCCTGCAGCCACGATCCCAATCATGTGAGCTGGTTTTGCGATAAGGTGGTGGTGATGAAGGACAACCGCATTCTCAAGGAGGGTTCGTCTCAAAGCGTTATCACCGAGCCTACCCTGGACGAGATCTACCGGGATATGTGCTCTGTCAGGAGCATTGGCAACACCAGGATGGTATTGCCCAGGGATGTGGCATTGAGTAATGACATGAGATGGAGTCAAATGTAGTCTAATTGGATAGCACAAAGGAGGATTTGAATATGACGAAATCATATTTGAGTTTATTTATTCTGTTGATGATGGGCACTTCAATCATTGCTCCCATTGCAGCAGAAGAGCCCAAAACCGTAACTGACATGCTCGGACGGACTGTTGAAATTCCGGAAAACATCGAACGGGTCATCGCCATGGATGATGGATTTGTCGAGGGAATAATGTATCGTTTGGGAATGCAGGATAAAATCGCCGCGCTTGGCGGCCCCTGCTGCAAGGTCGACTATAATTATTCCTTTGAGACGGCAGACGGCCAGGCTTATGAGTATAAAAACGGCATGAACCCCGTCAAATATCTCATGCCTCAGCTCGCCGAGCTTCCCGTACTCGTTGAAACTGCAGCCACGGTCAACTACGAAACGCTGGCATCCCTCGATCCTGATGTCGTCTTCCTTCGTGAGGGTGCCTGGGCGTTTACCGCCGGGTCCGATGAGAAGCTTGAAAAAACCATCAAATCCATTGAATCTCTGGGAATTCCTCTGGTCGTCCTTGTAGGACCGCCGTATCAAGAGAATCCTGATGTGGATCACATCGGAGAAGAGATCCGGCTCGTAGGGGAGGTTCTGTCTCATGAAGCGGAAGCGGACGAGCTTGCCTCTTATCTTGAATCGCAAATAGCAGAGATCCGCAGCCGGACGAGCGACGTTGCCGAGGATGAAAAGCCAAAGGTGATGCAATTGGGCCTCTCGCCGCGTGCCCGTGAGGGTGGAGGTGCCGCTATGGCCTGGGGTCTTGACACCATTGAGTCGTACTTCATCGAGAACATCGCAAATGCAAAGAATGCCTATGACGGCACGGGTGCCTTCGTCGTCATCTCTGCAGAGCAGATCCTGGCTCTCGATCCCGATGTAATCGTTCTTCCTACTGCACAGGGATATCATCCGGCAAGCGAGCTTTACACCGCCCCCTACTATCAAAATCTGCAGGAGCTCTCGGCTGTGAAGAATCATCGGGTCTATTCCCTTCCTTGGACGCCCTACAACTGGGCAAAGCGCCTTGAATATCCGATCGAGGCAATGGTGATTGCAAAGGCCGCCTATCCGAACCGGTTTGCAGATATCAACGTCGGCGAATGGACGCTGGACTTATACCAGCAGATCTACGGGGTCGATGAATCTACTGCCAGAGAACTCCGGTCGGTGCAGTGGCTTGACTGGATGGTGGAAGAGGGCTTCTAGTCATATTGTCGTAGTGCGTGGGGCAATCCCACGCATTAACCAACAAAGCAATTCACATGAATAGAAATTAAAGGATCAGAATTCATATAATAGGGTGAAAATATATGCCAAAACACAGAAAAGCGCTATTGGTTTTATGTCTTCTATGGGCAATGTCCTTTCTATTGATAGCGCCCATCTCCGCCGAAGAATATAAAACGGTAACCGATATGCGAGGAGTGCAGGTATCGATTCCGGAAGATCCGCAGAGAGTGGTCGCCATGAATGGCGGCCTGGCAGATGAAGTCATGTACATATTTGGTGTACAGGATAAGATGATAGGCTGCTGCAATTCCAAGAATATGGTCTATAGCAACTATACCTATGGTGATGAAACATATCATGTATGTACTACTATCAGATATGTGCTCTATCCCGAATACTATAATCTCACTAATGTGGGCTATTTTGGCACCGGACCATTTGGATTGCCCAATGTTGAGACCATTGCGTCATTGGAACCAGATCTGCTAATATTGAGATATAAGGGCGATGATGACGAAAAAACCTTTAAGTTCCTGGAGGCCATGGAGGGATTAGACATACCCGCGGTGGTATTAAAATACCCAGACTGCTACGACGAGGTTAAAGTTGAGACTATTTATGAAGAGATAAGGCTTTTAGGTGAGGTATTCAGCCAGCAGGAGAAAGCAGAGAAAATAGTCGATCTTATGAATAAAGAGGTACAACTGATCAAAGATAGAACCAGAAATATTGCAGAAGACGATAAACCTAGAGTATTATTCTTCGGTTCAACGGCATTGGGTGCAAAAAAGTCAGGAGGAACAGGCAATGCCTTTGGCACAAAAACCATTCAATCAATTTTCCTAAATGATATTATTAACGCAAAAAACGCCTACAATAGCACCGTTACACAGGTTATATCCGCAGAAGAGCTTCTGTCTATAGATCCTGATATAATCATACTGAGCACATGGGGCGGATATCATCCTCCACGAGAGATGTATGAGGATGAGTGGTTTAAAAATGTTCATGGCTTGAGAGCCCTGCAAGATAGACAGGTTTATTCCCTTCCGGCCAATGGCTTCATGGAAGAACGGCTAGAGTTTCCCATAAGCCTAATGGTGCAGGCCAAGGCAATCTATCCAGATCGATTCGAAGACATCGATTTGGAAGAGTGGACCCGAGAATATTTCAAAGATCTCTACGGCGTGAACGATGAAAAGGCAAACGAGCTCTTGGACTCGCTACTGCTCCGCTATCTGGAGATAATCAAGATGAGATGAGGTAAGAGAGATGATTATCAAAAGATCTTCAATGGTACTGGCAGCTGGATCAATCCTCCTGGCGCTATTTATGATGCTGTCCTCTGCCGGGATAGTGGTGGCAGACGACGGCGGTGATTCTCTGGTGATTGCTGCCAGCAGCAGCTTTTTTACGCAGGGAAATGTGCTCAGCAAGGGCGGAGTTCCTACCGGTTCTTTCGCCTATGAGGGACTGATAGCCAGGAATCGGGAGGGTGGATATGACGGATGGCTGGCTGACAGCTGGGAGGCGAACGGTGATGCCTCCGTCTGGACATTTCATCTGGTGAAGAATGCCAAATGGCACGATGGTCATCCATTTTCCTCGGCAGATGTGAAGTTTACCCACGATTATTTAAAGGAGAAGAAGCTGTGGCTCTCCTCCGTTCTTTCCAAGGTGGATCATGTAGAATGCCCGGATGAGAACACTGCAATTTTCCATTTAAAGACGCCTTTTCCGGCTTTCTTGGACAGCCTCTCTCACTGCCCAGGCATCGGCATCATACCCAAGCACATTTGGGAGACTATCGATGATCCGGATCATTATGCAGATGACAAATTTATTGGCACAGGCCCCTTCAAATTCGAGAAGGCGATCTCAGAACAGTACGTAAAGCTGGCAGCAAACGAGGATTACCACGGAGTAAAACCCCAGGTTAAAGAGGTCATATTTAAGATTATCACCAATAAGGACTCCCAGATACTCTCTTTGAGATCGGGCGAGGTTGACGTGGTGAGCGATGTCAGTCCTGCAGTTGCCAGGAGCCTGAGCGGATCTGATGGTATCGAAGTGTCGGTTGTTTCCGATACCAGAGGATATGAGCTGGGAATGCAATGCAATAACTCGCCAACCGACAACAAAGATTTCAGGAAGGCCATGGCTCATGCCGTCAACCGGGAAAGAATCTGTGAGATCGTCTTTGATGGATATGCCCATCCAACACTTACGACCTTCTTGATGCCTGTTGTAGCACACGATTTTGTCAATGAAGATGTTCCTAGAGACGATTACGAGTATGATCTGGACAAAGCCAAAGATCTGCTCGAATCTGCTGGTTTTGTCGATAGCAATGGAGACGGCTGGAGAGAAGGGCCAGATGGGAAGAAGTTGAACTTAATCTTTGTCATTCAAGGAAATGGAGCCGACGCCAGTGGCAGGATGGCTGAAGTTTTAAAGGAAGAATGGAAGCAGATCGGACTGGACACGGAAATAAAGCTGACTGAGTCGGAGCAGTATGCCGAGCAGAGGCAACATGGCAATTTATTCATCTCAGGCATGCCTTATCTCATGCACGATGATGCCGATGACCTCTCTCACTTCGAGTCCAATTCCTATTTCGGACAGAAAAACTGGTATGATTTCAACAACACTAGGTACAATGAGCTGAACGAGAAGCTGAGAAGTACAGCGGACCGGCAAGAGCGCAAGCAGACCGGCTATGAGATGCAGGAGATCCTGGCAGAAGGGATTCCTTCAGTTCCCATATGCGGCGCTGATTTGATCTTTGCCTATAGATCGAACCGATTCACCGGATGGGAGAATTTAACCCCACTTTACTGGGATGTGGACACCAAGATGCTGCTCAATTTGAAGAGAGCATGAAGACAGGTAGTATGTGATAAAGATGAAGACACTTGTATGCGGAAAGGGCGGGAGCGGCAAGAGCACAGTAGCCGCTCTCCTGGCCAAGAGCATGGCCCGCAGAGGATAT
>JAFGNK010000182.1 GCA_016927055.1 Methanotrichaceae archaeon | reverse complement strand
TTGATAGTTGCCAATTACGATTTCAAGGACCCGGATATAAGCACATTAGCGGCCCCGCAAAATGACGCTGAGGCTTTTTACAAGGCTCTTTCCGATCCGAAGATCGGGGGCTTCAAGGCAGAGAAGATCATAAACAGGGACTCAACCACTATCAAGAAAGCCGTTATGTCCTTCTTTGGGAAAGATAGGAAGAAGGATGATACCCTGCTTTTCTATTACACCGGGCATGGTATGAAAGGCGATGATGGGAAATTCTACTTCGTGGCCAGTGATACGGAGAGGAAATACCTTCCTGCAACCGCTGTCTCTGCCAGCTACGTGAAGGAGAGGATGGAAGATAGTTTCTCCAAGAGGCAGGTCTTGATCCTGGATTGCTGCTATGGGGGGTCATTCATGCGAGATTGGGATCGAAAGGCTGACCGAAGCGTATGTGCCCGCGATCTCTTCGGCGGAGAGGGCAGAGTCATTCTAACCGCTTCTGATTCCATGCAGTATGCCTTCGAGGGAAATAGACGGGAGGGGGAGCCGGTCAGTTCCATCTATACGGCCAAACTGGTTGAGGGTCTGACCACCGGAGAGGCCGATTCCGATGGGGATGGCTTTGTGACTCATAACGATCTTCAAAATTATATGTACAAAAAGGTCAGAGAGATTACCCCCAGCATGACACCTCAAATAGACTCGATGGGAATGAAAGGAGAAATTTGCATCGCATTGAATCCCCATCCTAAGCCGGCCGAACTGTCAGAGGAAATCAAGTCTTCCTTAGTGGGCCCTCCTCGGATAAGAGAAGCTGCGGTCGGCATGCTGAAGGATCTTCTTTCCAGCAGCAATAGACGAGACGTACTGGCAGCCCGATTGGAGCTTGAAAGACTTTTAAAAGATGATAGCAGAAAAATATCTGAGATGGCCGCCCAAGCCTTGAAGCATGCACCTATCGTTCCTGATTGGGTAGATTCTGCTGAGGAGAAGAAAATCAAGCTCGCATACCCAGAGCCAAGTACCGGTGTATTTTGTCCAGCTTGCAAAAAGACGCACTCATCTTTACTTAGATTCTGTCCAGAGACGGGAAAAGAAGTGGGAAAGAGGTGTCCGGATTGTAATTATCTAACCATCGCTGGGGCTCGTTATTGTGGAAGCTGTGGCCGAGATCTATTTGAGGGGGCAAGAACTGCATCATGATGCAGTGTCCATTAAAGATGATTTCCCGAAGATCCACCACGAATTGAACGAAGATTTGGATCTTTTGCAGCTAGAGCGCCAAAATATCTTAAGATAGTTCACTTCCACAGTCCCCCTGGAAAATGCTATGGCTTTCCTGGTGTAGTTTTCCTGGATAAGCCTCGTTGTCTTGTCGTATCGTATGATTATTTTTATTTTATAGAATGTTTGTTGCCTGATATCAAGACGATTTGTTGACTACATAGGTAGAAGGAGGGAGGGAAAGCCGAGAAGGGTAAAGGAGGTAGGAGGAAAACTCTTTTCGACTTTCGCCGATTACTATATAGTCAATCGTCGATATATATAGTTTTCGATCAAAACTCAAAATCTGACCTTAAACGAACTGCTCAACAATCCTGGCGACCAGATCGAAACGAGAGAATCTAGGCATTGGCACCTGGCCCAGGAAATGTCCCGGGCAAAAAAGGCGGGCATAAGATCCAAGCGGTGGGATTAAATCACACAATGATAATGATGGTGCTTGGGGAGAGAATGGAGGAGTACCATGGGCAAATTTTATAAAAGAATTGGAGTGGTTATCGTCCTGTTGATCGGCCTGATCATTCTTTTAGCATTTCCAGCCGCGACCGGCTCTGGCATGGAGACCAAGACGGCATATACTCGAGATGGTATTCATTATATTAGCAAGGAACGGGTAGACGAAAACATAAGATACGAATACGCAAAGCCTGGGGATTATAGAGTGGTGCAGGTCCCTCTTGATACAATAGTAGTAGGCGCATCCACCATCCCCATAAATGCATCTATACAGGAAGCGAAAAGTGAGACTGCCATAGATGAAAATTCGACACCAAAAGCCAACCAGACAGCCTCTGCATCAGCTTCGAAAGATAAGTATCCGTATGCATCTCTTTCTATTGGGCTGCTGGTAATCGGCGGGCTGGTTTTCTTGGTCGCATCCATTTTCTCTGGGCGGGACCGGCAATGAAAAAAATGGCATTTGATGCGCGACTGAATACTGAAATGCTGGGGAAGAGCGTGGTCAGCGAGACGGGCTTGCAAAATTCTCTGGCGCAAACATACGCAATTCATACTGCCACAACACAGCCCCTCAGCTCCGCCTGAACAGCGCCCCTGGTCAGATATCGCTCCATCGCCTCTACAGCTCTGACCTCTAAGTCTGCTCTCTCCTTTCCAAACTTGGCAGGCACTCCCTGGGAGGTTACAAAAGCTGCGCTGTAGACCCTGTCCAGTTGCAGCCTGTGCCCTCGAACAAACAGCTCCTGAATTCTGGTGCCGGGCGGATTCTCCATCTTGAAGTAAAGGTTCAATCCCAGGCAGCGCTTGACATACCCGCCCATCTGATGATAGGGATTTGCGGAGAAGGTGCGCTCCAAATTCTCCTCCATCATGGCCCAGATCTCCTGGCCGGTTAATTTTGCCAGGGAGACGGGTGGATTCATGGGAATTATGTTGTACAGATCGTTCATCGTAACCGGTCCTTCCGGCACAGGCGCGCCGTAGCGCCAGCCGTTGGAAAAGGCCACCTCGCAGCCGGTCAAATCGATCAGGCTCTGCAAGAGGAAGTTGTCCATGGTGGCCTCTTGCACAGTGCTGCGATTAAGGGCAGTATTTGTCCTGCCCACCTCTCTCTGCAAAAAATCCCGGTAAGGCTGCATCTGGCGGTTGACCAGTTCTTCCACCTCTGCATTCGGCGATACATCTTCACTCACGGAAAGGAGCCGGTGGCGTAGTACTCTCGCTTTGCCGTTCTCGACTTCGAGATCGAGCCTGCCTAAAAAAGAGCCATGGCAGCCGGATTGAATTAGAGCCGCACCGTTCACGTATACAGGCCTGCAGAGCCGGTTATGGGTGTGGCCGGAAAGCCAAATGTCCGCACCCGTCACCTCGGCCGCCAGTCTCATGTCTTGAGGAAAGCCCAGATGAGATATTACTATTATGAGGTCGACCCGCTCTTCTTGCAGCTCTCTGATGCAGCCGACCAGTTCCTCTCTTCCCAGAGTGAATGAAAGACCCTCGCTGAAATGAGCTGGCATCGCTTTATCCACGATATTGGAGGCAATCCCGATCACGCCTACCAGAAGGCCACCTTTCTCCAGAATGGTGAAAGGTGCAAATACCATCTCACCACTATCTTTTTCATAGCTGTTGATGGCTAAGATCGGGTACTTCAGCTCTCTCTTCAGGCTGCATAGCTGCTTTGGACCGTAAGCAAACTCCCAGTGGGCGGTCATGGCATCAAATGCGAGGGCGTTCATAATGGGCAGCATGGCCCGGCCTTTGCTTTTAACGGGCAGATAAGTGCCATGAAAGGTATCACCGCAGTCAAAGGCCAGGACGGGCCCATGCTGGCGCGCCTCGCTCATCAGAGTTGCTATGCGGGCGTAGCCGCCTGTCATTATGTACCCGGCATGATCGCCCGCCCAGAAGAGTTCCTGATGCGGCTCCAGGTAGCCATGACTGTCGTTTAACTGGAATAATGTCAGACTATGAGGGGACACTTGGCCTTAAGCCTCCTTGCCAGCATTCGATTGAATCAGATTTAATGGGAGTTAATTATCTCCCTCTTCCTAGATAATTTCTCCGGAATGTTGGACCAACAGGTCAAGACAAAGTCAAAAGAGGAGATACGAAGGCAGATCAGCCCGGTCAGATATTACTATCCGTCCAAATGTTCCCATTACATTAAAATATCTTTACATACGTATTCAATACATTTTTGTTTAATTTGGAGGTGGAATTAATGAAAATCAGCGCAAGAAATATCCTGAAAGGAAAGGTACAGGGCATAGTCAAGGGTCCAGTGAGCACGGAAGTGACCGTCCACCTGACCAGCGGCGAGGAAATAGTCTCGGTCATCACTCGAGCCTCGGCACAAAACCTGGAACTGGAAGAAGGAATGGAGGTTTTCGTAGTAATAAAGGCCAGCAATGTGATGATTGCGACCGATTGAGCGAATCCAAAATTAACCGAAAAATTACAGCCCAACAAGACAAACCGCGCAGCAATCCAGTTATTCCTTGACTTCTTTGCTCACATCCAGGGGCAGGCCTGAACGCTCTCGATCGCTCTCCGATGAAGTTATATACTTCTAACTGACTGATAGTAAGTCACTTGACTTTTGCCAGAGTCAATGGGGGACAGGATGAACCGGACCATAAAAGAACCAGAAGAGAGGCGAAAAGAGCTGATAGACACAGCGGAGCGGTTGTTTATTGCCCAGGGCTACGATCAGACCTCTATAAGCGACATAGTAAAAGAGGTTCGTGTATCTCAGGGTGCTTACTACTATTACTTCGACTCAAAGGAAGATGTCCTGGTGGCGGTGATGGAAAAGCAGATAGCTTTAATGGAAAGCGATTTCATACAGATTGCAAACAATAGCGACCTGGATGAGGCTGCTAAACTCAATTCCATGATCAATCGCTTTCTAAGCGTCTCTGCATCTGGAAAGAAGATCATTGGCTATATCCACCAGGCCAAAAACGCCACGCTCCATAAGAGGCTGATGAGGGTGAAGCCATTTGCCAGAATCGCTCCGGTTATGGCAGATATAATCATCAATGGTTGCAAGAAGGATCGTTTTCATGTAGAGCGGCCCCTGGAGACCTCCTACCTCCTGCTCGTGCTGATGGCGTCTGCCAATCATATGTTCTACCAGAAAAATGCTGATCAGGCAGATGGAAAATTTCTTGAAAATATGCGAGCGGCCATGGAGGATCTCCTGGACAGATCGCTTGGGGTTAGCGATTACCGATTCATCCTGCAGATTTAGGACGCCAGGGGAAGAGAAGGACGCGTATCGATTGCTGCCATTTGCTGACTTAGAGTAAGTCAGTTTATTGGCATTAAAAATTAAGAAGGTGAACGATATATCAAGTGCAATAGGACCTGTTAAAGGACCTTTGCCTGGCCAGGCCAAGGCCAAGGAGGAAGCTGCTATCTCCATGCAGGGCTTGACGAAAAGGTTCGGCGATATGACTGCCGTGGATCACATCGATCTGGAAATAAATAAGGGCGAGCTCTTCGGCCTACTGGGAGCCAATGGTGCCGGCAAAAGCACCATCATCAAGATGCTCACCACCATGCTCACGCCAACCAAGGGTGAAGCCCGGGTATGGGGTCACAACGTAAGTAGGGAGAGAAATGCGGTGCGGTCCTCCATCGGCGTGGTCTTTCAGGATCCTGCTATCGATGGTATGCTGACCGGCCGGGAGAATCTGGACTTTCACGGCAGGATGTACGGAATGGACGGCCCCCTGCGCCAGAGGAGGATCGATGAGGTTTTAGAATTGGTGGATCTGGCTGAGAAGGCCGATATCAAGATGGAAGACTACTCTGGTGGCATGCAGCGGCGGCTGGAGATTGCTAGGGGACTGATGCATTATCCACATGTGCTCTTCTTAGACGAACCCACCCTTGGCCTGGATGCCCAGACCAGGCGATATATCTGGCAGTACATTCGCAATATGAATAAAGAGAACGGTGTAACGATCGTCCTCACCACCCACTACATGGAAGAAGCGGACGCCCTCTGCGATCGCGTGGCCATCATCGATAACGGTAAGATCGTAGCCCTGGACTCACCTGAGAATCTCAAAGATATGATTGGATCTGATTCGGTCAGCCTGGAGATTCAGAGCGGTGCAGAGACACTAATCCAGTCTCTGCAGCGTTTCTCCTGGATCAAGTCCGCATCAATCATCAATGGAACTGTTGAACTCAAGGTGGACCATGCCCAACAGAGGATCCCAGAGATCATGCAGGTGGCAAATGAATGCTCTGCCGTGATAACCTCGGTCGGACTGCATAAGCCCACTTTAGAGGACGTATTTCTCAAATACACGGGCCGGAAGATCCGAGAGACAGGCGCTACAGCCAACTCCCTGGTGGCAATGATGCACCGGAGGAAAAAATGAAACAGGATCTTTATGCTATTTACAGCATCTGGCTAAGAGAGATGCTGCGCTTCTTCCGCCTGAAGAGTCGCGTCTTTGGTTCCGTTGCCATGCCCTTCTTCTTCCTGGCGTTTATGGGCGTGGGATTTAGCGGGGGCACGAGCATGCCGGGCATTCCATCTGGGGTAGGCTACGTCAGCTTCCTGACTCCAGGGATCATAGGTATGACATTGCTCTTTTCGGCCACCTTTGCCGGCCTTTCCGTCCTCTGGGACAGGGAGTTCGGATTCTTAAAAGAGATAATGGTAGCGCCGGTAAGCAGAATTGCCATAGTCCTGGGGCGAACCGCAGGAGGCCTGACCACCGGCATTCTTCAGGCAGTGATAATACTCATCTCAGGGATATTTCTGGGAATGAAGATGCCAAGCCTTAGCGGATTCCTGCTGTCCCTGGTATTCATGGTCCTGATTGCTGCGACCTTTATCGGCCTGGGCCTGGCTTTCGCCTCAAAGATGAAAGATATGTCTGGATTCAGCCTGGTCATGAACTTCCTCATCTTTCCACTGTTCTTCCTATCAGGGGCGCTCTTTCCTCTAGAGAGATTCCCTGTATTGATAAGGAGCCTCGCCTACACAAACCCCCTCACCTACGGCGTGGACGGTTTGAGGTACAGCCTGATAGGCACGAGCGCCATTTCCCCTGCAGTGGACCTGGCAGTTCTGACGGTCTGCTGCGCCGCCATGCTATTCCTGGGTGCATATCTCTTTGAGAATACCGAGGTGAAGTGATCTTCAGGATGCAGCAATCCTTGCTGGCTTGGTATAGAGATGCATTTTAGAGAATGCGAACGCATATTTCCTTAGTTGTAGGGGAAAAGGAAATTCAGAAGACCTAAGAGAGAACAAAAAAACGTGTGAGGGTTCACTTCATATCCACCTGAAGGTCGGGGTATTCGTGACCCTCCGCACTCTTGATATAATAAAATCCAGTATGCAATTTTAAAAATAACTTAGGTAGAATAGTCCCATACTTATAAAATTTTTTTAAATTTTGGGAAAACTTTATAACGAATGAATTCAATTAATTAATTAGTTCCTAGACGGAATAAACTGCAAATTTAGGAGAAATCGATATGGATGAAGGACTCATAAAAGAAGCCGAAGCTATGCTGCCAACAATTGATACTTTGAATTCTTTGATGGCCAAAGGAAAATTGATAAATGTTCTGAATGACTACAAACTAAAAGTAGCGAAAATTAACCCAGAAGATTTTACCTCCTGGACGAAAAATCCTGAAAAGTTTGTATGCAAGCATAATCCTAAGCAATACGAAGAGTTGATGGCTGTAGGTTATCATCCAAACGAACGGGAATTAGTAGGAGTGATACATGTAAAACTTCCCTATGGCTTTGGCGGATCATGCCCCAACTCAATAGGAAGCATGGAATATGTTCGCTTTTACGTAGATTGGAGGAATGATGGAGATTTCGTTGATGCTTTCGAGGATCAAAATGTAAGTCGTGTGCATGTATTTGATGCAGGAAGCAAAAATGAAAGAAAGATGCCACTGGAATATTCCGTAATGCGAAGACTTGAATTTCCGGAATTTTTATTGTCATTGTTAGAACAAAATTGCGCAGTTAGAAAGGTGCGTGCCATTCTCTCGTGGAATATCATGCCTCCAGCAGGAGCACCACACTGGAAGCCTTTTTGGGGTAATGTATTTGAGACTACGATACGATTCCACAAATAAAGAAAAAAGCTAGAGAGCAGGAGTATACTGCCTGATCCCGGCTCAATGTAGTGCGTATAACCTGTAAACCGTAACATTTTTTTTTATGTCTCTTAAACCATAAAATATTATTATAAGGATACATTCCTGCCCAAATCCCCTTATGATGCGCGATGGATTTGGACTTGAAGTGTGATGCAGCACAGATCATAGAGGAAATATTAAGAACAATCTAGGTGCCCAACCTTCGGGCCAGCTCCGTCATCTTCTACAGGTGCGGATCCAGCACGGTGACATTTCTGTCCAGCTGGCTGAGGATGCGACAGTAGTGGCCGCTAATGAAGAGGATCTTGTGGCGCTGCAGCTCGAGGTGGCTATTGAGGGCGCCGGCCAGCAGCTTCACGGGGACGATCAGGACGCTGAAGGTATCCGGGTCAGGGAGACCGCCGGGTGCAGTTCTATTTCCATGACATGCCAGTACCTGAGGAAGTTGCAGGCCCTATCCAGGAGCGAGCTGCGGGTGATCGACATGCGCGGGCTGAAGGCCAGGGGGCGGCGCATGCATGCCGTCTTTCTAGAAGTAAAAGAATCTGCCCTTCTTACATATGCGAGATCAAGTACAATCGCGACTTCTCCCGGGATGTTACGAGTCTGCTGGAGCTGGGCAGACTCATTGGCCACATTTGATAAAGGGCTGTAAGTGGTTAAGGCATGAAATGTTATTATAAAAATTCTGCAAATTCTTCTGGGTCGACTTCAGCCATTTTTTAAATACCCTTCAAAGTTCCTATCTACCTGGGCTCGATCAGCCACCTCATGAGCATGCTTCCAATGTGACCGGGGCCCCCGGCATCTTCGCCTCCATTTGCGTGGCCTGCTCTCCACCGTCTCTTTGGCATCCTTGTATAGCAGCGGGTCATGTTCCACAATCAGGGGGGCTGTGGTGGTTCTCCTCCATGAATCATGAGCGGGAAGACAATAAGGGCGCCGCGCACCTCCTGCGATGAATCGTTACGGTCCTAGCCAGCAGAAGCTGCGGCCATTGATGTTGAGGATCTTGATGCGCTGCAATTCGAAGTAGCCGATCTGGGCTTTGGCCAGCATCCGCAGGCAC
>JAFGNK010000181.1 GCA_016927055.1 Methanotrichaceae archaeon | reverse complement strand
GTGAAGAAGACCTCGGCAAACTCGGGATAAAGGCAGCCGGTATTCTCCGTCCCATCCAAAACCAGGTCGGCGAGATATCGCATATCCTCAACAGAGAGATTTTTCAGGCGCTGCTTGAACTCCTCTACGCTGCGGGAGTGGTGATTGGCCACAGGGGGCAGGATGTTCATGTACTCGATCTCAATTCCCTTCTTGCTCAGCGCTTCCAGCTCCGGAACCAGCTTGAATAGAATCTGCAGGTCCCTCTCGCTCAGATCTCGGGCCATGCAGACTACAATGTTCTGCAAAAATATAGCGTTAACCGACCGATTGAGCCAGCCAATCCAGATAAGGCTGATGGCCTTCGATTATGGGCAATCCAATGATCTCGGGAACGGCATTGCTGTGCAGCTCTAAAATCCTCTTCTTGAGCGGCTCGAGCTGGCTTCTCATGGTCTTGATGATCAAGAGCACCTCTTCGTCCAGGTTGAGCTCGCCCTCCCAGATGTAGCACGATCGAACTGGAGATATGTTCACGCAGGCGGCCAGCCGCTCCTTCACGAGCGCTTTGGCCACTGTCTCTGCCTCGCCCGGGCCGGTGGTACAAAATATCACTATAAATTCATTTTCAAGTCTACTCACGTCCTTCCCACCCAACGCTCGCCCTTATCTCCGATCTCCTTCTTCCAGAGGGGCGCTCTTTTTTTCAGTTCCTCAATTATGTATCGGCAGCCGGAGAAAGCCGCCTCCCGGTGGCCTGCCGAGCAGACGATGGCCACGATGCTCTCCCCCACCGCCAGCGAGCCCGTCCGGTGCACAACCTCCACCGCCCTGAGGGAAAAGCGACTCCGGGCCTCCTCCTCGATGGCTTCCAGCTCCGCCTGGGCAGCCTCCAAAAAAGCCTCCACCTCCATTCTCTCTATGCCGTCATCGTCCCTGACAGTCCCGAGGAAGGTGACAATGGCACCTGCATCCTTGCTCCGGGCCCTTTTGATCATCTCATCCAGGGAGAAGTCCTTTTCTGTGATCTCAATCAAGAGCTTTTAGCCTCCTGCCAGGGGAGGAAATATGGCCAGCTCGTCACCCTCTTGCAGCGGTCTGGACAGATCCTGTCTGGAATCGATCAGTTTTCTGTTGATCATGAGCAGAACATAATCGCGAAGCGCGCCGGATTCGTCAAAGGCCGCCTCCTTAAATCTGGGAGTGGCTACAGCTAGCTCTGCCAGCAGCTCTTTTACCGTCACTGACTCATTTAGGGACAATTCTCGCTCTTTTCCCAGGATCTCCCTAAAGCCGGCAAATGCCAGAACCTTTACCAACATTATTTCTTCCAAATATCGCTATATCTAATGGGAGCCGGCTTGGATTCGGCCTTTCCTTTCTCGCCGCCTTTCTTCAAGGACTTCTTGATCTTTTCCGCCTCATTTTTCCGCAGCCGGGCAATCTCTTCCTCTGAGTCCATTCCCATGACGAAGGTGCCGTGACAGGGCTTGACGTAGGTAAAGAGCATCTCATTTCCCCGCACGCCCATAGCTACGGGAGGCACACCGATGATGTAGTAGTCCTTGAAGATCTTGTAGCCGGGATCGACGTAGTAGACCTCTTCGGAGTTCTTCTCGATGTATTCGCGAGCTTCCTTGAAGGAGGTGCGCTCCAGGTAAAGCTTGTACTTCAACTGCTCAATACAGCTCATATAGCCACCTTATCGATTTTGTTCTTGAGAGGAATGGGATTGTGAGTTGCTTTGGCCACAATCTTCTCGGCAGGATAGTCGATGCTCTCCCCCAGAGCTTCAGCATTCTTGCCGAATACCACGGCAAACAGCCTGGCTTTGGAGATGGCACAAAACGTTGCCCCATAGGTCATGCCGGCATCGCTGTGCATGAAGGCGAAGCATATGTCAAAATCGACCTTCTTTTCCACGACGTCTGCTATCAACTTGTCCAGATCGACCGTCTTTTGCACATAATAGCTCTCCGGATCGGCGGCCAGGAGCAGCTTGACGGCAGCATTCGTACCGGCCACGGTCACATCCCAGCCGGATTTCTTCAGCTTATGAGCCAGATAGATTACCATGCTCATCTGCACCGGCACTTCCGGACAGCCCATCACCAATAGCGCCTTTTTGCCTTCGCTCATATGTTCCATCTCTTGGCTATGATTGCCGATTTTATTTTCTCTGACTTGACGATTCTTGATCGCGAATCTTCAATGATGATGCTCAATTACGATTCAGATGTAATATAGCAATTATTCCTATTAATACTCACTATCAATACTTGCTATCAGTACTCACTATAAACGTTCGCTATTCAGAGCAGTCCCGGCAAACTGAATTGCGCTCGCAGGCCATCTCGTCCAGGCAGGCATTCAGACCATCCCAGAGCAAGAGGCGGTTCTCCAGAAGCTTGCCCGTGCCGGTAACATACTTCACGGCTTCCGTCACCTGAATAGAGCCGATTATACCGCAGGTGCTGCCCAGAGCCGGGAAGGTTGCTGCAGGAGGGGCTCGTGGGAATATGCAGGAGAGGCAGGCCGTCTTGCCGGGGATGATGGTGGTGGCCTGGCCCTGGTAGCCGCTGATAGCTCCATGAAAAAGCGGGATCTTTCTTTTTAGAGCTGCTCGGTTCAAGAGGTATCGAACCGGGAAGTTGTCCATGGCATCCATAATCAGGTCGCTGCCCAGCAGGAGCTGATCGATGTTGTCCTCGGAAATGGTCTGCACCTCTGCTTCCACCTCGATCTCCGGGTTTATGCCGGTTAAGGTCTCATAAGCCGATAGGGCCTTGGGCCGGCTTACGTCTGCATTGGCATGCAGTATCTGGCGGTTGAGGTTGGAGAGCTCCACCGCGTCGCAGTCACAGATGCGAATTTTGCCGAAGCCCGCTGCTGCCATGTAGATGGAGATGACCGAGCCCAGGCCCCCCGCTCCGGCTATGAAGACGCGGGTCCTCTTAAGCTTCTCCTGGCCGTCCTCGCCAAAGAGGCGGATCTGGCGGGAGTATCTCTTTTTTTCGCTATCACTTAGCATGATCATCTAGCCGCCATGCACAAACCGCACGATTTTCAGCTCATCTGAGCAGCCGGCCGTCTCCTCCTCCGAGACTATCTTGCCGTTCTTGGCCACGATGACCTCCTCGGGATTTATGCCCAGCTGCTTGAGGATGTCTTCGATGCGGGCGCATTCTTCTGTGATCTCTTTTCTGCTGCCATCCGGCAAGGCTATCAACATTTTATCTCCTTCAAGTATCCCTGCACTGGCGTTACCATATCCCGGCAAGGTGGGCAAATGATCTTTGCCTGCAATGACTCCCAGGGCGGTTCTGGTGCAAAATGCTTATGGTGGCCCAAACGGTAGGCACCCACCAGGAACGCCGGGTTTGGGTTGGATTTAAGTATCTGAAAAAAGGTCTCTTCCCTCAGGTCAAACTAATTAAATTTCAAGGTGATTTATTTTGCATAAAAGCGTAGTCAAAGATCCGGGCCTGGCCGAGGCCGGAGAAAAGCGCATCGAATGGGCGCGCAGGCACATGCCCGTTTTAGAGAAGATAAAAGAGGAATTTGAGAAGGAAAAGCCGCTCAAGGGCGCGCGCATCGTGGCCTGTCTGCATGTGACGGTAGAGACGGCCAATCTCATCACCACTCTCGTGGCCGGCGGCGCCGAGGTGGCGGTCACAGGCTCCAATCCGCTGTCCACCCAGGACGAGGTGGCGGCAGCTTTGGCGGCGCGGGGCCTGCACGTCTACGCCTTCCGCGGTGAAAACGAGCAGGAGTACTACGACTGCATCAAGAAAGCCCTGGATCTTAAGCCCAACGTCAGTTTGGACGACGGCGCCGATACCATCGCCATCATTCACAAGGAGCAGCCGGAGCTGGCCGCGCAGATGTTCGGCGGCTGCGAGGAGACCACCACCGGTGTCGTGCGCCTGCGGGCCATGGCCGAGGACAAGGCTCTGCTCTACCCGGTCATCGCTGTCAATGACGCTGAGACCAAGATGATGTTCGACAACCGCTACGGTACCGGCCAGAGCACTCTGCACGGCATCATGCAGGCCACCAACTTCCTCTTCGCCGGCAAGACCGTGGTCGTGGCCGGCTACGGCTGGTGCGGTCGGGGATTTGCCCTGCGCGCCCGCGGTCTGGGTGCAAACGTGATTGTGGTTGAGATCGAGCCAAGAAAAGCCCTGGAAGCGGCCATGGACGGCTATAGAGTCATGCCCATGCACAAGGCTGCACCCCTGGGGGATCTCTTTGTCACTTTAACCGGCGACATCAACGTCATTCGAGCAGAGCACTTCATGCAGATGAAGGACCAGGCCGTCCTTGCCAATAGCGGGCACTTCAATGTGGAGATTGACATCCCGGCTCTGGAGAAGATGGCCACAGAGAAGGCCGAGGTGCAAAACAATGTCGCGGAGTACAAACTCCAAGACGGTCGCAGGCTCTACCTGCTTGCGGAAGGACGGCTTATAAATCTGGCAGCCGCCTACGGCCATCCTCCTGAGGTCATGGACATGTCCTTTGCCAACCAGGCATTGGCCGTGCGCTACATAGTGGAGCAAGGACGCAAGCTGGAGAAGAAGGTCTATGCCGTTCCTGTGGAGATCGATCGCAGGGTGGCGGAGCTGAAGCTGGCCTCCATGGGTCTGGAGACGGAAAAGCTCACCGCGGAGCAGGACAAATACCTGCATAGCTGGCAGATGGGAACTTAAAAGGAACATAAAGGGGTGTAGGGTCTTGGATCTGAAAAGAGGTAACCTGGAAGCATATCTGAAGAGCCTTTATGGGCGAGATTTAAAGCTCCTGAGTACTCGCAAGATGGGTGAAACCATACCCACCACAGAGGACGTAAAAGGATTTGGATACGGATCGCCTCTGCTGGTGGAGTACGAGATCAAGGGAAAGAAGGGTTCGGCCGTGATCTCCTCCATGCGCGTGCAATATGGCTTTGGCCACGACCACTTTTCTGACCGGGCCAGGATTATGATCTGGCAGAATTCGACCTTTGCCCGTCTCCCCAAACACGTCCCATCTCTTGATGTGGGCTACTTCACAGATAAAGGAAAACTGGTCTCCGCGGGAGATGCTCGCGAATACTTTTTGCTCATGGAGAAAGTCGAGGGAAAGGAGTACTTCTTCGACCTGGAGCGGGTAAAAGAGAAGGGCGCAACTGACCTTGACTTCGACCGGGTCGTAGCCCTCTCTAATTATCTTGCCGAGATTCACGCAGTCAAGAACGACTGCCCGCCCCTCTATCAGCGTAAGATCAGGGAGACTGTGGGGGACGGCGAGTGCATCTTTGGCATTCTGGATGACTATCCGGATGCTCCCAGCTTCCTCGACCCGGATGAGCTGCAAGATGTCGAGAAGATCTGTGTCGAGTGGCGCTGGATGCTGCGCGATAAAGCCCGCCGCCTCTGCCAGGTGCACGGTGACTTCCACCCCTGGAATATTATGTTCCGGGAGGGCACGGACTTCACCATCCTGGACCGAAGCCGGGGGGAGTGGGGAGAAGCCGCGGATGACATCACTGCCCTGGCCATGAACTACATCTTCTACTCCGTGCAAAAGAGCTTGCGCCTGACCGGTGACCTGAAGGACCTCTTCGAGTTGTTCTTCGAAAACTACCTGGAAAAGACGGGCGACGAAGAGCTGCTGGAGGTCATCGCGCCGTTCTTCGCCTTCCGGGCAGTTGTCGTGGCCAGCCCCACCTGGTATCCGCTGCTCTCCGATGATGTGAGAAGGGCCCTCTTCAACTTCCTGGAAAACGTCCTGGGCTCTAAGAAGTTCAATTACAGGGATGTGAACAGCTACCTGTCCTAAAGCCCGTGGATGCCAACCGATCCGAAGGACGCCAAAAGCACATTGGAAGGGCTAATTCCACGGCGGCCTCGCGTCCCTGCAGCAATTTTTTTCGATTAATTGGGGATTATTGGGGATTATTCTAATATGACGACTTACGCCTTTGAGCTGTCCGGGGAGCATGAGACGCTGCCTAGAAGCGAAGCCCTGGCCCTGGTAGAGATCTTCTCATCGAGCTTTAGAGAGCTCGCTTTCCTGGACCAGTGCCTGATAGTGGAATCGGAAGACCTCGATGTGCAATTATTGGGTCAGCGTCTGGCCATGACTCATCGCATCATCGAGGTTCTGGCGATCTGCGACGCGAACCTGGAGGCTATCGCCCAGTCTGCGAACCTTCTGGACCTGCCCCGCAAGAAGTATCTGATAAGGGCCCGGCGCATAAAGGATGCAACGCCCGCGGCAGATGCCGTGGAACATGAGGTGGGACGCATCCTTTTTCAAAGAGGCTACAGGGCAGACCTGAAGAGGCCGGAGATGGTGCTGCGAGCCGTCATCACCTCGGGAAAGATCGTCCTGGGGCTCGAGGCTGCCCGGACCGAGAGAGGCTCCTTTGAGGCGCGCCGGCCTCACCTTAAGCCCTTTTTCCATCCCGGCGTGCTCATGCCGCGCATGGCTCGTTCATTGATCAATCTCACCCAGGTTCGCGCAGGCGAGATTCTGCTCGATCCCTTTGCCGGAACCTGCGGCATTCTTATCGAAGCCTGCCTAATCGGCATCCGGGGGGTGGGTGTAGAGGTTCAGACCAGGCTGGTGAAGGGTGCATTATGCAATCTGCAGTCTCTGGATTGTTCTCTTTTATTAGGGGATGCAAAGCGTCTACCGATGCAAGACTCTTCTATTGATGCAGCGGTCTTGGATACACCCTATGGAAGATCTGCCAAGATTCTGGCAAAGTCGAAGGAACTTCTCTTGCAGGAAAGTTTAAGCGAACTCTTCCGAACAATCAAATCTGGCGGGCACATGGTAATCGTGGCGGATAGCTCGCTTGATGCCTTGCTCGTGAATGCGGGCTTCGATGTTGTGCAAAAGCATACGGACCGGGTGCATGGAAGCCTGACGCGGCAAATATTTCTCTGCCAAAAGACAAGTGTAAGAGGCCATTGATTTTAAAATCGGAATTAGGAAGATATGCAAAAGAGGGCCAGGCAATGATCTAAGATCAGAACTAGTAAAAGGTTTAAATATCCGGCCACTGATTTCTATGACAAGTGATGAAATGGATAAAATATTATTATCATTACTAATTTGTATCCTGGTCCAATCGAGCCAGGTCGCTCTTGCACAGGATGTAG
Organism: Methanotrichaceae archaeon; assembly: GCA_016927055.1. Lineage (GTDB taxonomy): Archaea > Halobacteriota > Methanosarcinia > Methanotrichales > Methanotrichaceae > Methanothrix. The sequence goes on along the minus strand of JAFGNK010000181.1, from coordinate 37 downwards.
ATTTGACGGGCACTTGGACTTCAAAGTACAACTTTGG